>NZ_JNCF01000139.1 GCF_000770585.1 Legionella norrlandica | reverse complement strand
TTTCATTCCATATGGTCAGGGCATCTTGAGAACCACTCTCTTTGGCCTTGCCAATCCAATATTTGGCTTTCGCTCTATTTTTATTAGTCCCTATACCATCAAGATACATTAGGCCCAAATTAATTTGTGCTAAATCCAATCCTGCTCTGCTGCTTTTTGATACCAGTACATGGCCTTTTTAAAATCTCTTTTGACTCCTTCACCCTGAACATACATTACAGCCAAATTATTTTGCGCCAAATCCAGGCCTTGCTCAGCAGCCTTTTGGTACCATTTAATAGCTTGTTTACTATCTTTTTTTTACTCCAAACCTTTCCATATACATAATAGCTAGATTATGCTGAGCTAAAGGTAA
>NZ_JNCF01000029.1 GCF_000770585.1 Legionella norrlandica | reverse complement strand
GGCCTTCAACCCAAATCAATTCACCATTGATCAATTGAGGCTGTTTTGTGTACCTATCTAAACCGTAACCTGCCACGGTATGAACATCAGCATGGAGTAGGCCAACATCTAATAAAGTTTTAACAAAATAAGCCATCCCGCCTGCTTTTTGGAAATGATTGATATCTGCTTGACCGTTTGGATAAATCCGAGCGATTAATGGAGTGGCTGCTGATAATTGTGCAAAATCATCCCAGTTTACCGAATACCCTGCCATAGCTGCTGTGGCAATCAAATGCATGGTATGATTAGTAGATCCTCCCGAAGCCAATAATCCAACGATTCCATTTACTATATTTTTCACATCAATCATCTGCCCTATTGGCACATAATCAGAATTTAGACCGGTCAAAGATAACACTTGGCGCGCTGCTGCTTTCGTTAACGCATCTCGCAAAGGAGTGTTGGGATTAACAAATGAAGAACCAGGGAGCTGTAACCCCATCAACTCAACAACTAATTGATTCGAATTTGCGGTACCATAAAACGTACACGTACCTGGAGAATGATATGAGGAAGCTTCCACATCCAATAAAGCGCTCTTATCTACCTGGCCTGCAGCATATAATTGGCGAACTCTTGCTTTCTCCTGATTGGAAATACCAGAAGGCATAGGACCAGCCGGGACGAAGATAAAAGGCAGATGGCCGAAAGCCAAAGCAGCCATTAATAAACCAGGCACTATTTTGTCGCAGATACCTAACAACAATCCCCCGTCAAACATGTTATGAGACAAAGCAATAGCAGTAGATAACGCGATAACATCACGGCTTAGTAAACTCAACTCCATCCCAGGCTGCCCCTGCGTGATCCCATCGCACATAGCAGGAACACCGCCAGCAAACTGGGCTACACCACCTGCTACTGAAATGGCCTCTTTAATTAAATCAGGAAAAACAGCATACGGTTGGTGTGCAGAAAGCACATCATTATAGGAGGAAACAATCGCTATATTGGCCTGGGAACTACCTCTTAAAATAGCTTTGTCTTGTTTAGGACAGGCAGCAAAACCATGAGCCAAATTTCCACAATGCAATAGACCTCGTTGCGGGCCTGAAATACGCGCTTTAGCAATTTGATCCAAATACACTGATCTTTTCTGGGCACTTCGATTTTGGATATTTGCTGTCACTTGCTTTATTATAGGGTGCATTCTTTTTCCTCATCAGCCGGAGCATACATCACTTGCACATTAGCTTTGGAGTTATGTAACACGGCACAAACTGGCATAATGGCCGGTTTGTTATTTCTCATGGCCTGCTCCAAGACAGATCGCTTTCGTTGGCCTAACAAATGTAAAAAAATATTATGGCTATCTAGTAACCGTCTTTTGGATAAACTAATTCTCTGAAATGGGGCTGTTCTAGGATTGACTAAAAGTATTGCCTTTGCCTTATCATCTAAACCAGCACTTAGTTCATCACTACAGGGGAATAGCGAAGCTGTATGTCCATCTTCGCCCATTCCTAAAATCACCGCATCAAAAGTTGGTAAAGAATCAATTAACCTATCCACAGTTTGTAAATGTGTCAAGAGATCTACTTTTTCGTCATATAAGCTTATAAATTTTGCATTTTTTGCTTTATGTTGCAGTAAGAAATCGCAAATCAACCGTTCATTACGTTGGGAGGCTGCCAAGCCGACACATCGCTCATCGGCTAATGTAATGACAATTTTTTCCCAAGGCAGGTCAGCTAAAGCCAGCTTCTTAAATAAATCAATTGGAGTTTTACCTCCAGAAACAACCAAATATGCTTTTCCTCGTAATTTGATAGCATTTGATAAAATAGTTTTTAACTTTTCTGCCATTTCATGAGTTAACTGATTGGCATCGGTAAAACTATATAATTGCATTGTGCTCGCCCCAAACATGTGCCTGCCCATTAAATAAACGCATGACTTCTTTGGGCCCCCAAGAACCTGATGGATAAGTATACAGTGGAATATTTTTTTCCTCCCAGGCAAACACAATGCTGTCGATCCATTGCCAGGCTTGTTCAATTTCTTCTCGGCTCACAAATAAATATTGATTGCCTAACATCACCTCTAATAACAATCTTTCATAAGCATCAGCGATTCTGCGAGTTTTAAAACTATGGTGAAAATTCAAGTCTAATTTACTATCATGTAACTCCATGCGCTCGCCAAGACCTGGTACTTTATTCATTATCCGCACTTCGACACCTTCATCAGGTTGTAAACGTATAATTAACTGATTGGGTGATAATTCTTCTTTAAGAGAGTGAAAGATATTATAGGGCTGGGGTTTAAAATAAATCACTACCTCGCTTTGTTTTTTGGGCAATCTTTTACCAGTTAGCATATAGAATGGCACACCAGCCCATCGCCAATTGTCGACATACGCTTTAATGGCAACAAAAGTTTCTGTTTTAGATGTCTGACTGGCTCCTTGTTCTTCCAAATAACCCAGTATTTTTTTGCCATTTATCAAATGATTAGCTACATATTGAGCCCGAATTGTATGGTCATGTACATTCGTCTTGTTAATAAAGCGCAATGATTTCAATACCTTTAATTTCTCATTGCGAATGCTTTCTGCAGAAAGACTCAACGGGGGCTCCATTGCGATCAAAGATAATATTTGCAGTAAATGATTTTGCAACATATCTCTGACTTGTCCCGATTTATCATAATACTCCCAACGGCCTTCAACTCCTATTTCTTCAGCGACGGCAATCTCTATACGATCAATAACCCGATTGTCCCAATTGGTTGAGAAAATTGAATTAGCAAAACGAAGAACCAACAAATTTAATACAGTTTCTTTACCTAAGTAATGATCTATCCGATAAATCTGGTTTTCCGCAAAAAAACAAGCCACCTGATCATTTGTCGCTATGGAGGAAGGTAAGTCATGGCCAATAGGTTTTTCCAGAACAACGCGGGATGGTTGGCTTGTTAGACCAAGTTGAGAAAGGCCATAGCAAGCTTGAGAATAAAGGCTTGGTGGAATCGCTAAATAAGAAATAATGACTCGCTCAGATGGATTCACATAGTCCATTAATTGTTGATAATCATCCGGTTTATTCAAGTCAAGTTTGCAATAAGCCAGTTTCTCGACAAAACGTAACCAGACTGCTTCATCAATTTTATCTGGGAGAAAGCTTTTAATTTTATTTTTAATCAGATCAACATAAGCTGATAATACTAGCTCTTCACGCGCGCAACCAATAATTCTTGTCTTTTCATGAAGCAAGTCGGCATATTCTAATTGATATAAGGCAGGCAATAATTTTCGGCAAGACAAATCACCCAAAGTACCAAATAAAATGAAATCGCAAGGATACTTCGATTCGGTTTTAAAGAGCATATATCATCCCAAAAATTAATAACTATCCCTTGAATTTCATCGATTTTACATCACTATAATCAAGCGTCAATCAAAATTGATTTTTTAATTTCTGGCAGAACTAATCTCTAAAAATTGCAAAACTTCATTTTTATGCTATAGAAATAAATACGAGTTGATTCATATGAGCATTTAACGCTAGTTAAATAAAAACAAGTTTATTTAGGAGCCCAAATATGCTTAACAAACGATTCTCAGAAAGACTCAATAAGGAGTTAGACAATATTGGCGTACCAGAAGCTACTGCGGAACGAATCGAGGTACTTTCCAAACTTATTAAAGTTCCAAAATTTAAAGCAGAAGCCTTGCTTAATGGAGTGACAAGCCCTGATGAGGCACTATTGAAGACTTTAGCTCAAGAGCTTGAAGTCAACGCCGATTGGTTAATTGGTAAGAGTGACTCTAAATCAGGAACTCATTAAGAACTAACCATGAAATCGATGATTCAAGCTAATTGGTTTTGCCTTCTTCTCAATATATTCAATAATTTTTCCAGCCAAATTAATATTGGTTGCTTTCTCTATGCCTTCAAGACCGGGAGATGAGTTAATTTCTAACACTAATGGTCCATGATTTGAACGAATTAAATCCACACCGGCTACCTTTAACCCCATTGTTTTCGCTGCACTAACAGCAATAGCACGCTCTTGAGGAGAAAGTTTTACTTTAATTGCTTTTCCGCCTTGATGAACATTAGCTCGAAATTCTCCTTCTTTGGCCTGCCTCTTTACGGCAGCAACCACTTTTTCTCCTATAACAAAACAGCGTATATCTGTACCACGAGACTCTTCAATAAATTCTTGTACTAATATATTAGCATGCATCTCTTTAAACGCATTAATGATACTTACCGCCGATTGATGGCTATCAGCAAGAATTACTCCTTTACCTTGAGTCCCTTCTAATAGTTTTATAACTAAAGGAGCACCACCCACCATATGAATCAAATCCTCAGTATCATCAGGAGATTGGGCAAAGCTAGTTAACGGCATAGGAATGCCTTTACGTGCCAATAATTGTAATGATCGAAATTTATCTCTAGAACGTGAGATTGCAAGAGACTCATTAAGAGTATACATCCCCATTGTTTCCATATGCCGCAAAACAGCAGTTCCGTAATAGGTAATTGAAGCGCCAATTCTTGGAATCACAGCATCAAAATGCGGCAAAGGAGTTCCTCCTCGATAATGAACCTTAGGGTTAGACGCCGCAACATTCATATAACAATACAACGGATTAATAATTTTAACCTCATGGCCAGCAGCTTCTCCTTCAGCCTTTAATCGCTTGTGAGAATATAAATGTGGGTTAGTTGCTAATATCGCAATTTTCATGAATTAAACAGTCCTCAGTAATTTCAATGATGTTCACAGCTCTTATCTAAAGCCTAGATTAAAAATGACGAATTATCCTCTCAAATTGACTTATGAGTTGAATAAATTTTTCGCAACGTAATTAATCTGACAACACCTTTTAGATTGTCACTGTGGCATCAAATAAGACCAGCCTTAGCTATTTTTGATATTGACTAAGGTATTGGTTTCTATGGGTTATGACACTAATAGGATATAATCCTTAGCCAATATATCAGCATGGTGTGGCGTAGTAAAAAAGGCATTTAACTCCCCTTGGGGGTTAAATAGCATTACAGCCCCACTGTGCTGTATATCATAATCTTGCGGATCAATATTATCCGTATTAGCCACTTTGGTGTATGCAATACCCATCTCATGGGTCATTAATTTAATTGAATCCTCATCACCTCTCGCGCCATAGAATGACTTATGAAAAGAAGTCACATAACTTCCTAATTTCTCAAGACTATCCCTGTGTGGATCTATAGATATCATCACGACTTGTGGTAAATTTTTCACATTTTTTTCTTCTAGAATTCGGTACATTTTCCCAAGTTCCGCCATAGTAGTTGGGCACAGGTAACCGCAATTGGTAAATCCAAAAAATACCAAAGTCCATTGGCCCTGCAAGCTTGAATTATTAAAAGTTTTTTGATCAGTACCCATTAGACTGAAATTATTAACACTTCTTGGATTTTCAAGATAGGTTCCATGAAACTCAGCAACATTGATCTTTCTCTTAAAATGAAAATTTTGAGAAATATAAACACCGGCAAACAAACTAATCAGGGCAAGTACTGTCAAAGAGAACCCTTTTGTTTTTATGTTCATTTTAACCCCTTAAAAATAATGATCTATTAATAAAAAGACAAACAGTAACATCAAGTAGACAATAGAAAACCTGAATGTTTGCATAGCAACCACCGGTTTGTCAGTACGGTATAATTTATGCACCCAAAATAAAAATCGGCTACCCAAGATTAAAGCACCTAGCAAATAAATTCCGCCACTCATGCCTACAATAAAAGGGAGAAGACTGACGACTAGTAATAAAACGGTATAAAGATAAATATTTAATTTGGTAAACGGAATACCATGTGTCACAGGTAACATTGGAATTTCAGCGTGCTGATATTCTTTATATCGATAAATTGCTAACGCCCAAAAATGAGGTGGGGTCCAAGTAAATATAATGAGTACTAACAATAACGCCGCTGGATCGAGCTGATTCGTAATGGCAGTCCAACCTAGCAATGGAGGAGCAGCTCCAGCTAAACCACCAATGACTATATTTTGCGAAGTAGCACGCTTTAAATACCCTGTATAAATACCGGCATATCCAATCAATGTTACAAATGTCAATAATGCTGTTAATAGATTAACAAATACAATCAGAATACTTAATCCCAATATCCCAATAGTCACAGCGAACCATAATGCTTGTTTTACTGAGACTCTTCCATAGGCTACTGGCCTTTTTTTAGTTCTGTCCATAACAGAATCGACATGTCTGTCTACTAAATGATTAATTGCAGCAGCACTCCCAGCGCATAAACCAATTCCAAGTAAAGTCCATGCTATTAACTTTAAATTAATCCAACCGGGAGATGCTAAGTACATTCCCACTATTACAGTTAATAACATGAGCAACACAACTCGTGGCTTGCACAGCTCTATATAATCACGCCAATCTACAGAGAGACGAGTCGCACATTCAGTAGGCATGATGATTTGGTCCCCCATTAGTAAAATGCAAAGCACTAAATGCAGTTGCTAATAACAGGGCTGCCATTCCGTTATGGGCAACTGCCACCTTAAGCGGTAACAAATAAATCACATTCATTACTCCTAAAGTGAATTGAAGCAATACCAGCAGAGCCATAATAATAGCTGTTACTTTTAAATAATGTGACCGACTTTGAATTAGTATTGTTAATGAAAGAATCAACACATAGCTTGCAGTCAGCATGGCTCCGACTCTATGTGCAAATTGAATACTAGCCCGAACTTCATTCTCAAGTAATCCACCTTGATAATTGGCTCCTACTGCAGAAAATAAATTAAATCCTTTGGCAAAATGCAATTCAGGGAACCAGACTCCGTTACACATTGGGAAGCCTATACAAGAAATACCAGCGTAGTTAGCACTTACCCACCCTCCTAACGCGATTTGCAGTAAAATGATAAAAATTCCCAAACGCAACCAGGGACGCCATTCAGGTAAATCCTGACCACGCAAATGGCTTATTTGTAAGCGAAACCGACATAAACAAGCCACTATTAACATACCACCTAATAAATGCCCCATTACTACGACAGGTAACAACTTTAAAGTGACAGTCCACATTCCCAGTGCTGCTTGAAATACCACTAAAAGCAACAATGCTGTAGGGAGATGCCAAGGTAAAGTATTATTCTGAAGACGACTGATTAATACTCTGAACGCCATGAAAAAAATCAAAAGACCAACCCCCTGCTACATAGCGATGAACCATTTCCGTCCAAGCCTTTGTTGACTCAATAGGAAGATTAGGATACTTGGATTGAGCTTCCTGCAGGCCTTTATCTACTCCGGGAAGAACCATCCGACCATAACAGCCTGGCCAATCTGGACAACCTAATCCGGCATCTGTTAAGCGAGTATAAGCCCCTAACATAATCACAACGAAAGCCAGAAAAACAGCCAAAGAAGCCACTACTCTTATTGAACGATTAGACATTAACTTATCCACTCTTAATTTCAGTTGTGTTGAGCAAAAGTTTCAGATCTTTGTAGATGTTATCTGGATTACCTCCTGGCTGATAACTTAATATGAGGTAATTATCTGGGTTCGCTACAAAAATTTTTGCGTCTGAAGATAAATTGGTTAACTTTGCCATTTCAATTAATGGCAATGCAGCAACATGGATGTCCTGTTCCTTTAAAATAGGCTTCAATTCTTCAGCGACTGATGAATCTTTATTACTTAGAATTAACCACTCATCCACCTGGTATAATTTTCGTCCCAAAGCAAGACGGATACGACCCAACAGATTAAGCTGCTTCAGGCAAGTTTTATCACAGCCTTCGGGACTCCAATAAATAATGCGCCATTTTACATGGTTATCGAAAGGCTTCATAGCTATTGGCGGTGACAACAAAATCCCCTTATTCACTTTAGAAGAACCTAGCCAAGAAGGATGTTGATAGAATAAATAAGCAATTATTCCTGGTGCAGCAAAAATTGCTGCCAATATTAATAGAGTAATATATTTAGTGTATTGCTTCTTCATTTTTTCTTTAAATTTAACGCTACAAATATAAACAGAATCACTAATGCCATGGCAAACCATTGTACTGCATAAGCAAAATGCCGTCCGGGAGCCATGGATACTATCTTCCATTCGCGTACAAAACCAAAGTGCTCATTTTTGTCGAGACGAATAATAAACGGATAGACTTTTTTTTGCAAAATTTGTTTCAGTATTTCTTCATCAACAAGCTCAAGAACAGTCATTTTGCTCCCTTTTTTTTCAAAGCGTGGCCCTAGTACCCATTGTTTCTGGCTTGGAAAATAAACAGAACCAAGTATTTCAATTTTTCCATTGGGAGTCTGAATTTTGGGAAGCGTTCGCCGTGTCATGTCACCAGAAACCCAACCTCTATCTACCATAACAATAGAATCATCACTAAGAAGCAGAGGAGACAATACATTATAACCAAATTGATGTTGATAATGCTGGTTATCCAGAAAAAATAGGTCAGGGAGATAAATTCCTTGTAAACTAATTCTTTGATATTGTTCTGGCAGTTTTTGTTCAATACCCCAAAGAAATGGTTTTTGTTTTGCTAACTTTTCTTGAGCTGCTATCATTCTAGTTTTTTCATCGGCTCTCTGGATCTGCCACAATCCAAGACTTATGAACATGAAAATGAAGGATGCAGTAAGAACAAGCATTGGCCAGTTTGAGGTGAAACGAAAATTAAAACAGGTTAAACTAGGCATCTTTAATCAACTACTATTAATTTAATAACATTCCAATAGACCTCTTTTGAAACACACTGGAAGGCAGAAGTGCAATCAGGAGCGAAGTGCAGAAATCCAATATACGAATTAGTACAGGAAATTTGAGCAACTCGCCAACAAAACAATTACTCTTCGTCTAAGAAGCTTCACAAGAGGCCCATGAAACTTGCAATATCGGGAGTATAACAAATGTTCACAAAAATCTTCATTATCTTTATCATGATTATTATTGTTGTTTCCTTAGCAAGTGCACTTTTTTATCTGGTCAAAGACTCAGATAAATCCAAACGTACTGTTAAGGCTTTAACTATTCGGATTGGGATCTCATTGTCCTTATTTATCTTTTTATTCATTGCATTCAAATTGGGACTTATTCAACCGCATGGGATTTAGAGTGTGTGGCGTTCTGAGGCTTGTCGACAGAGCCCAGTTATACCGAGAGATTTCTGGGTACCGCGGGCAACTCCATGAAAGTTTCTCAAAAAATTGAGACAGTGAGGATCCCCCAGGGACAAACCGCAGTATGTTGTGATTATAGAATACAGACCTAAAATTTCTAAATTGTTTAATAAACAATCTATACTTTTGATGTAATCCACAAAAACGACGGTGATCATGATGATAACAGTGCTGTTTTTGCTTTATTTCATTATTGGCTTACAAATTCTATATAAACCTAATAAAACTATCATATTCCAATTTTTTATCAGCTTCTTGCTTGTATTAATAGTCTTTAATTATCACAGTCACCTGGTGAGTTTATGAATAAACAAGCACAACTTCATTTTTTAGGAAATACAGCAGGGCTAGTTATAATTTGTAGCATTTTAATTTTCGCATTCGCAGATCAATTCCTATTTCATGCGCTACCTTGCCCAATATGCATCTTGCAACGGGTTTGCTATGTTGCTGTGGGACTTTGTTTTATGATGAATTTAAAATTAGGTATTAGAGCATCCCATTATGGACTAATGCTTTTGGCTGCTATTTTAGGACTATCTATTTCCATTCGGCAAGTTTACATCCATTTAATGCCAGGTGACCCAGGCTATGGAAATTTATTTTGGGGACTACATTTTTATACTTGGTCAGTAATAATCTTTTCAGTCATTATCTTGTTGATAGCAATAGCTTTAATTCTTGAGCGTGGCATTATGCCAGAATACAAAGTACAGAACTGGGGAATAAAAATAATCATTGGGTTATTTATTGTCTTGATTCTTGCCAATGGAATCAGTACATTTTTAGAATGTGGACCGCACGAATGTCCAGACAACCCTAGTAGCTATTATTTATTTGAACAATAATAAAGAATCTTGAGGATTTAAAATGCGCGTTTTATTTATTGGTTTAACATTTGTCAGTGGATATTTATATGCCGATACTATTAATAACTATATGAATATAGCTAACAATATTCCACAAATGGAGATGAAGGCGGATCCTCAAGCACAAGCCTGGGCAAGATCAGCACGTCACGTACTAACAATAACCAGTGAAAGCATTGCTGAAACATTGATACAAGCTAATGAGACGGCAAAAAGCCAAGGCAAACCTATTTTTTGTCTACCCCAAGGAGCACAGCTGAATGCATTTACAATGAATGAACTCATTCAACAAACTTATAAAGAGATATCCAGCCAACAAAGTGACAAAGATAAAATGACAGTATCTCAAGTTGCTTTATTAGGGCTTAGTAAAAAATATCCTTGCGAACCAAGCCCTCAAGAGAAGCAAATACAGCATGTGGCTGCTCTATTAACCCCTCAATAAGCTCTTTAGGCGTTAATTAGTTATTTACTGAACTCTTCAAAAGCTTCCAGGGCTTCCGCAGCATACATTAGTGAAGGCCCTCCTCCCATATAAACCGCCATACCCAACGCTTCTAATAATTCTTCTCTAGATACCTGTAATTTAACTAAAGTCTGTGAATGAAATCCAATGCATCCTGGGCATTGTTTAGCAACTGCTAAGGCCATCGCAATCAATTCTTTGGTTTTTTTATCTAATGCTCCGTCCTTGGTTGCGGCTTGTCCTAATGCAGAAAATCCGGCCATTAAATCAGGCATCTCTTTGCGAAACTTGGCTAGCTGGGTATTGATATCTTTTGTAATATGCGAAAATTTATCTGACATTTAAGACACTCCTGTTTTAATTATAATTTTTAAGTGATTCTAATTTACTGCATAAAATTATTATGCAAAAGATTTATTCTAAATTAAAGCAGGCTAGGCTTCATTAATTGCTTAGTATCAGTTTGATTTTAATTTGGGACTAGCGTTAACTAAATAGTCCTTGAGATTATGATATCGCCCTATTTAAAGTTTCTTTAGCGATAGTTAGCCTTTTCTCAACCTCTCCTAATTCAGCTTGTAGATGCAAAATTGTCGAAGGATGAGAGTGAGACTTCATTTGCTTAAAAGCTTTTGTCATAGATTGATGTTGGCATTCTAAAGTATGAATATCCTCTTCCAGACTTTTTATCCATTGCTGCCTTGTACTAAGCATAGTCAAATCAAAAGAAGCCTTTTTTTCAGGTTTATTATTTTTTTTATCTATTTGGCATAGGATTACTAATACATTAATTTTTTGTTGGATGCGCTCAGCTAAAAAATAAGCGCTTAGCTCATCTTTGTGTTTTTGCAAAGCTTGAATATCATCTTTAATTTCTTTTACACAAGCAGAGCCGGTTAATTCAATACCTGAAGAAAATAAACCTTTTGGCAAATTATGAATAGAAAGAGAGGAACTTAACCCACTAATTTTCCACTCCAGCTCTGGTAGTCTTGTGATTAGCTTTGCTAACAATTCCTCAATATAGCTCATAATTAGGGTATTCAAAACCTAGGTGAGTCAATTAAATAGCCGGCTCCAAATCAACTTTCTTGGATTGTAACCAGTTACTGATAAATGGAGGGGCGCACATCAACAGCAAACCAATAATTAAAGTCAGTTCATACCGTGTCGCACTGCCAACGTCAATCCCTTCGGGAGGGATAAAGCTTACAATTAAGGTGGTAACTACCCCAATAATACCTATGCCAGCAATAAATAACATTCCTATCATTCCACCAGGTATTTTAAAAGGCCTGGGGTGGTCTGGCTGGCTTAAACGCAATTTAATTGCTGCAAAAAGCATAATCAAATACATCAACATATACAATTGAGCTGCCAAGGCAGTCAATAACCAATACGAACCATTAACGCTTGGCATAAATAAAAATAAGGCCGACAAGACAGTAACTATGATTGCTTGAGTACACAGCATCATAGCTGGAGCACCTTTTCCATTGGTCTTCTGAAACAGCTCTGGTAAATTACCTTCTTCTGCAGCGACTAATAATCCTTTCGTTGGAGCAATGATCCAATTACTCACTCCCCCTAATCCACCCAATACCAGCATAATCGCAACTACTGGCATCATCCAATCCATATGATATTTTAAGAAAAAGGCGGAAAATGCCTGCATAATTCCAGCAACTAAGTTGATATCCTTTTGTGGTAATACCACCGCAATAGCCAATGATCCTAAAATTAATGTACTCAAAATAATGGCTACAGAATAAGTAAGTGCTTTGGGGAAAGCATGTTGAGGGTTTTTGACATCGTTCGCATGAACAGTAGCAATTTCTATCCCACAAAATGACAATATAATCGCAGTTAAAGAAACCCACATGCCTTTATCAGACAAGTGCGGAACAACGCTGGGTAAGTCGAAATTAATTTGTAAGGGATTACCTTGAACTATCCAAACAAACCCCAACCCTATAATTAAAGACATTGGTAATAATAATCCGGCCAAAGAACAAATATTACTAAACAAGGCAGAGGATTTCATGCCATACAGATTGACAATGGTAGCTCCCCAAAAACAGCTGACAATAACTGCCCAAAGAAAATAGGGATTGGTAGTTAAGGAAGGATTAATTAAATAACCTATTGTACCGGCAACAAATGATAAAATCGTAGGATACCAAATCACGTTTTCTATCCATTGCAGCCAAATAGCCAGGAATCCCGACTTTTTCCCAAAAGCTTCTTTAACCCAAATATAGACTCCTCCCTGTTTAGCCCATCCAGAGGCTAATTCCGCTGAAACTAGAGCGGTTGGAATGAGAAAAAACAAGGCTCCTAAAATAAAATAAAAAATCAATTGACTCCCAAATAGTGCAGTAGCTGGCAAATTACGAATACTATCCACAGAACCAACTGTAATCATAGTCAAGCTAAATATAGTGAGAGAATGTTTTTTATTACTCATTGTATTCCTTCAGTGAGGACTATTTGGAATCAAAAGCTTATTATAAAAAAATAACCTTAAGGAAACCTTAATAATCGAATAAAAAATAACCAAATACCCCTAAACATACTAAACCATAAAAGAACTCTCAATTCGAGATCATTTATCTCAGTACGGTCCCGATGCAAAAAACATCATATGATGATATGGCATGAAAAACCAGTATTCTGTCTACAAATTAATAGCAAGAGTTATATGTTTTATTTTCCTAAGAAATAACTACCTCCTCCCATCATTTTTCATACTTATAGTCGTTTGAGGTAAATTGTAGTTTAAGGCTCTTGATCCAGGATGAAATAAAGTGCCTTTTGCCGCAGAATATTTAAATTGTCGAGCTCTTGCCTGTTGGCTCGCATACGCTTCATTTCGCAGTTGTTTCTCAATCATTTTTATAGCAAGATCATGGTTATTTTTCTTAGCATGACCCAGAGGAGTGAGGCCCTCATGGTCTTTAATGGTTAAGGAAGCCCCTTTTGAAAAGAGTAAATTAAATAATTTGGGATCATTAGTTATTTCAGATTTTTGGCAAGCAAGCATTAATGGCGTTCTCCCCGCCTTATCTTTGGGATCAATTTTAATTCCCTTAACCTTTAACAAATCTTCTACTATGTCACTTCCGCCATACTGACAAGCAATATGAAGCAAAGTTGAAGAATCACTTTTGCGCTTTTGATTAATTCTATGTGGAGAAGCATTCAGCATGGCACGAACTACTTCTTTTCTACCTAAATAGATTGCCGTAAGTATAGGCGAGTTATCGCTTAATCGATTTCGAGAAAAAATTGACCATCCAGAGTCAATACATTTTTTCACTGTGTTCATATCTCCCTGAGTTGCAGCCATAGCAAAAAGAGCCAATCTCTCGCCATAAGTTGTTTTATTCTTTATAGGAAATTCAGGAAAAACATCCTGTAGAGAGCTTGATAATTTTTCTTCAGGATTAATGGAAATAAAATCAGTATTCACCGTAAGTCGATTTCCCAACAATTTGTCCTTACAAGCACGATACAATTCCTTAACTAGATTTTTAGAGGTGAATTCAAAATAAGGCTTATCCTTATCTTGCTGAAACAAATCATTGATATTAATAAATCGCCATTTGTTTCCAGCTCGTTTAAATCCCATAGCATGATCTGCGGTACTGATCATCACCGCCATGTCTTCCTTAATGCCTATCTTTTTTAATAACTCAAAATATTCCGTTGCCTCCTCCTGGCTTGAGAAAGTATGTGTTTTACAAAAAACATGCTGCACAATTGATGAGCCATGATTTATTTTCTTCAAAATAGTATTAATATCGGGCTGCCAAACTAATTCTCCGTATTTTTCTTTATACTGCAACGGCTGTTGGGCAATACAAATTTGTTTCCCCAGAACAGGCAAGGTTTCGAGAATTGCTTCGTCTGAAGTTAACAAATATCCCTTTTCTCTTTTTTTCTGAATCTGCTTTAAGGTAGCGGGCAAATCCGACTGATGAGCTCGTAAAAGATGTAGTTGTTGATAAAATTGAGATTCACTGTTCTGAGCAACTGCCAATGCCCAATTCATGGTAAAACCATAACACACCCCTTCAAACGTAGGATGGTCTAATTGAGTTAACACGTCTGTAATGGCATTATGAGTTAGTTCTTTTGGTTCATGCTCTTTTATTACAGAGGTAACTTGAGGTAACAATTTATATAAAACCAGGCCATAGACTACCGTAATAATAATTAAAATAGAAAGCATTTTCTTTAATCCTGTCACATCCCCTTACACTTGAGTATAAAATTAATCCATAAAATATGTCGATAGGCGAAGAGAAGTAATTTGTCCAGGGCACATTGAGGTTGTAGAGTAGTTTTAAACGATGAATTACCTTCTCATAATAATTGCGGTCGCATTGGAGAAAAGGTTTAAATCGATTTTTTAATATATTACTGATAATCATCCATATACTTTAGTCAGTGGTATACTGTTAACTCTCTGTGTTATAGTAATTGTTTTTTAGGTATTAGATATGTTTGAAAACTTAACTGAACGTTTGACCCGTACTTTTAAAAACTTGAGAGGTCAAGGTCGCCTAACAGAAGATAATATCCAACATGCCTTACGCGAAGTGAGGCTTTCGCTTATTGAAGCGGATGTTGCTTTGCCTGTTATCAAGGATTTCATCGAACAAGTTAAGCAAAAATCTCTTGGACAGGAAGTTTTAACCAATTTAAATCCAGATCAAGCTTTTATTAAAATAGTGCATGATGAACTCATCCATGTCATGGGTGATGAACGAGCTGAGCTTAACTATAAAACCCAGCCTCCTGCTGTCTTTTTAATGGCTGGTTTACAAGGCTCTGGTAAAACAACAAGTACTGCAAAATTAGCCCGTTATTTAAAAGAAACTGAAAATAAAAAAGTAATGCTGGCCAGCGTTGACGTATACAGGCCAGCGGCAATACATCAACTCAAAGTGTTGGCTGAACAAATTGGCGTAATTTTCTTCGATTCAGCTCCTCAAGACCAACCCCTAACAATTGCCCAAAAAGCACTAGATAGCGCTAAAAAGCAATATATGGATATTCTTATTATCGATACCGCAGGACGCCTGCATATTGATGATGAGATGATGTCTGAAATTAAATCGTTGCATAAAACAGTCAATCCAATTGAAACACTTTTTGTAGTAGACAGCATGACAGGACAAGATGCTGCCAATACTGCCAAAGCATTTCATGAGGCACTCCCGCTTACTGGCGTTATTCTAACCAAAACAGACGGAGATGCTCGAGGCGGTGCTGCTTTGTCTGTCCGACAAATTACCGGAAAACCTATAAAATTCATAGGTAGCGGTGAAAAGATAGAAGCTTTAGAGCCTTTTCATCCTGAACGTATTGCATCAAGAATACTGGGGATGGGGGATATCCTAACTCTTATTGAAGAAGTTGAGCGTAAAGCGGATAAGCAAGCTAGTGAAAAACTGGCAAAAAAATTAAAGAAGGGTAAAGGATTTGATTTAGAAGATTTCAAACAACAATTATTACAAATGAATAGTATGGGCGGCATTGCTGGTATGATGAGCAAATTACCAGGAATGAGTCAATTACCTAAACAAGCAATGCAGCAAGTTAATGACAAAGCATTGGCACAAACTATTGCAATTATCAATTCCATGACCCCTAAAGAACGTCGTATCCCTAAAATTATTGTGGTTCCCGCAAAAAACGGATAGCCTTAGGGTCAGGAACCCAAATTCAGGATGTTAATCGCTTATTAAAGCAATATGAACAGATGCAAAAAATGATGAAAAAATTTACCAAACCAGGTGGAATGCAAAAAATGATGCGTGGAATTGGGGGCATGGCTGGATTAAAAGGCATGTTTCCAGATGATTTGAAATAATTCATAAGAACTACTTCACATACCGAAGTAATTTTCGTACAATACACGGCATTTTTATGTAACCACTCTAAAGTAGAGGAAAATAATGGTCGTTATACGTTTATCAAGAGCAGGCGCTAAAAAGCGTCCTTTTTATCACATGGTAGTTACTGACAGCCGCAAACGTCGCGACGGAAACTACATTGAGCGTATTGGTTATTTTAACCCTGTAGCACGTGGGCAAGAAGTAAAGCTTCACATTGATATGGATAAAATAAACCAATGGCAAAAAGTCGGCGCCAAATTATCTGATCGAGTCAGATCATTGGTAAAAGAATACAATAAGAACTCAGAGTCAGCTGCTTAGTCAAGTGGATAAAAAGACGAACTGGATAGTAATTGGCCGTTTTGGTCGACCCCATGGTATTAAAGGCTTTGTAACAGTTCATTCTTTTACAGATCCTATTAATAATATCTTGCGATATACTGACTGGCACGTCTTTTTAAATAATAAATGGCAACCTATTAAATTATTAGCAATAGAAACACACAATAAAACTATTATTGCTCAAATTGAAGGTTACCCTGAGCGTGAATCGGTTGCATCGCTTACTAATGCGGATATCGCCGTGCAAGAATCACAGTTTGCTCCTTTGGCACCAGGAGAATATTACTGGTATCAACTGATAGGGATGAATGTTATAAACCAAAAAGGCGAATCCTTTGGAAAAGTTGTTGAGATTATGCCTACGGGCTCGAATGATGTACTTATTGTGCAAGGTGCAAAAAGACATTTAATTCCTTATTTACCAGGTCAATTTGTCATCGACATAAATGAGAGCAAACAAGTAATCACTGTTGAGTGGGATGTGGATTTTTAAGTGACATTACATCTGGGAGTGATCAGCCTGTTACCAGAAATGTTGAAAAGCATCCATTATGGAGTAACCGGAAGGGCTATTGAACAAGGCTTGGTTAAAATTGATTACTGGAATCCTAGAGACTGGTCATCGCGGCCTCATAAACAAGTCGATGACAAGCCCTATGGTGGTGGACCAGGAATGGTCATGATGTATGAGCCTTTGCATGCCGCAATAAGGCATGCGAGCAGTCAAATGAAGGCAGACTGCAAAGTTATATATTTAAGCCCACAAGGCAAGGTAGTTAAGCAAAATGATCTAAAGCAGATAGCTACCAACAAGCAATCCTTGTTATTTATTGCAGGGCGATATGAAGGAATTGATGAGCGGATCATTAATCATCATGTAGATGAGGAATGGTCATTAGGGGATTTTGTTTTAAGCGGCGGTGAATTAGCCGCAATGGTATTTATAGATGCAATAATTCGCTTAATACCAGGTAGTCTCGGGCACTTGGGCTCAGCCGAACAGGATTCATTCATGAATGGATTACTCGACTGTCCTCATTATACCCGGCCAGCAACTATAAACGGCTTGAAAGTACCTGATGTTTTATTAGGTGGGAACCATAAAGAAATAGAGCGCTGGCGTAGAAAACAGTCCCTTGGTAAAACCTGGCTTAAACGGCCGGATTTACTTGAAAAAATACAATTAAGTGAAACTGACAAGCAGCTGCTTGCTGAGTTTAAATGCGAACACGGTGATTCCTGTTGAGGATAAACCAATTTGAGGAGTAGTCCATGACTAATATTATTGATCAAATAAATGCCGAGCAAATGCAAGGCAAGGAAATTCCTGATTTCAAACCAGGTGACACTGTTCTTGTTCAAGTTAAAGTAATTGAAGGTAGCCGAGAGCGCCTACAAGCTTTTGAAGGTGTAGTAATAGCCAAACGCAACCGCGGGTTAAACTCTGCTTTTACAGTCCGTAAAATTTCTCACAACGTTGGTGTAGAGCGTGTTTTCCAAACTTACAGCCCTATTGTTGACAGTATTACTGTTAAACGACGCGGTGATGTCCGTCGAGCTAAATTATACTATTTAAGAAACTTGGCTGGTCGTGCTGCCCGTATTAAAGAAAAATTAGCAGGAAAAAAAGGCGATTAATTCGTTGAAAGACAAAATGCTAAGACCTTGTCAATAGACAGTAGGTAAAAGACCATCGTTGAGTGGAATGTTGAATGTAGTTGGGTCATTTTTGACCAACATTATGAGTGTCACTCACCGTTCGATGAAATCAACTTTCCCTGCTGGCTATACCAAAGAAAATTTCCTGATAATCAATAGATTATGAGAAATTCTTTGGAGGCAGGAAACCGTTTAAAGATGGAAAAAGAGTAAACAGCAAATCACACCTTTCATATTGGTAGAGAACTAGTGTCTATTTTTAATACTCCAGTAGGCTATCTAGAAGTAATTCATGACGAGCATTTCATCTATAATGCTTCCTTTTCGAATAAACCAGGGAAAATTGCTAAAAATAAACTGGGACAATTAATTGCTCAGGAATTAAAATCCTATTTCGAAGATCCTAACCACCGTTTTCAACTTCCTTTAAAACCTCAGGGAAGTATTTTTCAACAAAAAGTTTGGAATGCATTATTAGTGATCCCTGTAGGAAGAACCATAACTTATGGAGAGCTTGCATCCAAATTACAAAGTAGTCCGAGAGCAATCGGCCAAGCTTGTAAGCGAAACCCATTAGCTTTATTCATCCCTTGCCATAGAGTTGTTGGGAAAAATGATCTGGGGGGATATATGGGAAATCCTGTGGCTATTTCTTATAAAAAATTGTTGCTCTCTCATGAAGTAAAATCACCACAATAAAATACCACCCGAATCTTTTATTTGAAAGACAAGACATTAATAAGCTTTAAATTTTAGGGCTTTGCTCAGCATCTGAAGTGGCAATAACTGGCAAAACAGGCGGCTTTAAAATATTAAAAAACCTAGCACTAAATCCTGTTAGCAACCTGACCGCACTGTCCATTAAAGATAACGGTGAAATTTTTTCTAAAAACTCTTCTTCAAAATCGGCTGGTTTCATTTCCCAGATTCTTTTGACATATATTGCAATTTCATCAGTAACCTCTTGAGTTAATTCTGTTTGATCTTTTATATATTTGGATAAGCGATTAACTAAACTCAGACGAGAAGATTTCAACTTATCCTGAGAAATACTAGTTGATTCTAGTAAAGTACAATAATCATCAATTAGATGCCTAAGATAGGTAATTGAATAAATTTGTTCAAACGCCTTTTGCACCTCAGCAACATTTGCTTCTCTAACCCAGGTAAAAAATTTATCTTGTTCAACCCCTAAGTTATTATAAAAACTTTGTTTATCCATATAGGCATTATTCTTATCTATTAATTCTAGCACGCCCTTACTCGACAACTTTTTCGAAGTGATATAGTGTTTTTGTAGATTATTTGTTAAATACACCATACATGGGAAAAGTGCTATAGAAATAGTAATAAGTGCACAAGATAAAAGCTCTCTTATGGGTCGAGTTTCCATTTCATGAACCGCGTACAAAATTACAAATTTTTTTATATCTTCTTCACAAAAATCATTATTTAACCATTCATATATTATCAGATTTACCATTTCATCAGCTTCTTGATTTTTATTGCTCTTGCCATAAAATTCTGCAATAAATTGCGGCCAATGTAAAAAAAGAAGGTATTTCCCTTCGCGCAACGCTTGAAGATATTCCTTTGTTGATGAAAGCATAGTTATCCATTTCTAAAACCTAATTCCTCAATTTATAGCATTAACCATATTAAAAATCTTGTGAAAATTTATTCATACTCAATGACATCAGTCCATCCATTGTTATTCTATACTTAAAGAAAAATATACAACATGTGGAGAATTCAATGAAAATCAACTGGATTGTGAGTATACTACTATTTGTTTTACCTATTGGAATTGGATTCGCTAATTGTGATTTAACAAAATTTCGATGGGACTGTGATATTCCAGTACAAGTCAAGCCCAAACCAGGTGCATCTTCACTTGTGTATTGCGGCAGCTCTTATGGCTATATCACACAGCACCAATACGATATTCTAGCCCGCTATCAACGCGCTAGTGTCAATATGGTTTTGGATATTAATGGCGAGTACATTGACAGCCCATGTATAGGCGCAGAACGCTAGTACAAGAATAAACAATAAACCTCACTCAATTGGATTGCTAATGGGTCAATCAAAGATCTTTTGGGTTCAGCTACTGACAAGAACCTATATAGATTTACAAAGAAAAGATCGGGGTCTCCTATTCATGAATGGCCAATTTAAAGATGAGTTTCTTGATTTGCATTGATATACCTATTGTTGAAGCGAACAAATCGTATCCTATGTTCAAAAACCAACAAACAAATTGTTGGATATATTGTAATATCGATTTACTCTACATTCTAACCGTTCTTCTATATAATCCCAAACAATCCAATAAACCCTTTTCCCTATGTATATAGAAATTGATGGTATTTCCATAGAAATTTTAAAGAAACCAGTTAAAAATATTAACTTACGAATTTATCCTCCTGATGGTCAAGTTAAAGTCAGTATTCCACTTAAGTATAGCGAGCACGTGATAAGGCAACAACTTAAAGAAAAAAGTGAATGGATCCGAGCGCAGCAAGAACGAATCCGGATACAATCTTGCTTCAAGGAAGAATCGCTACAAACAGGCTCAACCATTTTATTCAAAGGCAAAACCTGTCTTTTAATTATTGAAGAACATCATGGGCCCTCTCAAATTATCATTGATAATGAATTAATTCATTGCCATATCCAACCCAACTCAACTTTTCAGCAAAAACAAAGAATTGTTGATCTTTGGTACAGAAAAGAAATGAACGCAGAAATTTCCCGATTAATGGCTTATTGGGAGCCAATCATTAACGTGAACGTCTTTCAGTTGGGGATTAAGAAAATGAAAACTCGCTGGGGCTCATGCAACACGCGAGCTCACAGAATTTGGCTCAATCTTAATTTGATTAAAAAACCTGTAGAATGTCTAGAATATGTCTTGGTTCATGAAATGGTACATATTCTAGAGGCAAGCCACAATAAACGATTTTATGCACTTATGACTCAATTTATGCCTGATTGGAGGGATCGCCAAGAGGTCCTTGAAGGCAAAAAAGCTAAAGAACATATTTCAACCTTTTATTAGAGTGTGTTGACCATTTATCATTTGATTCTCAGGGCCTACTCCTGAAAGCTTAAATTGAGTCTAATAAATTTAATCTGCTCCCATTTTTTACGTCCCGCGACTTGTTCCTGAGAGATCTAGAACTGAGCAATATCGTTAGATCCCGCGGATAAACCGTGGAACGTAGAAGGCAAGTATTTTTTCATGCGTAGGCATGCTTACTGACTTAGTCATTATTTTCAAAAATTCATTATTAGCGTAAAATGACGTTTGGCAAATTGATTTACTGGTGGACAATTGCTTAATTATGAATTAATCGCCCAAGACATCTGCACCCAAGGATACCATATAATTGATTCATTTTTGGAGGCAGATCACTACCACTCTTTATGTGATATTGCTCAAATAATAAATCAAAAGGATTTATTCAGAAGTGCTAAAATTGGGCAAAATGAGCAGTCACAACAAAATAACACTATTCGAACTGATAAAATATACTGGATAGATGAGGATTCACCCTATCCTTCCCTCCAAGCTTACTTACAAAAGCTTATTAACCTTGGCAATATGTTGAATCAAATGGTGTATCTTGGTTTAGCCGAATTTGAAACTCATTTCGCGATTTACCAGCCTGGCACCTTTTATAAAAAACATGTTGATCAATTTACAAACACCAAAACTCGAAAAATTTCATGTGTTTATTATTTGAATAAAACTTGGCAAAAAAAATTCGGAGGTGAGTTACTACTTTACAATTTAAAAGATGAGCTCCTTCTAAATATACCGCCCATTGGAAATCGATTAGTCTGCTTCAATAGTGAGTTACCACATGAAGTGAGTCTCACTTATCAAACTCGTTTTAGTATCGCAGGATGGATGAAAACGCGCGCATCTCTCCCAATGAATAATGCGATTCCTCAAATAAAGTCATAAAAACATCATACACAATGTTATGCAAAGGATTGTTCTCATTTTCAATGAAATAATAGGTTTTTCACTTTATTCAGTGCCAATCCTGGATACCAAAGTCAGAATAGAAATTTTAATACCGCTATTGAACTTTAAGCTTGATTGATATTAAATGAAACCTATGATTCCAAGGAGTGGGAGTTATTAAGATGCCTATCAGTAAAGAATTTCTAAAGCTATTCACTGAATTTGTTGACGATTACAAACGCAATGGAACTCCTACTTTTTATCATTGGGCTAAAGAGCAAAACCATACAGTAATTAGCCAATCTTTTTCTCAACTTTTAGAAATTGTTAAATTCAATTCAGAGGCATTTCATGATATTAGCATCATAGAGCATCTTAATGCGACTGTATTATTGTCAGCCAAAACAAACCCTTATTTGCTTGATTGTTGGATTGCATTTATTACCAAGTACAATGTAGCAACTAACAGCTTTACCCCTATCGGCACTAATGTGCGCATTGAAATTGGGCCGGAAGGTACCCCATCTGAGCGCATAATAAGAGAACTTAAAGAAACTTTAGCAATGACCCAACAATCATTTCTTTTAGCTCAAAAAGCCTACTCCACAGAAGTTGAGTCCTTAAAAAGACAGCTTGAAGAAGCAAAAAAAGAAAATATACGGATCAATTCAGAAAATCAGATCCTCAAAGAGCAAGTTCATTCTGAAAAAATATTGACCTCACTGAATCCACAGATTAACTTGGCCCAACAGCAATTAACATCGCTAACAGAGTTACTAAACACGCTAAGCCAAATAACAAGCCATAACACTGATATCAATTCTTTCCCTCCAGCTATTTACAGCCCCCAAATAGACGATTTAAATAAAAACTCATCCTCTCATGCTCGTGTAACTATAGAGGTTGACCAACCACCAAATCTGCATCTGAAAGATAAAATGGCTCTTTCTCTCACCAATGAAGAAGAACAGATCTCTCCTGTTTCAGCTTCCCAAGATAGCAAAGAAGCTCATTTAAAAATTTCCCCACCACCACCTCCTCCATTTGAATCTAAACCAACACCTCCAATTGCCAATACAAAAAATTCAAGATTCTTTTCAGGTGAAAACTTTCTCAATGAGTTAAATGCTAAAATCAAGGAAAGAGAAAAAAAACCGAGAAATGTCACTAATTTACCTACTGTAGAAAAAAAAAACCTTTAGTTAGCCCTCTTCTTAAACCCGAATACATAGCACTCTTAGCTAAAATGGAGGAAATTCGTCATGCCGTTACAGGGAAACAGGCTTCATTTTTTGAAGACTCCTCACCAGATTCAACGCCTCCTTCGTCACCAGAATTAACACATTGGAAATAGAAACAAAATTTTGGATCGGATCCAAGGCTGTGGAAAAAAATATCGTGTATAATATTTCTTTTATTTAAAAAATACGCTATGCAAGCCTTAGAAATCAAACAACTTTCAAAAACCTATGCTAATGGAGTTGAGGCTTTAAAAGGCATTGATTTAACAGTAAATACCGGTGATTTTTTTGCTCTATTGGGTGCCAACGGTGCTGGAAAATCAACAACTATTGGCTTAATCACTACTTTAGTTAATAAAACATCAGGAAAGATTAAAATTTGTGGTTTTGATCTGGATACCGATCCTGAAAAAGCCAAATCCTGTTTAGGCCTTGTCCCTCAGGAAGTTAATCTTAATATTTTTGAAAATTGCGAACAAATTTTGCTGAATCAGGCAGGTTATTATGGCATTTCGCGAAAAAAAGCGTTCCCCATTGCAGAATCTTTATTAGATCAACTGGGACTTTGGAACAAACGGCATTCAATAGTACGGCATTTATCCGGTGGAATGAAGCGTAGGCTTATGATTGCAAGGGCACTAGTTCATAAGCCCAAAGTGCTCATTTTAGACGAACCTACTGCAGGAGTGGACATAGAGATCAGGCGAAGTATGTGGGATTTTTTAACAAGAACTAATATTGAAGGAACAACCATAATTCTTACTACCCACTATTTAGAAGAAGCCGAACAACTATGTAAAAATATCGCGATCATTGATAAAGGCCAGATTATCAAAAACACCTCCATGAAAGCATTATTACAAAGTTTACGGCATCAAACTTTTATTTTTAACACAGTAAACCCTATTGAGCATTTACCGAATCTGCAGCCTTTTAGCATGACTCTAATTGATGCAACAACTTTTGAGCTGCGTATTGATAATTATTTAACTTTAAATGAAGTATTTGCTGTCCTAACAAAACAGGGTATAAAAATACACAGTATGCGCAATAAAACGAACCGATTAGAAGAACTTTTTATGGATTTAATAAAAAATGGCATTTAAATATCAATTCATTGCCCTATATACATTAGTAAGACGTGAACTGGTACGCATGTTCCGCATCTCAAGTCAGGTATTTCTACCTCCTGTAATCACGACAACACTTTATTTCCTAATTTTCGGCAGCTTAATCGGCCCACGCATTGGAAATATACAGGGTGTTAACTACTCCCAATTTATAGCACCTGGCTTAATTATGATGTCTGTAATTATCAATTCTTATGGAAACGTATCTAATTCGTTGTTTAGCGTACGCTTCCAAAAAAACATAGAAGAAATGCTTATTAGCCCTATGTACAATGGCTACTGTTATTAGGTTATGTCTTAGGTGGTGTGCTTAGAGGTCTAATTGTAGCTATCTTAGTTTTTATTATTTCTGCTTTTTTTCTTGCTGTTGAACTAGATCATTTGCCTATGACTTTATTGGTTGTCTTACTTGTCTCAGCAATATTTTCTTTAGCAGGTTTTACTAATGCCATGTTAGCACGCAACTTCGATGATGTAATGCTGATCCCCACTTTTATTCTAACGCCACTCACTTATTTGGGCGGAGTATTTTATAGTATTAATATGCTACCCTCTTTCTGGCAAAAAATATCTCTTTTTAATCCCATCCTATACATGGTTAATGCCTTAAGACACACCATGATCGATCAAGAAGAAGTTAATATTACTTTGGCTATGATTATTATTTGCTCTATGCTGGTAGTCTTAACCGTAGTTAATATGATCCTTCTAAAAAAAGGAGTAGGGTTACGTGAATAACCCTATTTGCGCCTAAAACCTAACGCATCTAATCGTTGCTCTATTGTAGGATGAGTTGCAAAAGCGTTGCTCAAGGATTTTACAGGATCAATATGCGAAGGGTCGAAAAGATAGGATGCTTGCCTTACTTGTTCATGAGGCGTCTCTCCATAGGCTTTTGCATATTGTTCCGCATTTTGTATATGATCCTGGCTAATTTTAAGCAAAGCTCTTGCCATAGGCTCATTATCTCTCATTAACTCAACACAACCGGCATCTGCCATATACTCTCGAGTACGGCTCAAAAAAAGGGCTAACAAAACAGTAATAATAGGCAAAACATATCTTAAAATAATAATAACCATTAATAATCGGTTATCCTCCTTCCTATCTCTTTTATAAACTACCGAATAAAAGAGAATATCAATTACAATGAGTAAAATATTACTAAGGATAGCGACCATTAGGGTCAATTTGATATCATGATGTCTGATATGGCTTAATTCGTGCGCCATCACTGCCTGCATTTCTGCCCTATCCAGTTTTTCCATTAAGCCCCGAGTAATGGCAACCATCGCTGATTTTTCACTATAGCCACTGGCAAATGCATTCATGTAACTGGCTTCTATAATATAAACCTTAGGCATATATTGTAGACCTGAGGCTACTTTCATCTCTTCCACAACATTATATAACTGCTTTTCTTGTAATGTACGAGCTGTTTGTGGGGTTATTTCATGATACTCCGTACCCAATAACATGATACGGTCATAAAGAGCATAGGTAACCCACAAGGAAATGCCTGCAAAAGCAACCATCAGTAACGTCGCATATGGAACAACTTTAAACGTAATCAGAGCATAGATAACTTTCTCTAAAGGGACTTGAGGATACATACTTTGCAAAACAAAAGCATCTACAATTAACCCCACAATAAGATATATTAAAAAAAAGACAGCGATTACACCGCGTGTCTTTTTTTCATTTCTCTTTAATTGTGAACGCCAATCTCCTGCCGTGGCATGATAATCTGCAATTCCCATAATTTTTTATACTCAGAATTTGACTGTATAATCTTCTTTTGCTTGAATTTGCTCTTCAGGAAGTCCCCAATAAATAAATTCTTTGTCTAAAGAAGAAGAAAAAATGGCAACGACTATGGATTCAAAAAATGATTTTTTCTTTGCATTATAACGTTCTATCCCATCATTATATGCTTGTTTCGCATAAGCCAATTTATTTTCTGTATTAACAATTTCCTCTTGCAACTGCATGACATTTTGACTAGCTTTCAAATCAGGATATTGCTCAAAAACCAAATTTATATTGGACGCAATTTTGGAAATTTCGTTTTCTGCAGCAATTCGGCCTTCTTCATCTCCCGCCGCTTTAGCTGTCTGTGCCTGATTACGTAACGCCACAACATCTTTTAACGTGGTTTTTTCATAATCCATATATTTCTTAACAGCTTCAATCAGTGATTCAAAAACTTTAAATCGTCTATCCAATTGAATGTCAATTTGCTTTTTATTGTTGTTAATTGCCTCTATTAAGCCAATTAAAGTATTATAAATGCTAATAACCCAAATAAACGCAAGTGCAATAATAATTAAAATTGCTATTAGAAATGTTTTCATCTTCTTACCTTATTGAAAGTTCCTAACTTAATTTATAGCCTGAAATTCCAAAAAATAACAGGCCATATGCAACATACCAAATAATATGATTCTTGTATTACACTTCGCTAATACAGGCTATAGGGAATAATATTTGTTTTAAGAACTGTCCAGTAAATGAATTCGGGCTTTGAGCAACCATTTCAGGAGTTCCAGTAGCAATAACTTTCCCTCCTTTACTTCCTCCTTCAGGCCCAAGGTCAATTATCCAGTCTGCAGTTTTGATTACATCGAGATTATGCTCGATAATTACGATAGTATTCCCTTGCGCACGTAAGCGATTTAATACGGCTAATAATTGCTTAGTATCATGGAAATGCAATCCCGTTGTTGGCTCATCTAGAATGTATAAAGTATTTCCTGTATCTCTTTTTGATAACTCTCTAGCTAACTTGATTCTCTGTGCCTCTCCACCTGAAAGAGTCGTTGCACTTTGCCCTAACTTTATATAAGACAAACCAACATCTACCAGGGTTTGGCATTTCCTAGCAATAGCAGGAATAGCTGTGAAAAAAGTGCATGCATCCTCCACGGTCATATCCAGAACTTCATGAATATTCTTGCCTTTATATTGGATTTCTAAAGTTTCCCGGTTGTATCGCTTACCCTGACAAACATCACAAGAAACATAGATATCGGGTAAAAAATGCATTTCTACTTTAATAAGACCATCGCCTTGGCAAGCTTCGCAACGTCCTCCTTTCACATTGAAACTAAAGCGTCCTGGTTGATATCCTCGTGCTCGAGATTCCGGAGTGCCGGAAAACAGCTCTCTTATATGAGTAAATAAACCAGTATAAGTTGCCGGATTAGAACGGGGTGTACGACCAATGGGGCTTTGATCAATATCAATTACTTTGTCACAAAGATGTAAGCCAGAAATTTCCTTAACCTCGCCAGGAGTCATTAAGCTTGCCCTGTTTAATATATTGGCAGCGATAGGATACAGCGTATCATTAATTAAGCTGGATTTACCTGAGCCAGAAACCCCCGTAATGCAGGTGAATAAACCGAGAGGAATACTCACATCAACACCTTGCAAATTATTGCAAATCACTCCTTTTAAGTGAATCATACGCTCATGATTAACGGTGGTTCGAGATTTTGGAATTTCTATCGCTTCTTTGCCTGACAAATACCGGCCGGTTAACGAGATCGGATTATTCATTACATCCTGAGGAGAACCACTAGCAACTACTTGCCCACCATGCACTCCTGCACCAGGACCTATGTCGAGAACAAAATCAGCACTTCGAATAGCATCCTCATCATGTTCCACTACTATCACGGTATTCCCTTGATTGCGTAAATGCCGCAACGTATTTAATAAGCGATCATTGTCGCGTTGATGCAGACCGATAGAAGGCTCATCTAAAATATACATCACCCCTACAAGCCCGGAACCAATTTGACTGGCCAAACGAATACGCTGAGCCTCGCCTCCGGATAAAGTTTCTGCACTGCGAGCCAAGGATAAATAATCCAAGCCTACGTTCACAAGAAAGCCTAAGCGCTCCACAATTTCTTTATTTATTTTTGCCGCAATTTCACCCTTGTATCCAGACAACTTCAGCCTTTTAAAAAATTGATACGCCTGCTCAATAGAATAACTGGTAATTTCTGGCAAATTTTTATCATCGATAAATACATGGCACGCTTCTTCACGCAGTCTTGCTCCCTTGCAAGATTGACACGGACGCGAAGATAAATATTTGGCAAGTTCTTCTCTTACCATACCAGAATCAGATTCACGATAGCGACGTTGCATATTGGGAATGATTCCTTCAAAACTATGTCGCCTCACCATATATCCCCCATTGGGCCTATGATAATTAAAGTCTATTATTTCTCGACCGCTACCGTATAAAACCACCTGTCTTATTTCTTCATCTAAGTCGCAAAATGGGGTGTTGGTGTCAAAACCGTAATGCTGGGCTAGTGATTCAAGCATACTGTAATAATAAGTCGTTTTTTTATCCCACCCTCTAATAGCTCCTTCTGCCAGACTCGCTGTAGCATCATGAACTACTCGTTCAGGATCAAAAAATTGATCTACTCCCAACCCATCACAAGAAGAGCAAGCCCCTACGGGATTATTAAATGAAAACAATCTTGGTTCCAATTCACTCAAACTGTAGCCACATTCAGGGCAAGCAAATTTGGAAGAGAAGAGGATTTCCTTAAAACCATCCTCCATAGGAGCAACGATCACAATCCCGTCTGCCAAATTAAGTGCATTTTCAAAAGACTCACTTAAACGTTGTGCTAAATCGGGGCGGACTTTGAACCGGTCAACCACTATCTCTATAGTATGCTTGGTGCGTAGCCTAATTTAGGGGGGGAATCCAATTCACACAGTTCTCCGTCAATACGAGCTCGCACATAACCTTGGGCTTGTAATTGCTGCAAGAGTTGAACATGCTCCCCCTTTCGTTCACGAACAACAGGGGCCAAGATCATGACCTTGCTGTCGTCCGGCAAAGCCAACACTTGATCAACCATTTGGCTAATAGTCTGTGCGTGTAATGTGATATTGTGGGCAGGACAACGGGGTTCCCCCACGCGGGCATATAATAAGCGTAAATAATCATAAATTTCAGTGATAGTTCCTACAGTAGAACGAGGATTATGTGAAGTAGCTTTTTGCTCTATAGAAATGGCAGGCGATAAACCATCTATCGAATCAACATCAGGCTTTTCCATCATGGATAAAAATTGTCGTGCATAAGCAGATAAAGATTCTACATAACGTCGCTGTCCCTCTGCATAAAGGGTATCAAAAGCCAGAGATGATTTGCCTGACCCAGATAATCCTGTTATCACTATTAATTTGTCACGGGGAAGATCCAAATCCAAATTTTTAAGGTTATGAGTTCTCGCACCACGAATACTGATAGTATGCATAAAGTTCATTCATTGGAGTTAACAAATAAAAGAGTATATCTCTGCTATAATAATAAAACAAATTGCTCAGTTTGATGAGAAATAAGGATTTTAATCATGAAATTTCTGATAAAAAATGCGATTCTTATTCTTATAATGCTACACTTCTCACCTATTCTGCATGCTGATGAAAATCCCAGAGTAATTCAATGGGCCCAACAAACATTAATAAATACGTTATCTGTAGACTATAATACAAAACCAGACGACTTCGCTAATATTAGCAAGCATTATTCCTACAATGCCTGGCAGGGAATAACACAATTTCTTGGTGGGTATATGAAAACCATAAAAGAGAACCAACTCGATCTCCATCCCGTTTTACAAGGTGACGCTCAAATCAGTTCAACAGGAATTTTTTCGGGTATAAGTTATTGGGTCATTGAACAAAGCGTCGCTATAAAAGAGCTCGATATAACACTATCGTTTACTTTAACCATCCTGGCAAGAAACC
>NZ_JNCF01000090.1 GCF_000770585.1 Legionella norrlandica | reverse complement strand
TTTTTCATATCTATATTTTTATCTGGCTTTCCGCCCAAAGATCAATATTATGTACCTTGAGCGGTTATTTTTAGTAATTTTATTCTGCAAACATTGAACTTACTGATTCTTCAACATTGACTCGCTTAATAGCCTGAGCCAACATATCTGCAAGACTAACCACCCGGATTTTTTCACAATTTTGCGCGTCTTTTGACAATGGAATGGTGTCAGTTATGACTACTTCATCTAGACCAGAATGTTTAATATTGTTGACTGCAGGTCCCGACAATACAGGATGTGTAATATAGGCCCTGACACTTTTTGCTCCACTTTTCTTTAGCTCATGGGCAGCGGTGCATAGGGTTCCGGCAGTATCTACTATATCATCTACAATAATACAGTTTTTATTGGCTGGATCACCTATAATGTGCATTACTTCAGATTTATTTGGCCCACTACGACGTTTATCAATGATTGATAATTCAGCATCATTAAGTCTTTTTGCAACTGCTCTAGCACGTACAACGCCACCTACATCCGGTGAAACTATCATTATATTATCTAGATTTTGCTTTGTAATATCCTCTAATAATACAGGAGTTGAATAAACGTTATCAACTGGCATATAAAAAAAGCCTTGTATTTGATCAGCATGTAAATCAACAGTGAGAACACGACAAATCCCTACGGAAGCCATCATATCAGCGACAACTTTAGCTGTAATAGGAACACGGGCAGATCGCACGCGTCTATCCTGACGTGCATAGCCAAAATAAGGAACGACAGCAGTAATGCGGCCAGCAGAAGATCTTCTTAGGGCATCAGCCATAATAAGCAATTCCATTAAGTTATTATTTGCTGGTGCACAAGTTGATTGAAGAACAAAAACATCTTTACCTCGGACGTTTTCTAAAATTTCAACCATAGTTTCACCATCGCTGAAGGTTCCAACTGTAGCTTTACCTATAGGTATTTGCAAATGAGAAGAAATTTTTAGTGCCAATTCAGGGTTAGCATTCCCGGTAAATATCATCATTGTGGACATGTGTAAAAAGCCTTAGATTTAGGTTAATCACTTAACTTAAACACATAGCAGAAGACAGCCAAAAAGATATTATTATTATTTGAGCGATACGAAAAACGCATCCTTCCAGGTATCTTCTGCCGTCTGTTTACTTGTACCTAGATTCAACTTCATATTCTAGGTTGAATCAACAAGAAAATGGCAGGGGTGCTAGGATTCGAACCTAGGTATGCAGGGATCAAAACCCTGTGCCTTACCGCTTGGCGACACCCCTATAATTTGTAGATTCTTAAATCATCCTTGAGCTTTATATTAATAGTATTCATCCCTGCAATGTGCTGCGTATTTTGCAGTGCTTTTTTGGCGATGTCAACTTTATAAAGCAAATAATTTGTAAGAAATTAGTTTTAAGGAATTTATTTATACAATCCAATTCTTAATAACTACTTTCACCATCACTCCATTTCCTTCAAGGCGAATCATACTTGGTAAATCTATCCCTTTTACTGAGGTATATTTAGTAAAATCAATAGTGTATCCACTTTGCTTTAATTGCACTAGATGGTTATATTGATCATGCTTCTCTGATTGAATTCCTCCAGGTGCTGGCAGTCCTCTTACCCAATAATATAAGTTATTTACAGGAAGTCTGATGCCAGTTTGTTTTAGCAACAATTCATCGGCATTATTTGAGGTTGTCGTTTTAGGGCCATCCTGGAAAGTAATTGTGCCACCTTTTTTGGCAATCAGAACTGAACCGCTACCTAAGGGTCCCATTAATCGAATTTGGTAAGAACTGGCACCGTGCTGTACCCAGTTCATAGTGGCAGTCCAGCTTTTGGCTTTTGTTTTGGCAGCCATAGCGCCTTTTATTTCCCATGATGAAACGGTAGCTGTTTCCGCTTTTCTTTCCTCGAGAGGAATCTCACGATTTGTAGGTGGTTCTTCTGAAGGTCGTGGCGGAGCACAAGCAGTTAAAAAGCAAATTGATAGAATCATTAAACGTTTTATCGCATTCATTGCTCACCTCAATTCCATTTTTTTATAGTTTTTCAATTTACAATACGCTAGACTGCTCCCATATGCAATCAGTAATTAATAATATGAAACAAAAAGCAATATATCCAGGAACATTCGACCCAGTAACTAATGGACATGTTGATATTATTACACGAGCCAGCACTATCTTTCCTGAACTGATAGTAGCAGTTGCCAGTAATAAGGCTAAACGCCCTTATTTATCTTGGGAGACAAGAATTAACTTATTGGAAGAGTCAGTTGGACATTTGCCTGGGGTGAAAGTTGTCGGTTTTGATAATTTGTTAATTGATTTTGTTCTGGAACAAAATGCCGGCATTATTTTGCGGGGATTGAGAGCAGTCTCTGATTTCGAATATGAATTCCAGCTTGCTGGAATGAATAGGAAGCTGTCTAAAAAAGTGGAAACCTTATTCTTAACGCCCGCAGAGCACTTAATGTATATTTCATCTACCTTAGTTCGTGAAATTGCTGCTTTAAATGGTGATGTTTCCCAATTTGTTCCTCCGGGTGTAGTTAGAGAACTAAAAACGAGACAAAATGAATCGCAATTATAACTGGCTCATTGGTTTATTTTTATTAATTTGTAGTACTTATCAGGTTAATGCCGAAACTCTTCCTGCACATCCTCCAGGCTACGCTGTAGCCAGTGCTCACCCCTTAGCGACCAATGCTGGATTGGAGATTTTAGCAGCAGGAGGGAATGCTTTTGATGCTGCAGTTGCAGTGGCAGCTACTTTGGCTGTGGTGGAACCTTATCATTCTGGACTAGGTGGTGGTGGATTTTGGCTTCTACATCAAGAAAAAAAACACTTAAATGTATTCATAGATGGTAGAGAGGTCGCTCCACTAGCAGCAAGTAAGAACATGTATTTGGCACCAGATGGACGTGTGATCCCCGGTTTGTCTTTAAATGGTGGTTTATCGGCTGCTATCCCAGGTCAGCCAGCAGCTATGGTTTATATCGCCAAAAAATATGGTCGTCTGCCTTTGAGTAAAACATTAGCTCCAGCTATTAAATTAGCAAATGAAGGTTTTCTTGTGGATGTGCAATTTAGAGATTTTTCTACTTTGAGCGATAGACTAGAGAATTTAAAAAAATACCCTGATACAGCGGCTATCTTTTTAAAGAAAGGACAGCCTTTTGAAATTGGAGACAGGCTTGTTCAAAAAGATTTAGCAAAGACGCTCACTTTGATAGCGAAATATGGTAGAGAGGGATTCTATAAAGGAGAAACTGCCTCTCTCTTGGTCAAAGGCGTCAACGCAGCGGAGGTATTTGGACCCTTGATGATTTGGCTCAATACAAAATAAAGGTAAGGGAACCTCTAATCAGTGCTTATCATAATATGCTAATTATTACAGCGCCGCTGCCCTCTGCTGGTGGTGTGGCACTGGTGACCATGTTGAACGTCCTATCTCAATTCCCATTGTCTACCTATTCAAAAGTACAATGGATACATTATGTTGTGGAGTCAATGAAACTAGCTTATTGGCAAAGAGATCAATTTTTGGGAGATCCAGACTTTATTAAGATACCTCTTGATAAATTAGTTTCTGCAGATAATGCAAAGCAATTAAGCCAATTAATTTCATCGGATAAGGCTATTGATAGTCAGGTTTTAAAGGGCTCGCCTTACACTGGAAAAAATTCAAATACTTCTCATATTTCCATTATTGACGCAGAAGGCAACCGAGTCGCCGCGACAATGACAATTAATTACATTTTTGGTTCAAGTGTGGTAGCGAAAGGGACCGGGGTATTATTAAATGATGAGATGGATGATTTTTCTACTAAGGTTGGTGAGCAAAATGTTTTTGGTTTGGTAGGAAGTGAGCCGAATGAAATAGCTCCACGCAAACGCCCTTTGTCAAGCATGACACCTACTTTTCTGGAAATGCCTGGGAGAATAGCTATTTTAGGAACACCTGGGGGTAGTCGAATTCCAACTATGGTTTTACTTGCAACACTATTATTTCATGATGGATATGGCGCCATCAGTATGGTTTCTGCGATGCGATTTCACCATCAATACTTACCAGATATTTTGCAATTTGAACCTGATACTTTCCCCGCTCTAATTCAAAAGAGATTGGAGGCTATGGGGCATCATTTAATACCCTTAAAACAATATTATGGTGATATGCAGGCGATTACTTGGGATAAGGAAAATAATATATTAACAGCTGCATCCGATCCGAGAAATATTGGTTTAGCGGCATCGATCGTTAGTCGGGCACATGGTTATGGAGTAGACTATTAGAGCTTTATCCTTGCCCTACCAACTCTTTTATTGAGAGATATGTTCTTTCAATTAACTCTTCTTTATTTTCAACCGTATATTGCGATGCATCGATAGGTTTGCCAATATGTATTTCTGCTTTTTGATTTAAATGGATATTAAATGTACGTGCAGGGAGTATGTCAAAAGCTCCTCTAATTCCGATGGGGATTATTGTAGCTTTTGCTTGTATAGCAGTGATAAATGCACCTTTTTTAAATGGAGCTAGTTTTCCATTCTTTGAGCGAGTTCCTTCCGGTGCGACCCATAGAATAATGCCGCTTTCCATTAATTGTTGAGCAAACTCAAGATCTTTTATGGCTTGAAACCGGTTCTTTCTATCAATAAAAGGGAATTCTGCAGCAGCCATTCCTTTTCCTAAAATTGGAATTTTTGATAATTCTTTCTTTGCCAGCATACGAATTGAGTGGTTTGGGAAAGCTTTAAATCCCAAAGGAATATCGTAGGCACTGGAGTGATTACACATAAGGATCGTTGCTTTTCCTGATTGTGGTTGGACATCATAGGGATTGACTACTTTATATTGTACTTTAACCGCATTGAGTAGTTGGTCGACCCAATGATGAATGGTTTTGTCAACCCAAGGTCTTGTAGGTGTACTGATAAGGTATTTCAGTATGGCGCGAGTGCAAGCAACGCCTGTGTAATAAAATAAACGGCTAATTATCCAAAAAGTCTTCAATCGGCTTATTTTCATTGTTAATGGGTGCTTGGGAGTTATTCTTAAAGGGCCCATCATACAACAAGTTATGGAATACTGGAACGATACAAAATAACTATAGGAGCCAATTAAGCAGTATATTTTAAACCAAAGATAGACAGAAAAAGTAAGATAAGAAATATCAAGCGGAAAAGAGATATTGGTTCTTGAAATAGTAATATTCCCATAATTGCTGTGCCCAACGCCCCAATTCCTACCCATACAGCATAGGCAGTCCCAATGGGCAATGATTGGGCGGCTTTAGCTAATAAAAGCATGCTAATAAGAAGTGCGGTACCAGTAAATAGGCTTGGCATCCATTTCGAAAAACCGTCGGTATATTTTAAGCCTACAGCCCAACAAACTTCTAAAAACCCAGCAACAAATAAATAAAGCCAAGGTAAAAACATAACAACCCCTTTTTATTAAATGATTAAAGGCGTCGTCTTGTCTTAACCGGGTACGGCGCATCTCGTCCGGAGAGGCTATTTTTTCATGTTCACATAACAAGTGCAATAGTGTCTTTTTGTAGTGCGTAAACATAGAGTATTTCTCAGATAAGATCTCTTAAAAATTTATTCAAAAAAAATCAAATTGGGATTTATAATGCTTTTTTGCTTATAGGACTTAATAAATGCTATTAAGAGCGATATACAATTTGGATCAAGTAAATGTTTCTTCTTTATACCGGTTACCTCCTTTTTCTTATGACAAAAACAGCCAATATCCAGGGAATGTTATACAATATCTACTGATGCAGCTTGCCAAGGTGGATACAAGCCAAGATCGTGACGGCTATACTCAACAAGAGTGGCTGGAATATAAAGTGGAATTATTTTCTAAAATTTTTCCTCTAGTTTCTAAACATAGCAACACGTTTACTGCCAAAGATTGTGCCACATCACTTCATCGCCTGACTATTATGTTGACATCTGACTTACGACACATTCCTTCGGATGATCCCAATATAGGGCCTCTTATCACTCGCTTTCATGCTGAACTTAGACATGCTAATGCTCAACAAATTGCTAATAGCTTATGGGCGGTAGCTAAATTGGTTGAAGCTGGAAAAATAACCCAAGTTAATGAGGCGCATCTCAATGATTTGTTCTCACAATTGTGTGTTGTGCGCGGACAGGCCAATTCACAAAATATTGCTAATGGCTTATGGGCGGTAGCCAAATTGGCTGAAGCCGCAAAAATAACTCAAGTCAATGAGGCTCACGTCAAAGACTTGTTCGCCCAATTGCATGCTCAACATAAGCATCTCAATTCTCAAGATATTGCCAATGGTTTATGGGCAGTCGCCAAATTGGTTGAATCTGGGCAACTTACCCATGTCAATGCTGATCAAATCAATAACCTACTCGCTCAATTGCAGGCCGAACATAGGCAAGTCAGTTCGCAAATTACTGCAAATTGTTTATGGTCAGTCGCCAAATTAGTTGAAGCCGGAAAAATGACTCAAGTTAATATGGTTGACGTCAATGGACTTCTTACCAAATTATATGCCGATCGCCTGCGTGCTACGCCTCAAGGAATTGCCAATGGTTTATGGACAATCGCCAAATTAGTCGAAGCCGGACAAGTGACCCAAGTCAATGCTACTCATGTTCATGGGCTTCTTGTCCAATTACATGCCAAGTGTCAGCACGCCAATCCCCAAGGAATTGCTAATGGTTTATGGGCAATTGCCAAATTAGTTGAAGCTGGACAAATAACCCAGGTTAATGCATTTGAAGTCAATGGGCTTCTTGAGCAACTACATGCTGAATGTAGGCAAGCCAGTTCGCGAAATATTACCAATGGCTTATGGGCAATCGCCAAATTAGTTGAAGCCGGACAAATGTCTCAAGTCAATATTGCTCATGTTAATGGGCTCTTTGGCCAATTGCATGCTGAGCGTCTGCAGGCCAATCCTCAAGGAATTGCTAATGGCTTATGGGCGATAGCTAAATTGGTTGAATCAGGGCAAATGGTTGAAGTTAATGCTAATTATGTCAATGATTTATTCTCACAATTGCATGCTGTACGCGGACAGGCCAACTCACAAAATATTGCCAATGGGTTATGGCTGTCGCCAAATTGATCGAAGCTGGGCAAATAACTCAAGCCAATGCGTTGCATGTCAATGACTTGCTCGCCCTATTGCATGCCGAACACCAGCATACTAATACCCAAGGGATTGTTAATGGTTTATGGGCGGTTGCCATTATTAGTACTGTTAATCCGCTTTCCCCAGTTGCCATACCGAGTGATTTTATCAATCATGCTGTCAGTTTGGTAAAAAAGGAGGGGGATGATATTAGGCAAAAAACTCAAGTGATTATGGCATTGTCTTTGCTTAACGAAGATAAGAACTACGATATTGATGAGCTGATTGTGGAATGTCGACCCCAGTCCAATTTGAACTATAGAAAAATACATCCTTACCTCAAAGGCCAAGGAGTAACGTATGCATTAGAGGCGTTTGTAGGTGGATTCTTTGTAGATTTATTATTGAAATATGCTGATGGAAAAAACAAAATCATTGAATTTGATGGTCCTACTCATCTACAAAGGCACCAACAAGCTTTTGATAAATTTAAGGATAAAATTTTATCAGCAAAAGGGTATGAGGTTGAGCGAGTAGTATTAAGTAATGATCATTCGAAAAAAGGTGCTAATGTAAATAATTTCTTTAAACCTTTTTCTGAACAACAGAATGCTCGAGGTGATGAAAACAAATCGGTTTTTCGTACCACAATAATAAAGATACTGTACAATCGGCGCCCCAGTACCCTCATTAAGTACATAGTTTTCAGAAGATAAACATATGTTTGATAATGTTCACTTTAGCTTATAGTGATCTATTAATGCTGTTAGAAAAAATATACAACTCGTCGGATCAATTGAATATCGCATCCTTATACTGGTTCCCTCTTTTTCTTATGACAAAAACAGTTAATATCCAGGGAATGTCATGCAATATCTGCTGATGCAGCTTGCCAAATTGGATACAACGCCAAGAGCGTGATGGTTATACTCAACAAGAGTGGCTGGGGCATGGGATACAATATTATTTAATTGCAATAAAACTAGGTAATAATAGTTGCTTTTCTATTTGATATAATTGACAATTTGATTGATTTTTATGGAACTGTTATTTGATTAAGGGAGTAATAATGTCAAGACTTTTTAAAAAACATGCAGTCAAAAATGATAATAATTTATTAAAAGCCTTCTTGGAGTTTGATAAAAACTTTAAGAAAAGATTTCAAGAGCAGAATAACCAACAAGAAGATACTAATACTAATTGTTGTATCAAACTTTTTGATTGTTTGAAAAATACTAGTGAGAAGATTCCTCAAGAATATAAAGACATAGCAGTATGGTTAACTAAATTAGGAACTGCGCAATCAAAGGGTGAATTTAATCAAAAAGTTTTGGTTTCTGCTTTACATGCCTCTTTAGTTTATGTTTCTCTAGATACTACTGGAAGTGAAATACCTGCCAATGTATTGAAAGGATTGATTGAAGAAATAGCAAAACAATTTGGCTTGGATTTGGAAGTTGATCCTGACTACCCTGCATTGCAGAGCTATTGTCATGAAAATAACATCGATATTCCTAAAGCAATACAGAATATCATTAATAGTAATCAATTGGCTAAAGTTGTTTGAGAATTAACTGCCGCAACACCTTACTTCGGCAACCAACGATTTACCTGTTTACAGCCGGTGTAGATCGGTGAATCGTTACGCAGTGCTGATCCATACTGAAATACAAATTTTTGGGGGGTTCTAAAGTCCTATTAGTTTACCTAAAGAGGACAGAAAATTTTCTTGTTCTGCGGGCATAGCATGGATATCAAACCCCTCAGACATAATTTTTTCATTATTCCATCGTTCCTCTACCCAGTTATAATAATGTCTTAGATGAAGGTAACCTATTTTTTCAACCTTTTCC
>NZ_JNCF01000088.1 GCF_000770585.1 Legionella norrlandica | reverse complement strand
ATCGCCTTTAGGGCCAGTCAATCCTTGAGGCCGGCTTCGCCTCTGTCGCCTTTAGGGCCCGGCAACCCTTGAGGCCCGGTTTCGCCTCTATCGCCTTTAGGGCCAGTCATTCCTTGAGGCCCGGCTTCACCTTTATCGCCTTTGGGGCCTTGAGGTCCAGATGGGATACTATTAATTTTAGTGGTTAATTCATTCTTAAGCTCAGAGACTTTGTTATCAACGTAGGCTTGTGATGCTGGATTGCTTTTGGCAAATGCTATTTGAGTTGTGAATAAAATTAATAAAATGCTGTTGAGGATTTTATTCTTATATATCATTTTTACTTCCTACTGTAAGCCAGGGTTGTTGAAATTTTTACTATCTTGGCTGGTTTGAAAACCCAATCTAGTGAAATATTACTAGTCCTTAGTTAAATCATTAAAATAATACCCAATAAAACGGCATGCTGAATAGGGATATTTTGTACATGTCCGATACCACTTTCTAAATCAATAGTGAAATCCGGCTTAGCTCCAAATATACCTTGATAGGACAAGGTGATGCTGGCGTTTGGCGTAATGGTATAGCCACATCCGGCCATTATTTCACCTGCTAGTTGAGAGATGTCATTAATAGTATCTCTATCCATTTGCCATTGCCGATAAGCCCCGCCTGCTTTGAGTTGGAGAAATAAAGGAGCAGTCAACTTAGGGGTAATGCGCATGGTGGCTAAAGCATCTACCATGGGCTTCAATGTTGTTTTAACCAGAAGCCCTCCAAGAGCATCGATTTCCTCTTCTGTCATTTGTAATCTCATTTGGTTTCCACTTTGCAAACCAATTTCAAGTCCAAACAAAGCGGGCCCTTTTATTAATAGATCTCTTCCTATTGCAAAACGACCTGCTGCAGTGATGTGATCACCTCGGTGTACGTATTGATAATCGGCATATCCTAAACTCGCGGAAATTGTCCAGGGATAATCGATGGTTTTTGAACGACCTGTAATGGTAAAACCGAATGTGATGAATATAAATACACTAGAAACTGAAATGATTTTTGATACATTGATTTGTTTGAAAACGCAAAAATTCATAGATTAACTTCCATTGCAATTAATAATTGATATTTCTTTATTAAAGTGAAATTGTTTTAGTCCTTATTTAACATCCGCAAGCTAATGATAAAGAGAGAATAGGCTTCTTCCAGAACTTTACTGCCATGGAGAATTGCTTTGTCGATACGGTGGCTGAATCCTCATGTACTAACGCGCACACTGAGGTTCTCTGCTCCGTTTCTCCTTGCACCATTCTCATGGCATCGAAAGAAGACCATTGTCTAAACAGCGGTTTCGAAACCGTTAGAATCTTATAGGAATATTTTAGGATAATCTAGAAAATCAATTGGATTATTCTATGGATCACGTTTATTTTTTAATGATTCCATAAGTTTTTATTTTAGCCTGTGCTAAGTTAATTAATATATACCTAAGAAAGGTAAAAATTTTTTTTCAGGCCTAAACTTATATTAAAAATGACCGAAAAAGAGATAAGCACCATGATTTTCAATTTTTAGCACAAATTTTGCATGAAATGATTAAAATAGCATGAGGGGGCGGCACCATGAAAAAAATACTATTAACAATATTCATGATGTCAATGGTAGCTGTGCTTAATGCAGGAAATTTTTATGGAACGGCATTGTGTGGATATCCACAGTATGAGTGCATTAAGATAACAAGTGGGCAAACTTGGGAAAAATTATTCCCTGACCCAGTTCAGCGTGATATCGTTCAAAGAATCAATCGTACTTATAATTATCTTTGGTCTGGAAAAGAAATAGCGATACCTAAGAATCTAGCCAGTATTAATATTTTTGATGTTTCTCCTTTCCCACTCAAAATTCAAGGTGAAAATGAAAAGCAAATTATTGTAGATCAAGAGAAGCTGGCTTGGGGAGCTTATGATGCTCAAGGTAATTTAGTATGGTGGGGTCCCATTTCTTCTGGAAGTGATAAATGCTCTGATTCCAATAAAGTTTGTCGTACCCTAACAGGAATTTTCCGCGTATTCAGTAAGGAAAATGTTCGCTGCACCTCCGATGTATTCCCTATAGGAAAAGGCGGTGCCAAAATGCCCTACTGCATGTACTTTCATAAAGGGTTTGCTTTGCATGGCTCCGATGATATTCCTGGAGTAAGAGCTAGCCATGGGTGTGTCCGTATGTTTATCCAAGATGCAAAATGGTTAAACGAAAATTTTGTTGAGTTATCTAGTGAGCGTAATAATTTTATGGGACTAAGGTTATTGTCCGTCCTTTAAATGATAGTGAGAAGAAAAAATGAACAGAATAGCTAAAGATTCTATAAAAACAATTTTGTTGCTTCTCTTAACTGGTGCATTAAGTTTCTCTGTTTATGCGTCAAAATCCAACACAGCGACTACTGCAAATGATAAAGCTGAAAAAAAGGACGATGCTAAATTTCCATTAGGTTGTACGCCCGTTGGGTATCAACAGGATTTAAAAGTCTTGACTCTATTTCCTGGTAAAGAGGGAGCATTACAATCGATGTATTTTATTTACAATAAATTACCAGAAACTATAAGTTTATATCAGATGCATGATAAGGAAAGTCTATATTCCTATTGGCTAAATCATTCTGTGAGGGGTAATTCCTGGGCAGTTTTAGCAACTGGTGAAAGAAAAGTAAAATTCATTTGCACTTTGGGTGATGGTAAAACATCTTATGGGAAAATAGTGGATTGTGCAGAAGCAGTTAAAGTATGCGAATATGTTAATGTGAAGTTTGGTCTAAACAACAAAGGTAATTTTTGGATAGTTGATAGCAATACAAGAAACGGGGCAGTCAGTCAAGTAGTGCATTATGGCATTATACCAGGAGTATAGGTAGCCAGGAAAGAGGGGAATTTTCATGAAAACACTAGTACCTTGGGTGTGTTTTTTTGTCGCATCTGCAAGCCAACAAGTTTTTGCTGATGATTTATTCAATGCTTATCGATTAGGTAATTATAACGAAGCAGCTGAGCCCCTAATTAATAAAGCAGGAACGGATGCTGTTGCCGACTATTATTTAGGACGGCTTTATCTTTATGGCTACGGTCAGTTAAAAAATAATAATGTGGCCATGCGTTATTTTACCAAGTCAGCCGAACAAGGTTATTTGCCTGCGATCCAGTTGATGGCTAAATATGAGTTACTTCATGAGAAAAATCCAGAGCAAGCCGTCCGCTGGTTTAAACAAGCCGCCTCAGCAGGGGATGTCAGTGCACAAATGTTTATGGCAGCAGCTTACTTATATGGGGTCGGAGTAAAGAAAAGTACAGATGTTGCCAGACGCTACTATATTGATGCAGCAAAGAATGGCAATGCCATTGCGCAGTATACCTTGGCGGATTATTTCCTAGACAGCAAGAATGGGAGTAATAAAAAATTAGGCATGATTTGGTTGAGTAAATCTGCTGAGAGTGGGGATCCTAAAGCATTAACTGCTTTAGGTCGCTTTTATGCCACCGGTCAAATGGTAACTAAAGACATCCCGAAGGGTACTGAGCTGTTAAATAAAGCGGCATCAAAGCAATATGCCCCTGCTATGGTAGAGCTTGGAAAAATTGCTTTAATGCAAAATCAGTATGATGAGGCTATTCAATGGTTTAATAAGGCAATCAATCGTCATAGTACGGAAGCTTTGCTTCAGTTAGCTTATATCTATTTACAAGAGAATAGTCCAATTCACGATCCTAAAACAGGATTCTTATGGGTTTTAAAAGCAGCACAAAATGGTTCTACTCAAGCTCAAAAAGAATTAGCCAATTTATATCAAAAGGGTATTGGGGTAACTGCCGATGAAGGATTAGCCAAACAATGGGCTCTTAAGGCTTCAGAAAATGAAAAGAAAAAAGAAGACCCTCCAGCTCTAGTTCAAGCCGCATTATGGTTAAGCAATGATGCTACTGACAAAATAGATGAGACTGCTTATCAGATGAAAGGGATATTTAGCCCATGGTCAAATAAATCCGCTTTGAGAAATAATAGTTATAACCAATCTCCTAAACTGGAAACAATAGCACGTCAGGATATTTTCAAACCACAATTTGAATTAACTCAACCTAACGACATCCCTATAAGTAATTATTATGATGCATTGATTAGTAAGGAACTTGAATTTCAAGAAAATCAATGGGTTTATCCCACTTATGCACTTAATCCCTATATAGAAGCATTGCAGAGAGCGTATAGTCCAGTGGTGCAAAAAATAAATTTGCCAGCACCCTATATTGATGCCAATTATAATTATTATGATGGAAGTGAAGATTCCCAATTTGATTCAATGGAGCTTTGGACTAAAGGATGGCAACAAACTGTTAATTACATGTCTGTTGTTAACTATTTGTATTTCCGAGCAATATTAGGGAATGCTCAAGCACAATTTGAAATTGGTCAATTGTTTCAATATGGTATTGGTCTAGTTCAAGATGACGCTTCAGCCATTATTTTTTATCAAAATGCAGCAGAACAAAAGCATTTGGGCGCTGAATATAATTTGGGAATACTTTATTTAAAGCATGGTAAAGATCCAAATGATTTCCAGCAAGCAGTAACCTGGTTAACAGATTCTGCTTTCAAAGGGAACAAAAGAGCACAGTATGTACTGTCAAGAATATTGCAGAAAGGAATAGTTGGTGCTGACGGAATAGAGCATGTTAAACCAAATAATGAACAAGCAATGGCCATGCTGTATCTCTCAGCAGCAAACAACTATGGCCCAGCTCAATATGATTTGGCTGAGTATTTAGCAAGAGATTATCATAATGGCCTAAGTGTAGAGGTCAGAAAACAAAAAATCGCGTTATTACGAAGATTATATCAAGGAGCAGTAAAAAATGGGGTGGCGCAAGCTTTATTACCCTTAGCATTTTATAATGCGATGGATGAAGATAAGCAAAAACAGGATCAGGCATTTAAAGTAGCTGAAGAACAGGCTGAAATGGGTAATGAAAAAGGCGCTTTGCTATTGGGCATGCTCTATGATCGTGGCATTGGCACAATGTCTGATCCAGCAAAAGCCATCTATTGGTATCAAAAATCCGGCCAAAATCCAGTAAGCCAATTTATATTAGGCACGTATATTACAGAAGGGAAGAATGTTGCTCAGGATAAAGAAAAAGGAAGTGAGCTGCTGAGACAGTCTGCAGACGCTAAATTTTCTTATGCTGATTTTAACTTGGCAGTACTGAGACAACAATCAGGAGAAGATTTCCTACCCGATTTAATTAATGCTTACGAATTAGGTAATAGTCATGCTGGAATAGTATTGGCGGATTATTATTTGTCTGACAGTAACGATCCGGAAAAAATGAATCAAGCCAAAGAGATATACAAAGGCTTGGCTGATAAGGGCGATCAATATGCGCAATTAAAATTGGCTTATATGCTGCAAAAAGGATTAGGGGCAGAACCTGATCCTATTGCGGCACAACATTGGTACACTGCTTCTGCTGAGCAAGGTAATCCAAAGGCGCAGTATTTATTGGGTCAATTTTATCAGGTTGGGGCAATAGGTGAGCCTGATTATAATTTGGCTAAATACTGGTATCAAAAAGCTGCAGAACGATTGCCTCAGGCTGATGTGGCATTAGGTTTTATTTATGAAACGGTGGATGATGATTATGCTCAAGCTTTAAAAGCTTATGAGCAGGCAGCAGCAAAAGGAGACGTATTAGGTGCCTACAATTTGGCCTTAATGTATGAGTATGGTAAAGGTGTGCCAGTGGATTATTCTAAAGCAGTAGCCTTACTCAAAGACGCTGCAGAACAAGAAATCCCAGAGGCCATGAGCCAATTAGCGGGAATGTATTTTTATGGTTTGGGGCAGCCGAGAAATGAACAACAAGCTTTGGTTTGGTATAAAAAAGCAGCAAGCTTAGGTAATAGTAATGCCTTGTATGCCTTGGGATTATTATCTGAAACAGGTGTTGGTATTAAACTGGATTTTCCTGATGCTTTAAGATATTACCAAGAGGCCTCTGATAAAGGTAATGAAAAAGCAATGCTGGCTTTAGCTAGAATGTATCATTACGGTCTTGGTGTAGAAAAAGATCAAAAGAGATCGGCTAGTCTTTATGAGAAATTAGCACAAAAACAAAACGCTTATGCTCAATATCAACTAGGTACCTATTACATTGAAGGAACTGCGGGGGAGCAGCTGCCTGAAAAAGGACGTCAATTATTGGAGCAAGCCAGCGAGAACGGTAGTTTACAAGCGCGTCGGGTATTGCAAAGATTAAATGCACAAACCCAAGATAAAGTCAGCTATGTGGAGCCGGTCCTATTTAATCAAGTGCCCAAATTTGATGGGCAAAATGCAGATATGATTTATTTTGATGCGTTAAATGAGTGGAATCATGGAGAGGAAATGTTATCAAGAATGATTTTACAGCGTTTAGTTACTCAATATCCTAATTTTCTGCCTGCGAAGCGTGCCTATGAGCAACTGAATCAGGCGAAATTAATTGATAATTGGGGATAAAGGACCCATGTTTGTAATAGAGATATTTTATCTATAGAAATTCTTTGTCAAACTTAATAATTATGCTGGGCCAAGAAAGAGCTCAGCTCCTGCTATATTTGCTGATGTGTAATAGCCCACAAGATATTCTCATATACTGTTTCATTTTCCAATCGGTAATAATGGGTTTTCTCCTTATTAAATTAATGTTATTGATATTAGTATTAAATTTTACCTTCTCCTAACTCTTTACGAAAATGTCCTTATAGCTTATTGTAAATAACGTGAGTTCGACAAAATAAGGCATTTAGGTCTTTTATGTTGCCTCCGATTTGGCTTCTATCGAACGTAAAATAATATTTAAAGAATTATTTAATCAGATTCAGATAATTCGGGACAATAATTATTGAGGATGTTGATATGAAATATGCTGTCACCTATTGTACTTTTGATAGAGAAGCTGGTGGGAATCCATTGTGGCATAGTTGTATATTGCTTTCACAACTCGATGAAACTAATAAATTACTGGAAGTGGTTGATACTTGGGGATTTTATGGATTGCCAACAACTAATCGAAGTGATTCTTGGTTTGATCAACTCAAAATTAAAATTGGCCTGGATGTCGATTTAGTTGGTAATCATGGAATATTGAAACATGAGGAGCTTAGATTCCTTGATTTGGGTTGTGGTCTGCATGGAGTGACTTTCGAATTGACGAAACAGCAATTCGATTTTTTGCAGAAAAAATGTATGGAGACAGCAAATGATCAAGAGAAAGCGATAAATGAGTTTGTTGAAACTCAAGGCATTAAAGGGAAACCACCAGAGAAAACCAGAATTTACTCCCATGAGCAGTTCTCAAGATTAATTTACGAAACTGAAAAGATAAAAGCGGAACAGCAAGGGAGGGAACCAGATTAAAACCTTTTGAACTGCGCTTGACGTGGGGATTGTTTGGGCCTAGTTTAGCACTCTCTCATACTTGTAAAACCCAATCTTTGTCATTATTGTCTTACGTATTGTCAAAAGAGCAAATCGAAAGACTGACAGAATATGGCAAACACCCTACCTTGCCCAGATTTAGTGGTGTAATGGAGCCCATTTTTTTACATAGCACAGGGCCTTTGCGTCAGCATAAAAAATCTTCTGGTAAGATAGTCTACTACCGTGATTTTAAAGATCCTGAGGTTAAACTTTATTGGACTGTTCCTCCTCAAGAGCTTGAGGCATTGTCAGAGGATACCATCAAATTATTTGAAGTAGATGCCGAGTATTCTGAGGAAATAAAAACAGTTGTAAGAAGGTTGCAACAACTGGAGTGGCTATTAAGGAATGCCCCAATACCCCCAAAATATCGACAATATCAAGGCGAATTAATCAATAAAGTCATTGAGTGTTATAGAGCCTTTGCTATTATCGAACCTAAGCAGGAAAAACCGAAAATTAGCGGCTTATATGGTTGGGCACTCTCTTTATTTTCGGCACCAAGAAATGAGGAGGAAAGAAAATTACAAGACAAAATCAGAAAGGCAAAATGGTTATTTAATTCAATCTACATGGCCATGGACTTGCAAATAAATGATAATGCTCCTATGGAAAATACTATTCCTTATAATGAAGAAATTGATGAAGACCGATTTGAGAATATCGCGGAATCGGTGGTTTCTTATTTACCAGAACAGGATAAAATCAATCTTTGTAAAATTATCGGACGAAATTATTGCAAAGATGATTCAGTCCAGGAGGAAGAGATAGTGGACCATCGAGACTCTTCTCTTTTATCTCCACAATATTCTTAAATATAGTGCTCCCTCCCTATTTTCCTCGAACCTACGGCTTTTAATGGCCTCAGAATCGGGTTTCCTTAAATTGTAACTGCTTACGCTGTATCGCCGGAATGCCATAGTTGGCTCATCTTGAATGTAAAGCTGGACACAACTCTGGCATTCCACCAAGATTGAGGTGATGTACCCTGAACGGTTTTCTTAAACCAGCTATTAACTCATGCCAATACGAAAAGGCTTATTTTCCTCTGTATACCGAGATTTCATTATTTCAACTATATTGGAAATTAGTTCGTCGCAAGGCCCATTTCTTTCACCACCTGTTATATTGGCATCAAAAAAGCGACAATTGCCATCCATTTTTTTGCCCAAATAAAACTCATGTTCAAATTTCTTTTGTGGGTAAGTAATTAGAAGATGTTGACTGTCCTCTAGTAATTTAGAGAGAGTTTCTTTTTTTAAAGAGCTTTTTTCGACAGTTTTATCTAAGTGTGGAATGTTATTTTCTTCAAAAGCAAAATGATCAACGTCAGGATTTCTGGACTCTAATTCCTTATTTTCTTCTTTAATTGCCAATTCTAAAAATCTTTGATCATTTGCTAAATATTCTCCAGGATTTTTTCCACGTAAAATAAGACTGAGATAAGCATTAGTCATTGGCCGACACATCCCGACCGGATCACCGTTATCATTAAGGTATAGATTATATTTCTCTAAGACTTCCGCTTGAGTAGTGAATGGGGATGGAGAGGTTTTCTTTTGTTGGGGTAGTTTAAAGAAAGTAAACATAATTATCCTTTATTTCCTTTTTATACAAAAAAGAGAAATTATAACATAAATGATCCCTTAGAGCAGCGAGAGTTTGCTTCATTGATACAGTGTTTCGAGTCTTTAAGAGCTGCGCCAGTTTTATTTCTCTAGTCCTCCTAGCGCGCTCCCTACTGTAACAAGTTTGGAAAGAATATCTAATAATTAATCCCTGTTTATATCAGAGTCTTAACCATTGTATCAATAGTTAAGATTCTGATATAAATTCGCATTACTTATTCACAGTCGGATTATAATCAGTAATATATTCAATCATAGCTCCACAGTCTAGTATATCTTCATTACTGACCCACGGATTCATGCCCGCCTTGATTGAGCCAAATATCGTATGTGCCAGGTATCCCGCCTCACCATAAACAACTTTTTTTGGATCAGCTTCACTCCCTTTCTGGGCTTCTTCCTCAGCTTCTTTACGAAAACCAGTAGCTGTTTTCCTTTCATTTTTTACCGTTTTTCCCCATTTACGCATATTATGCAGGAATTCCTCATTATGATGATTGTCTATCTCAATTCCTCGCTCTACATGCTCTCTTTGCTCTGG
>NZ_JNCF01000083.1 GCF_000770585.1 Legionella norrlandica | reverse complement strand
TTTTTTTTATGGTACTTGGAGTGTTTCTTTAATCAGTATTATTTTATTTTCAACATCAGTGGATTACTACCTTGGTAAAAAAATCTATATAAGCCATTCCCAAGTAGTAAAGAAAATCTATCTGACCTTATCTATTGTTATTAACTGTTCCATGCTGGTTTATTTTAAGTATATGAATTTTTTTATTTCCAGCATTGACGCCATTGGATTTAGTTTGGGAGCGACTCATCTTTTATTCAATCCAATGCATATTATTCTACCCCTCGGCGTCTCTTTTTATACTTTTGAGGCAATAAGTTATATTGTGGATATTTATAGGGGCGAAAAGCCGGCAATTAGTTGGTTAAATTATAATTTTTATATTATGTATTTCCCCCACTTAATTTCTGGGCCAATTGTTCGTTATAAAGAATTGCATACTCAATATGAAGATAAAATTGAATTACCTGATACTTCTCGGTTAAAGGAGGGATTTCAATTATTGCTTTATGGTTTTATTTTCAAATTAGTTATAGCAGATTCTATGGCTTCTATAGCCGATCCATTATTTGGCAAGTATCAAACCATAACACATCTTGAATCTTGGTTAGCCAGTATTGCATTCACTGTTCAGATTTATTTCGATTTTCTTGGATATACTCATATTGCAAGAGGTGTATCGCTATTTTTTAATATTAAATTACCAGTGAATTTTAATCACCCTTATAATGCCCGTAACATTAGCGAATTCTGGCAGCGTTGGCATATGACTTTGTCTTTATGGATCAGAGATTATTTGTATATTCCTTTGGGGGGAAATAGAGGTCACTTATACCAAACGATGAATAATTTATTAATTACCATGTTTATTGCAGGATTATGGCATGGTGCTTCCTGGAATTACGCTATTTGGGGGATTTACCATGGTGGTTTATTAGCAATCTTCCATCTTTTCAGTTCTCATTCTAAAAAAGTTTCAAAAGTAGAAAATGAAATAATAAGAATTGGCTCAATTCTAACGACTTATTTATTAGTAGTCATAGGTTGGGTAATTTTCAGATCCACTTCATTCGATCAAGCGTTCACTATACTGTGCAAAATGTATGATCTTCAGGGATTTGCGCAAGAATTTATCTTAAATCAGCGTAGTTCAGCCTATACTGATTCATTGTTTTATCTGGTAGGCTTGGTGGCGCTATGCTTTATAGGGCCAACTTTTAAATCGATCGAAACCAGGATATTATCTGCTCTCCAGCCATTCTGGATTAAAAAATGGCTCTATTCTCTTTCAATTTTTACGGTGTTAATATTCATGTTTTCACCCGTAAAACCGTTTATTTATTTTGTTTTTTAATGGAATAATTTTTTAGTAAGCAGACTTCTACTATTAAGTTAGAGAGCCTAGGTTGCGGCTTTTAAATTTTTAACTTAGCGTATGAATAGAAAATCATAAGCATTGTTTTATTGCGTCAAATAAGGGGGTAAATTCTATCTTTTTGCCTAATCTATTTTTTAGTCGGTCTATATTAAGTCGTTTGGATGCTTGTATAAATTCTCTTTTTATAGAACTGCTTCTTTCCCAAGCTTGGGCATACGATTCATAAGGGGCAGGTGCGATTTTTATTATTTTTGCAACAGTCTGTTGCAACTCTCCCATGAGCATTGGAATACCATCTGCAACATTATAAACAGATAATTTAGTGTGTATTTGGCTAAGGAGATAGGCAATGAAAACCAAATCTATGACGTAAATATGGTTAGTATATGGTGCTTCTCTAGGATCAATAACAGGGGTTTTTAACTGGGCAGCTTCTATAGGAATTTTGTTGGGCCCATAAATACCGGCGATACGTAATAGTGAGAGTTCCATATGGTGCTGTTTGCTATAGGTTATCCATTGTTGCTCTGCGTCTAATCGTCTTTGTTGACGTGGGGAACTAATATGGCAGGTTGATGATTCGTCCACCACGCCCCTTGATGGTCCCCATATACGCCACTTGATCCAAAATAAATAATTTTTTTTGCATTTAATGAGCTTTGTTTTAAAAATTGGTTTAAAAGAATATCTTGGTTACTTTGGGATGGGGGGGGAATTAGGTAATAGATAATTGAATTGGGGTTGTGCCAATGGAACGGATATTGGAGATCATGCATTATGTGATGCAAATTTGGGAGTTCCCAGTCTTTTTTTAACTGTCGTGATACTGCAGTTACTTGTTGTTGACGTTTAAGGAGTTCTTGCGCCAGGTAATAACCACAATAGCCATATCCAAGGATTAAGTGATGCATAATATCCCATTCATTTTTTACGACATAAATTTAGAAAATCACACTGTTGGCAGATAGTCAGATTTTGGGGAAGGGGCAGACAGTGACCATTTTTAATTTCTTCAGCCAGATGGCTTAGTTGTTCTAACCAGGTTTGCCTATATTCTTCCCACGATTCACTCTCTTTTAAAGTATTTATTTCTTTACTTTCTAATTTTTCATCGCTAAAACCGCTTACTTTTATTTTACCTGTTTTTAATTGAATTAATAATAAGGTGTTAATCTGTTCATCAAGCAGAGCATAGAGTAATAATTGAGGCTCCATAGGCCTTTCTTCATTCCATGGTTTGCTATTGGGAAGAGTACTTTTATAATCTATGATCCATTTTTGAGATCCTACCTGATCCAGTCTATCCACTCGAACTTTAAAGTCAAGCCCAGCTAAATGAATGGAATGATTTTCTTCCAAGGCTGCAATTGAAAAAGGGGGGCGTTGTTTTTCCCATTCCAGGTAAGACAAAATAATGCGTTTTAATCTGGTTTGTTCGACCATAGCAATGAAATCAGAAAAAATTTGAGGATGAGTTTGTTTAAGCGGCTTTAAAGAATTTTGAATCGCTTGATCAATACATTGCTCCAGTTCAGCAGAATTTAGTTTAAGTAATTGTCCTTGATTTCCTAAAGTTTGCCAGAGCAATTCCAAAACTTTATGAATTAATTGGCCTTTTTCTTTTTCATCCATGCCGTCAAAAGTCGTTGGTGAAGGTTTGGCTTTAAGCCTATGTTCTGCAAATGCTTTAAAAGGGCACTTGGCTTGATTGGCTAATAGACTGGTACCGCCAGAAATAGCTTCATTGGGTATTAGTGGGACTTGATAGTGTTCTTCAAACTCGATCAAACAGGTTTGGTGATTTACTTCGCTAGATACAGGAAGTGGGTTATAAGCCGGATAATGGGTGATTAAGGCGCATGGCAAATTAGGAGTATCTTCCTGAAATTGAGAATAACTAAAAACGGTTTCGGGACTGCCTCGCTGTAATCTTTGCAAAATTTGTCTGGCAAATTGTAGTTCTCTAGAAGGGAGGCTGTGAGGCATACGAAGTTCACGTTGTAGCTGGGAAGGAATAAATGGAGATAAACGCGTTTTTTGTGGTAAGCACTGATCAGTTAACCCCATGACCCAAAGGCTATCGAATTCACAACCTGACGCTTCTAATAGTCCTAAAATTTGAATTGGTGAATCGTTTTTTTGCGCTTGGAAGATAGTATTACCAGTGAGTAATTTTAAAGTTTCCAATGCTTCTGCTTTAGTGAAATGGTTACTAACTCGATTTAATTGTCTGAATTCATCAAAAATCATGGCAAAGCGGTTAAAGCACTGGTAATTTTCGGAATTTAAACCGTAATCTCCAGGAAAACCCAAAATATTCAAACGTTCCTGAAATAAAGCAATCCACTCATCAACGGTAGCTTTTTCAGGATAAGAATTCATGTTTTTTAACAAGCCAGCAAGTTTAGGTATTGGATGGACAATGTTTTCAATAAATAATTTTGTTGAGAAGGAGTAATTTTGTAATAGTTTACTTTCCTGTAGATAGTGTGATCTTTGTAGAAATTCTTCTTTTGCTTTACCAAGATAAGGGGACTGGAGTAATAATGTAGCCTCGTGATTGCTTAAAAGATCGTTATCCAGGCTTAACCAGACTAGCGCATGAGCGATCAAAGGATAGGCACTTAATGGTTGGCCTAAGGAAATATTAAATAAATCTGAGTCAAAATAAGAAAGTAATGCCCGCAGCAAGCTATGCGACTCTTGTTCCAAGTTGGGAACAACAACCCCAATTTGCTTTTTACCTTGGTGGAGTTTTTTTTCTAGCCAGACTATTAATTGTTGATATTCTTCTTTATCGTCTTTAGCAGCAAAAACTGTTGGGATCGCGTGATTTTCTCTTAAATCATAACGATATTGGGCAATCCCTTGGGCATTTAAATAATGCTGAAGGGCAAGCTGTTGTGGATTAAAATCATCAAAACACATCCAAACAATCGTTCTTGCAAATCCTTGATAATTGGCATCGATCAAACAAGATATTAATTGATGTTCATGGACAGCAGGTATTTTCTGTAGTTGTTTATTAAAAATTTGCCACCATTGCTGAAATTGCTGTGTTTGAGGGGTGTAGTGAAAGATTGGATCTTCCAGATTAATTTGCCATTGTTCGCAATATTCCCACGCTCCTAATACTGCTTTAAGCAAGCCTTCCGTATAAATAATGGTAGGATGGGATTTGATTAATTTTCTCCATAACTGTTGGCATTGTGTCGAATTAAATAATATAGGCAGTTCGAGGGTTGGTTCTTGAAACTTAAGATGCTCATAAGCTTTAACAAGAAATGTGTTAAGAGGCAAGCAGTTTGGTTTTATTACGGTTTTTTTTGAACAATAAGTAAAATAATTTTTAAGGACAGCTCCGCTGAGTCTATTGTTAGGAGTAATGACAACTGCACCTTGGGACAATAGATTGTGAATATCGGTTGAACTTGGCTCACCGATGAATCTTATGGGGGTGGTGTTCTGATTCGCTTTCTGCCAAGGCATCTTTGTGCTTACGTCGACGTCGGGTTTTTGTATGTAAGATATCGTATACTAATTGCCCTCTTAAATACATAGCCGCAAGGCCAGATGCAACAGCCAGGAGAATGCCAAATAATATATAACTATAAGCCAGAACAATAAGATAGAATACTACAAATCCAGTCAGAGTGGTTGCTTCAAATATCTTGGCATAATCCTCTTTCATCAGAAAAACAACCCCAAGATCAAAAACAGGTAAAGAGGCAATGACCATGCTAAATCCTAACCAAAATGTTTTCACTTTGTAAGGCTTTTTGCAATGAACAATGGCTTCTCCAAAAATAGCTCCGGTACTAGACGCTACGATCATTCCCAGAATTACAGATTGATATACTGGTATGATTTCTTCAATCCCTATGGAGGTGAGAAACGCATTGATCAATATAGTTCCTGCTACCGATAACAAACCAAAATATATTGCTGCTAATAAACGTGGGTTTGACATAGAAAGTGCTGGGTCCTGAGTATTCATAATGCACCATTTATAATATGTTCCATATAATAATTTTAGTACATAATTTCTCCATACGGTATGATTTTAAGTAGTCGTCGCTTTGCTTATCACAACGATGACTGCTTAAAATAGTACCATATAGAGACATAATTTATAATTTTATTTAGTTTTCATTGCTGTTAAACTGAAATCTTCACGGATGAGAAGACAAACGGCTAAGATATGCAATTTGATGCAATAGGCTACCTAATTGCCTCAAATTGCATAGTAAATAATCTTAACTTAATCTAAATGAGTTATAATTCATCAATTAAATTAGATTGATACCAATATGATCATTCTATTAGTAGAGCCAAGATCCTCCAGATATATCCATATTAATCAGGAGACGAATAAAATTCATTTAATGGTACCTATTGTAGGTGGGCAAGAAATCAGTACAGATAATACTTGTAAAGCCACAGTGGAATTAAAAGGTTTTTTTGATGGTGAAGCACTTAACACATTAAATGCATATAAGAATGCATTGGAAATTGATATTCTTTTACTTGAAGATGGAAATCCGCAGCGAGTAATGAAGCAAGATCGCTTAGCCCAAATAGAAATTTATATTGAAGCGGTCAAAGCCATGCAATATAGCTATGGTAAGGAAGTAGGTAAACTTCTAGCAAGACCATCTAATTTATATAGTATTCAATTAAGGCCTTTTGAACAGGACATACAATCTACTGTAATTAATCCGACATTTAATATCGAACGGGGAAATGATGATGAAGGTAATCCTTTATCTCAGTTGTATAATATTATGTACAGAATGTTTCCTAATATTACAGTTGCGATAAATGCACCACGTACTATATTAACAAATGTTGTCTTGCATGCTTTACCTAAGTCGCCAACATTTGAAGATATCCAGCGTGTCTTAGGTGAACAAAGTTTGGCTCTGTTTGGGTTATCTATTGATTTTACAAAGCGAACGGATACCACACTGATAACTAAGGAATCTATTGATACCCTTATGGGTTTTGAAGACGACGCAACACCACAAGATTATATTGATGCTCTGTTGGGTGCTTGTGCGCTTGATGTATGGGGCAGTATTCCAACGCCGCCTTTTTATAGTATTCCAACAGCTACCCCTGTAGATGAGAGGACAGAACGTTTATCAATTCTTACGCAATTTTTTTTAGCAAATCTGAACGTTTATTGCAAAGCGAAAGGCATGAGTACCCAAAATTTTGGAGTTATCCTGGATAAAGATCGTGCTTTAAGCCAGGGATTAGTTGATGTGGTATCTCAGGGATTAAGTGCTGGGAATGATGTGGAAAGAGCAATTTGTAATTTTTTTAATGCCAATGCAGAATTATTTGAATTATCCAGTCCCTTAAATTCAGAAGACATTAATACAATAAAACAAAAATTTGCCAGAGCCTATCAAACCATCACTGCTACTAAAGAAAATCCTCATATGGATGATTTTATGATTCTGGATATGGATGCTACAAGGGAATTTGCAAAGTTTGCTACTCATCAAGGGTGTATTTGCGTGAATTTTGCGGAAATTGTTGATCCTGCCGTACCTAATCAAAATTACTTTGCTGGTATTCGCACCGATTTTGCAAAACATACCGCAGAAATCCCACATAAAAATGAATGGATTGCTTCAGAAATAGATATAGAGCCAGAAATTTTGATAAATCGAATTAATAATGATCAATTTGTGCTGTTGCCTGAAAGTGTCAAAGAGGATTGTTATCGTATCTACCCTATGTTTCAAATTCGTCAATGGTTACATGATGTCGCCAAAGGAAAACAAGATGAGGCTGAAGCTCGATTAACGGCTTCACCTGCTAATACACAGGTTTTCCTTAGAACTCCAGGTGTTTTCACCGATTATTCCGGCCGAACGTTTCATTGTACTGCCTATGAATACGCTTATTGGGCTAAAGATACTCATATGTGCCGTATGTTGGAACGGTATATGGATGAAGAAACCAAATCACAAATGTTAGCACATATTGATGAGATGGAGCATGTTGATGCGGCAGGAAAAAAAATAGGCTTGGAATATCAACAACATGGAGAAACTCATCATTCAGCCCATTTTGAATTAACCCCATTAATAGAGGCGCTACAATATTATATTAACAATCACAGTAATTGGCTCGATACTTACGATTATGATGTAATAGACAATGCCTGGCTGGCTATTGGAAAAGCCCAACGTGATGTTCCTGCCCATGTGGCACAGGAGTATTGTCGCCCGGGCTCGTTTGACCCAGGATCTGCATTTAATGAGGAAACATTGATCCGAATTTTAACATTTTACAATTCCAAAACACATCGTGAGGAGTCTTGGTTCCCACTGGAATCATCAGATTATGGGCTTGGTTTCCAGTTTATATTAATACGTCAACGATGGGAGATGACTAATGGGCAAGGGCCTGGTTTTCTTGGTGGCTTGGCGGTCTTGTCTGGCTTACCAACTGATTTGGCGTCTCTTATCCGACTTGATCAAATAAGAACCTCTGAGCTAAGCCAGTTGCGTGAGCATTTAATTCCACCGGCTAGTAATTTAGCGAGTATGGGTATCTAACTCGGCCTGTTTAGCGTACGTATTTGGAAAATTAACTGCATTCTTTGTTTTTAAACTTCAGATTGGTTTTCAAGAGAAGCTAATAATTTTTTAATTTTCTCGAAACCAAGTTTTTTCATAGTTGCTATATTTTTTTCTGGTATGGAGTAAGTATCACCGTAAACAGCAATAGCTTTATCTAGACTATCCTCCTTAATAAGTGGATCATGGGGTAGGGGGAACGATTCGTATAATTGGAGATCTCATCTGGAGAAGCATCGGCAAAATAGTAATCTGGATGAAAAGTAGCGAGTTGAAAAACTCCTTCATAACCTAAACTCTGAATTAATTGCTCGGCAATATCTATAAAATCCAGATAGGAAAAAAAGTCCTTATGGGCATGAGAAAAGACAAGCAGAGTCGTTTCAATAGCCGGGTTTTTTTCTAGGAATTGAATTTCGGTCATTAAATCTTTAAGCGCTGAATTTTGTTTTTTAGCATTGGAAATTATGACTCTTAATGTGCCTTTATTGATAGGCCCTTTTGCGAAAGGACAAATGGAGTATTCTATAATGAATTTCCTAACCCAGTTTAAGGTATGCTCAGAAATTAACGGATCATGGTATAGCATGGAGTGGTTCATCTGAAAAGAAGGTTGTTAAGGATTATATCAAATAAATTCTTTCGTCCGAACTTATATATAAACATAGCCTAATCTAAGCGAATGGCATCCGAATCATGGCATTAATCAGTGAAGGTTAGGTATGATAAGTTATTGAAATTATGTGGTATTATTAATATCAAGTATAATGTACCTCGATACTTTCGGATATGCCGAAGAACAAAAATGGATTTTTGTCATGCAAAAAATATGTCGGTTTATTTTTAAATTAATAGGTTGGAAGATAGTTGGCAAATTGCCAAATCAAAAGAAATACGTTGTGATTGTGGCACCCCATACCAGTAATTGGGATTTTGTGATTTGTTTATGTGCTCGCTTTATTGTGGGTGTTAAAGTTAAGTTTTTAGCGAAACATCAGCTATTTTTTTTCCCTTTAGGTAATTTTTTGCGAGCTGTTGGAGGGATTCCTGTTGACCGTTCAAAAAAAGGAAATGTAGTAGAAAAGATAGTAGAGTTGTTTCGTGAAAAAGAGGAATTAGAATTAGCGCTGGCTCCTGAGGGAACACGAAGCCCTGTAATCAGATGGAAAGAAGGGTTCTATCATATTGCCCAACAGGCAGGTATCCCTATTGTAATGATTGGCCCTGATTATTCAACTAAAGAAATAAGGATACATGAGCCTTTTTGGACATCTGGGGATATTAAAAAGGATTTCCAATACATTATTGCTTTCTTCAGAACAATAAAAGGGTATCGTTTTAAAGAGATACCTGATTATCGACCTAAGGATTCTTAGAACTTGTTATTTGCGAATTCTAAGAATTCTCATCAACAAGTTCCTACCTAGGAGTCAAAAATGTTTTTTTAAAATTTCAAGTTCACGACGCATTCGTTCCATTTCATCCAGTAAATCAAGTACCAAGGTAATGCCAGGTAAATTAATTCCTAAATCTCTATGCAACCGGTAAGCGGATTCAAGACGGTGGAGATCTTTTTGATCCAGTGCAATTTTTTTCGGATCGGTAGGCTGATCTGGAAACAAACCTTGTTCGACCATTTCGCTAAATAACTCTTCTGGGATATTATATTTTTTGCAGACCTCACCAAAGGAAAATTTTGTTGTTTCTTTAATAAGCACGCCTATTAAAAGATTGTCTTTATCCATGCTTATACTCCTATTGCTTCACGAGGATTATAGGGCATTATTTCTGCCATTTTTTTATATAAAGCTCTTGCTTCCTCAGTTTGTGCTGGCGGGGTAATAATTTTTAATAATACGTATTGATTACCGGGAGTAGGTCCAGGTAAACCCCGATTTTTGATTCTGAGCTTTTGGCCACCTTGCGAACCTGGAGGTATTTTTAAATCAATTTTACCTGCCAAAGTGGGTACGGTGATAGTAGCTCCCAGTGCTGCTTCCCACGGGGTAATTGGGAGTGTGAGGTAAATGTCACTCTCCATAACATCAAATAGAGGGTGCTTTATTACTTCCACTGTTAAATAAAGATCGCCACGTGGTCCCCCTGCAATGCCATTGCCACCCTGCCCAGCTAATCGAATTTGTTGTCCTGATTTTACTCCCGCTGGAATTTTAACTTTCAGAGTCTGTATTTTTGTCTCAGCTCCTTGATCAATAGGAACTTGTAAATTTTTAACTGCTCCATGATAAGCCTCTTCCAAAGTGATAGTAATTTTGCCATGATAATTCTGGCCTGCTATCGGTTGTTGTTGATAGCGGGAATGCCCAAATAAGCTTTCGAAAAAATCGCTATCAAAATGAAATTCTTGGAATGGTTGTTCTTGAGCTCTGTGCCCAGTAAATCCATGACTTTTAGGATTGAATTCTTTATATTTCCTATATTGATCATATTCAGCTCTTTTCTTGGGATCTTTCAGGACTTCATAG
>NZ_JNCF01000009.1 GCF_000770585.1 Legionella norrlandica | reverse complement strand
TAAAGTCGAATTGGGGTAAGACAACCTAGCTGAAGGACTGATTACCATCTTAAAAGAGCCTCAACGTAGATAATAATGCTAGGTTAGTAATATCAAATTGAGGCTGATATACTAAAAAAAACTCGTTATTCGCTAGCGCTTGGTTTAACTCAGTTTCAATCTAAAACGATTCTTGGTTTGTTCATTAAGCTCCTTGGTGTAGAATTGGAATTGATTACCTCCCCGTTCTTTGCCTAGATACATGGCTATATCAGCATTCCTTAACAACTCATCTACATTGCTGGCATCTGTCGGGAAAATGCTGATTCCAATAGTTGCTGAAATATTTACTTGCTGTCTGCCAATCGCAAAAGGTTCTCGGAATGATTTTAAAATTTTTAATGCAATATTAATCGCGTTTGCTTCCTTGATTATATCTGGGATGACCATTATAAATTCATCACCGCCAAGACGTGCCAAGGTATCTTCCTTACGGACTATAGCAGAAAGTCTAGTAGCAACTAGCTGGAGCAAGATGTCACCGCTGCTATGATTTAAGCTATCATTAACTAGCTTAAATCGGTCTAAATCAATGAACAGAACAGCAATTATTTTTTTACTTCTGTTTGTGCGATCTATTGCATTTTTTAAACGATCAATCATTAGTAGTCTATTAGGTAATCCGGTTAGTAAATCATGTGAAGCTTGATATTCTAGCTTTTGTTCCAGATTAGCTCGCTCAGTGATGTCATGAAAAGTTAATATTTTCCCTATAATTTTATTATTTAGTTTATGTGGCTGCGAACGACACTCAACGATTATTTTATTTTTAAATGTTACCACTTGCTTGGCTTCATAATCTGCCTCACTTCTCATTAATTTGTCTAACTTTCGTGATTCATTTGATGCAATGAGCTGCTTATGCATATGCTCAAATATTCGCTTTAGATTTTTTGTTTTAAGAGCAAATTCATCGATGTCCCACAATTTTAAAAATTTGTTATTGTAATTAATAACTTTGTTATCTAAGTTAATGACAAGCAAGCCGTCTGCAGCGGATTCGATAGTAGAGCGCAACATAGAAATTGAGTATTTTAGGGAGTGTATTCGCTTCTCAAGAGTTTGGTGTAATATCTCAGAGTATTTTTTTGTATTTTGAGTTAACATCCATTTTTTAATCAAAGAGGATATGATTTGTTTTAGGACAGAGTAATCTAATGGATTATTTAAAATTAAATAATTATCGCCCATACCTTGTATTTTAACAGATTGATCGGATTTAAAATCAGAATATCCAGTGTTAATAACAACTTGTATTTCAGAATCAATTGTCCATATATGGTTAATTGTTTCAATGATATCTGATTTGAGAGAAGTTTTGATATTAATAAATACAAGGGAATAATGGTTACTACTATTCGATGCAATCGTTATTTTTTTAAATCCTTCTTTAATATTAGATGCGGATTCAATTATTACCGGAAAATGATATGAGTCTGCAATATCAGTTTCAACCCGAGATCCCAGAGTTTTATATAAAAAATCTTCTACTGTTTGTTCGGTTAAAAGGTCTTCTTGTGCTACGTTCAAAATTTTTGTTAAATTTTGATACACGTCTTGGTTTTCATCGATTATTAATATTCGGAGACTAGGATCATTCATTAACACTCCAAATTGAAATAGTAATTTCAATCAAGATTTGCTCTATTCTAATTTGATCTTAATTGTTTTAAATCTCTCCATCACTGTTATTATTTAATTTAGTATAGAAAAATACTTTTTATAAATCAATTTGCATAAAAGTTAATATTGTAAGTGAAATAAATATCAATAAGATTCATAAAATCAAAATGATTTTGTTCTCTTTTTAATCGGTTCGTGATTGTAAGGATTGAATAAAGAAGTTATAATAAGCAGCTTTTTAAACCTTGCCTTACTAGTACATAGTTACTGGAAGGCTTTATCCACAAGGAGAAACCATGAGACATTATGAAATTATGTTTCTAGTACACCCTGATCAAAGCGAGCAAGTGCCAGGAATGGTTGAGCGCTATGAAGGAATTATTACGAAACATAACGGTAAAATACACCGTAAAGAAGATTTAGGTCGTCGCCAGTTAGCTTATTCTATTAACGATGTTCATAAAGCACATTATATTTTAATGAACGTTGAGTGCAATCTTGATGCTCTTAGTGAAATTAAGAATGCGTTTAAATTTAATGATGCTATTTTAAGACATTTAATTACCGTTCAAAAACAAGCGATTACCACAGAATCTGTGCTAATGAAGAAAGAAAAAGAAAGCAAAAGCGCTTAAGAGGAGAACATCAATGTCAGCTTATTTTCGTAGAAAAAAAATGTGCCGCTTTAGTGCTGAAGGTGGCAATGAAATTGATTACAAAGATATCAATTTGTTAAAAAATTATATTACTGAAACCGGTAAAATTGTACCAAGTCGTATTACTGGTACTCAAACACGTTTCCAAAGACAATTAGCCAAGGCAATCAAACACGCTAGATTCATTGGCTTGTTGCCATATTGTGATAGCCATAGATAAGATATGAACTCTGCAGGTAATTTTATAGTTAAGCAAAGTAAAGCGTTAATTGAGAATAAGCAATACGCCATCTTATGCGCAGTTGCTCTCTCAATAGTTCCTTTTGCCTCTTGGTTATCAGTCGCTTTAGTGAGTTTAATTACCTTGAGAAAGGGAGCAAAACTTGGACTTGAGGTGATGATACCTGCATTAATCATTCATTCTGTGCCTTTAATGATGTTGTTACCTCTGAAAGGGGCGCTGATTAATACTCTGATTGCTTATTTGCCTTGTTATTTTGCTGCTTTGACTTTACGTGCAACAACTAGCTGGCCAAATGTGTTTGGGATTTTCTTATTTCAAGCATTTTTAGTGTTTTTGTCTGTTCAAATACTGGCTCCTGATTTTGTAATGGGGCAATTTGCTCAATTTAAAGTGATATTGTCGCAATTTCAAGAATACAAGCAACTTATAGAGAATAGCACAGAAGGATTAAGTTCCTTAAGTTTGGCTCATCTGTTTTTTGGGGTTCAGATATTAAGCGTGGTCACCTCAACATTAATCTCGTTAATGTTTGCCCGATCAATACAAGCCAAGCTCTTTATGCCCGGTGGCTTTAAGCAGGAGATGTTGGAATTTCGCAGCGGCAGATTTTCATTTTTGATGTTAATCATTATTTCCATAGCATCTTATTATGAAATTCCTGCTGCTATTAGCACTTTGCCATTACTCCTTGCTTATTTCTTTTTATCGGGATTTTCTTTGGCCTATTATATTTTAGCCAGAAAATGGCAAGTCAGAGTGGTGATTCTATTATTTCTATTGATATTATTAAAACCATTCTTCGTCTTATTTGCCTATATTGTTTTTGGCTCATTAGATAGTTTATTTAATTTTCGATTATACCTCCCTGCAAGGGTGAGAGAATCAACGTAAGGGGTTATTAAGATGGAAGTAATCTTATTAGAGAAAGTACGTAATCTGGGAAATTTAGGGGATAAAGTACATGTTAAAGCAGGTTATGGACGCAATTATTTGATACCACAAAATAAAGCTGTTTTTGCAACAGAACAAAATATTGAGTTGTTCGAGAAGCGTCGTGCTGAGCTAGAGAAAAAGGCTCAACAAGCATTGGCTAATGCAGAACAGCGGGCAGCCAAGCTCAATGATATTACATTAATTATTAGTGCTATGGCCAGTGACGAAGGCAAGTTATACGGCTCTGTTGGCATTAATGAAGTTAAAGAAGCTTTGCTTGAAAAACAAATAGAAGTCAGCAAGCGTGAAATCGTTATGCCTGAAGGTCCATTGCATTCTATTGGTAATTATGTTGTAGAAATTCATGTACATAGTGATGTAATTGCTAATCTCCAAGTAGAAATTGTTCCTGCCAAATAATAATGTTTGAGAAATTTTCTCAAAATTTCAGTCATAGTATCAGCAATGCTAATTCTAGTTGTGCGGAAAATCCCGCACAACTATTTTCATGTCAATATTCATTTTGATTTCCACTTAATATTGCACCCTAAGCTTGGTTTTTGTTCGAAATCTAGGGGTTTATCATTTAATAAGCAATCCAAAGCTTGGCGGATTGAGTTTCCTGTAACAGGAATATCATTTGATGGTCTTGAGTCATCTAATTGCCCTCGGTAAGCTAAAGATAAATCATAGTCAAATATGAAAAAATCAGGTGTGCAAGCTGCTTTATAGGCTCTGGCAACGTCTTGAGTCTCATCAAAAAGATAAGGAAAGGGATACTGGTTTGCTTTCGCAGTCTGAATCATATTTTCTGGGGAGTCTTCAGGATAATTTTCTACATCATTAGAATTAATAGCCAAAAAACGGACTCCTTTAGGAATATAATCATTGGCAAGGCGAGTTAATTCATCGCTTATATGTTTAACAAAAGGACAATGGTTACAAATAAACATGATCACAGTAGCTGGGTGCTGAGGAATGCTGCTTAATTGAATCTTTTTCCCGGTAGTCACGTCTTCCAGCTCAAAGTGAGGGGCGATTGTACCTAAAGGAAGCATGTTGGATGGAGTCCTAGCCATGATTAAATCTCCGATTTTTTAGAATTAAATATAGGTTGGACGTATGGTCCGACCTGGTTGTTAATATCTTAAAATTAATTGATAAAGTGCAAAGGAGGCGAGTATCGTATTGAGTACGCCCCATAAATAAGAAATATATTGTCCTTTGTAAGCATTATAGTAAGCGTATATAGCAACGCCTGAACTCCCAGAAAAAAATATTATCTGATTATTATAGGCTAGCCCCATGGATAGGAGTGCTATTCCAACAATCCCGATTAATAAAAAAATGCTGTTTTCTTTACCTATCATTAAGTAGAAAACTAATAATTGCAGACACATCAAAAGAGGTAAAGCTAATCCAACATATGGTCCGATCCCTAAGAGTATAGAGGTATGGCCGGCAGCTAATATTAATTCTAAAGCAATAAAATAAATCAGTTTGTAATGGATTGCAGTAATGAGAAGAGCAAATGAACCAAAAATATAATATGCTTGAGGGGGCGTTTGGTTACGCCCGTAGATAAGCATTGAGGCACCAAGAACCCCAAGTATTATGTATTTAATATCATAATACTTAATACTATTGTCCACTTCTCACCATTTTAAATAAATCCCTTTAGCCACAGACTCTTGAATGACAGCACTTTGTGACTTATTAGTAGAAATCCAATAATTACCCATATTACTGAGAGCAAATTTTACACGAGGGTATTGGCAAACTTCTAATACCTCGCGACAATCAACCAAAGATGTATTGTCGTCCATGTGCTTATAGCATTTGAAGTTTAGGTTTTTCACATCCGAAGCAAATGCAGCCCAACTCAGTGGATCTAGAGTTGCTTGTAATGGAGGGCTCATAAAGGCATCTGCATTATCAAATCGTTCGAGTTCAATTTTGGAGTCTGAACGATTCTGAATCAGGTAATAGGCTTGATTGCCTGTTTCATTTAGTATTAAATAGTTTTCACTATAACCAAAACCAGTGACTTCACAACCGCGAGGAAAAATTGAGGCCGCTTGGACTGTGCTGGTTACAACAGTTGTTATCAATATTGTTTTAGCAATGTGATTAATTAGTGACATAATTTCCTCAGAAAACAAAATTAAGTTGCTATTTTAATCATTAATTAGACAAAGTCTATCATGTAATAAAAAAATAGAGTGGAGCATATCTTCTATCTTAAAACTTCTAACCTTTATTATTCGCTGCAATTTTAGCTTTTATCAGTGGGTAATAGGTTCTGTAAAAACTTAGGAGTAAATACATACTAATATAACCTAATGATAAACCGACCCATAAATGGTTTGTTTCAGGATAATTAATAAGTAAACAAAGCGAACTGATCCCATACAGTGCGGAGCAACAGTGCATTAATATTTTCAAAATTTTGGATTCAGTCAGGTAGTCTAATCTTGATGGGTACACATATTTCACTGGTACAAAGATCAGTACACAAAAAAGAGATAAAAGTACAGTATTCATTGTTATAGAGGTATCAAAAATGTACATGTAGAACACCGCGATATTCCAGTAACAAGGGAATCCTTTAAAAAAGTGGTCTGGTGTTTTAGCGTCATCCTGACAGAACTGGTAGGCTGATGTCATTGTGATTGCAGTAATAATAGGCACTATATAACTCTCTGGCAACATACCCGGTTTAACCAATAAGAAAAAGCAGGGAGTAATAACGTAATTTAAATAATCGACAATATTATCTAATAGGGCTCCGTCTATTTTAGGTAAAACACTTTTGACATGAACTAATCGAGCAAGGCTGCCATCAACAGCATCAATAAAGACTGTGGCGGCCATAAGCCACAAAGCAAAAATATATTCGTGTTGGTAAATTTTATATAAACTAAAAACGCCAATACAGGCAGCGCTAGCTGTGAAAATATGTACAGCCCAGGCGGCAAAATATTGAGTAAAAGTAAAGGGGGGCTTTATTGGCTTCATTACTTATCCTAGATTTAATTTCTCTCTATCATATCTACTTATAATTTATTAAGATATTGATTTTTATTATCGTTCCTTAAAATATAAAAATAGTATCAATATTCAAAAGGAAAGCGCAAGTTAGTTAATTATTAAAAAAATACTTGTTGAGAGATAGGCTACACTATAGTCATGTTACTTCAATTTGGTGATTAAATGAATATCCAAACAATCAACCCTGCAACAGAGGAAGTGCTAAATAATTACTTATGCCTGGATTTTGCTTCGATAGATAAAAGAATTGAAACTGGATATGAAGCATATCTCAATTGGAAAGAATCCAAATTTGATGTCCGTCGTTCTCTAATGCTCCATTTAGCACAAATATTAAAAGATAAAAAATTCGAGTTAGCTCATTTAATGGCTTTAGAAATGGGTAAACCAGTAACAGCAGGGCAGGCCGAAATTGAAAAGTGTGCCTGGGTTTGTGAACATTATGCAGAGAATGCTGAGCAATATCTAATGCCAAGAACAGTTAAGACGGAAATGAAAATGGCAAAGGTTTGTTACAGACCCTTAGGAATTGTATTTGGTATAATGCCTTGGAATTTTCCATTCTGGCAGGTTTTTAGATTTTCAGTCCCTACTATTATGGCTGGCAATGGTGTGATCTTAAAACACGCTCCTATATCAAGTGGAACAGGGAATAAAATTGAAGAGTTATTTCAACAAGCAGGTTCCCTCCCTCATTATTTCAACATTTTATTGTAGACAATGATGGCGCAGCTCATATCATTGAAAATCGGTTTGTTACCGGAGTTACTTTAACTGGAAGTGAACGTGCCGGACAATCTGTCGCAGCAAATGCTGGCAGAAATTTAAAAAAATCAGTTTTAGAATTGGGAGGGTCAGATCCCTATCTGGTTTTAGATGACGCTGATTTGGATCAGGCTGCTCATTGCATTGTCACATCAAGATTAAATAATACTGGACAGGTATGTATCGCCGCGAAGCGAGTTATCGCTGTTCGATCGATTGAAAAGGAATTAATTTCTAAAATTCAAGAGCTGGTTTCTAAGTACAAGATGGGTAATCCTCTCGACCCTGATATTAAATTGGGGCCAATGGCCCGAAAAGATTTGCGAGAAAATTTACATTCTCAAGTAGAAAAATCTGTTAAACAAGGTGCGAAATTATTGCTTGGTGGTATAATTCCTAAAGGGAAAGGGTATTTCTACCCCCCGACATTATTAACTGATGTTAAACCGGGGATGACTGCATTTGATGAAGAGTTATTTGGACCTGTGATTACTATTGTCCCTGCTAAAGATGAGAGCGAAGGCATTTCTCTGGCGAATATGAGCCAGTATGGATTAGGTGCCGCTGTGTTCACAAAAGATTTGAATAAAGGCGAGCAAATAGCTACTTATGAAATTGAGGCTGGAACATGCTTTGTTAACGCATTCGTAGCATCAGATCCCAGATTACCATTTGGCGGAATCAAGCGCTCAGGATATGGCAGAGAGTTATCAAGAGAAGGGATATTAGAATTTGTAAATACTAAAATAATAGCAATTAATGATCCAAAACATGATACAAAATAATAAAATCATTTTTATTTCAATTGCAAGACAGGAAATGAATTGTTTTGAAAACGATCAATTAATGGCTTGCTACCCAATTTCCTCCGGAAAAAACGGTGTTGGTGAGAGAATTCATAGTAGATGTACCCCGAGAGGTTGGCATAAAGTGTATTCCATTCTTGGATTGGAACTACCAGTCAATAGCGTTATGGTAGCCAGAGAATGGACTGGTGAAATTTATTCGGAGTCATTAGCGACACAATTTCCCGAGAGGGATTGGATACTCACTAGAATTTTGCAATTGGATGGTTTAGAACCTGGCCGAAATAAGGGTGGGGATGTAGATACTTTGCAACGTTATATTTATATTCACGGTACACCGGATACAACGCAGTTGGGTGTACCTGGTTCACATGGCTGTATTCGTATGAATAACAAAGCAATCATTGAGCTAGCGAATTGGTCAACAATAAATACTTTAGTGTACATACAATAATTCTCAAAAAACAGTTCTGATAGTGTACGACTGTTTTTTAGGATGAATGGATAATAATAGATTTAGGTGTTGTTTTTAGGTATTTTGATGCTGTTTACAATATCTCTATTCTAACCAAAAGCACTGTTTTCCGCAATTTGACTTTCATGCCTGCGGAATTTCAAAGACAAGCAATAGTTAATTTTATTGTGAGGTTTTTAAATTCTTATAGGCAAAAAGCAATAGCGAAAATCCAGTGTCTTCGGGTAAAATGAACATAATGCGGAGCTATTTAGATTTTTAAGATTTTACGTGCTTTGTTAATCGCCAAGGTACTACTAATTTTGATAGTTAATAACAATTAATGCTTCAGAGCATAAGTGATCCTGAAGGGGTGAATTAATGTCTTATAAATTCGAAGAAGGTAAAGACGTAATAGTTGATGCAGTTGTAGATAAAATTAAGCGGACTATGACTGGAGAACAAACGGAATTTTGCGCTGAGTTTGCTAAACAATTTTATGGGACGGTTGCTCTTGAAGATCTCCGAGAATGGAGTATTGATGATTTGTATGGCGCAGTTGTGAATTTTTGGTCGTTAATCAGCGAACGAGCTCCTAAAGAAACCAAAATTAGAATTTATAATCCAGACTATGAGCGTCATGGCTGGCAAACTACCCATACGGTGGTAGAAGTCATCTGTGACGATATGCCATTTATTGTTGATTCTCTTCGAATAGTTATTAATAGAATGGGCTTAACATCACATCTTACTATCCACATGGGGGGGATCAAGGTAAGAAGAGATAGTCATAATAAAGTCCATGAAATTCTACATAGGAATGGTGAACCTGCTGGTGAAGGCGTATTACACGAAGCTCCCATTTTTATAGAAATCGATCGACAAACGGACCCTGATGTTTTATCCGAGTTGCATAAAAATTTTGAGCGTGCTCTTGAGGATAACCGAGCTGTTTTTGAAGATTGGGATAAGATGCGTACCAAAGTACGAGAGATAATTAAAGAACTGGATACTGTTCCTAAATCTATCGATATCAGCGAAGTTGAGGAAACTAAGGCCTTTTTAAATTGGCTAGAAGATCACCATTTTACCTTTTTAGGATTACGTGATTATGAATTAATTAAAAAAGGAAAGGAAACTATTTTACAACCTATCCCTGAAACTGGATTAGGTGTACTTCGCCAAAGTTTGAGTAAATCCAGTGCAAGAAGCATTACTGCTATGGGGCCTGAAGCGCAAGGCCTAATTATGTCGCCTCGTATTCTTGTAATGTCTAAAACAAATACGTTAGCCTCAGTCCATAGGGACGCCTATACTGATTATATCGGAATAAAACGCTTTAACAAAAAGGGAGAAGTCATCGGTGAAAGGCGCATTATAGGGCTATATACCTCTGCAGCATATCACACTAACCCGAAACACATTCCATTCTTGCGACATAAAGTTGCATTAATTATGAAAAACTCTAACTTAAACCCCTATAGTCATGCAGGAAAAGTATTACTGAACATACTTGAAACCCTTCCAAGAGACGATTTAATTCAAGGTACCGAAGATGAGCTATTAGAGATAGCTATGAGTATCTTTTATATGCAAGACCGAAAACGTATTCGTCTATTTGCCCGAGTGGATATTTATAAGCGGTTTATTTCTTGTTTGGTATATGTTCCCAAAGACCGATTTAATACCGAGCTAAGGTCTGCTATGCAGAAAATTTTAGCAGAAAGTTTTAATGCAGAAGAAATTACTTTTTCTACCTATTTCTCTGAATCGGTTTTGGCTAGAATTCATTTTATTGTAAGGGTTGATCCTAAAAACTTACCTGATTTTGATTTAAAAGAAATAGAAAATAAACTGATTGAAGTAGGTCGTTCATGGATAGACGATTTTCAACAACATTTATATGAGGTGTATGGTGAAGAGCAAGCCAATGCTCTTTATTCCCGTTATAAAAATGCATTTCCAGTTTCTTATTCAGATACCTTTTCTCCAAGGACAGCTGTTTATGACATCAAACATATTGAGATGCTAAATCCAGAAAATACTCTTGGAATTAATTTTTACAAGGCGATTGACGAATCTGAGAAAAGTTTTAGGTTAAAAGTTTATCAGCACGATACGACTATCCCCTTGTCTGATGTATTACCTATCCTGGAAAATCTTGGTTTAAGAGCAATTAGCGAACGTCCTTATATTTTAAAATTTGAAGACGGTAAAGTGACATGGATTAATGACTTCGCAATGCAATACAACAGAGACAGTGAGTTTAACCTCGACGAAATTAAGGAACTGTTTCAAAATGCCTTCGCAAGGGTATGGTTTGGTGATGCTGAAAATGATGGTTTTAATCAGTTAGTATTAGCAGCTGGTCTAGATTGGCGTGAAGTTGCTGTGTTGAGAACCTATGCAAAATATTTCAAGCAAATAGGATTCACATTTAGCCAGGATTATATGGAAAAAGCATTAAATAATAATGTGACTATTGCAAAAAAATTAATTAGATTATTTGAAATTCGTTGTAATCCCCATGAGGCAAAAAATAGAGAAGACAGATATGTTAGTCTGGTTTCTGAGGTTTTATCTGATCTGGATAATGTAGCTAATCTCGACGAAGATAGAATCATAAGACAATACGTCCATGCAATAGGAGCCACTCTTCGCACCAATTTTTACCAGGCAGATAGTCAAGGCAATTATAAAAATTATATTTCTGTCAAATTATCTAGCAAATTGATTCCTGGTGTTCCTAAGCCCTATCCAATGTTTGAGATCTTTGTTTACTCCCCACGCTTTGAAGGCGTACATTTACGTTGTGGTAAAGTAGCTCGTGGAGGATTGCGTTGGTCAGACAGACGTGAAGATTTTCGAACAGAAATTTTGGGTTTAATGAAAGCACAGCAGGTAAAAAATTCTGTGATTGTTCCTAGTGGAGCCAAAGGTGGCTTTGTACCTAAGCGAATGCCAGTGAATGCTACTCGCGAAGAAATCATGGAAGAAGGAATTAGCTGCTATAAGTTATTTATAAGAGGCTTGTTAGATATTACAGATAATTATAAGGACGGACAAATTGTAAAACCTCAAGATGTTGTTTTTTATGATGAAGATGATCCGTATCTGGTAGTTGCTGCAGATAAAGGTACTGCAACATTTTCCGATATTGCCAATTCAATTTCGCTAGAATACGATTTTTGGCTGGGAGATGCTTTCGCTTCTGGAGGCTCAGTTGGTTATGATCATAAAAAAATGGGCATTACTGCCAAAGGGGCATGGGAATCAGTAAAACGTCATTTTTATGAGTTGAATAGAGATATTGAAAATAGCGATTTTACAGTGGTTGGTATTGGCGATATGGCTGGAGACGTTTTTGGAAATGGGATGTTGTTATCGAAGCATATTAAGCTCATAGGTGCTTTTAATCATATTCACATATTTGTTGATCCTAATCCTGATGCTGAGAAAAGTTTCAAAGAAAGGGAGAGATTATTTAATCTTCCCAGATCAAGCTGGACAGATTATGATAAAAAACTTATCTCCAAGGGAGGTGGTGTTTTTTATCGTAGTGCCAAATCTATTCCTGTTAGCCCTGAAATGCAAAAAGTATTGGGAATAAAGCAAACTTCTATCGAGCCTAATGAGTTAATTAAAGCCATATTGAAAGCTGACGTAGATTTGCTTTGGAGTGCCGGAATTGGTACCTATGTGAAATCCAGTACTGAAAGCAACGCTAGCGTGGGTGATAGAGCAAATGATTCTACTCGCGTTAATGCTAATCATTTGCGATGTAAAGTGGTTGGCGAAGGAGGCAATTTAGGATTAACTCAATTAGCACGAGTTGAGTATAATTTGCATGGTGGCAAGGTTTATACGGATTTCATCGATAATTCTGGGGGAGTTAACTGCTCCGATAAAGAAGTCAATATCAAAATCTTGCTGAATAGCATTGTTACAGCAGGGGATCTGACCCCTAAACAAAGAAATGAATTATTGAGCAACATGACTGAGGAAGTTGCTAAATTAGTATTACGGGATAATTTCTTGCAAACACGCGCTATCAGCTTAACCTCTTCTCAAGCATTGCGAGCAATAGAATTACATGGGAGATACATTAACGAACTGGAAAAAGCAGGAAAAATTGATAGAACATTAGAATTTTTACCTGATGAAAAAGTATTGATGGAACATAAGTTAATGGGGAGAGGATTAACTCAACCTGGGATTGCCGTTTTAATGTGTTACAGTAAAACCATATTAAAAGAGCAAATTCTGGCTTCTGAGGTACCTGAGGAAAACTATATGAATCAAATTCTTATTGGTTCATTTCCTAAACCATTACAAGAGCGATTTAGCAAACAAATGCAAGATCATCCGTTAAGAAGGGAAATTATTGCTACACGCCTAAGTAATATTATTGTTAATGAAATGGGTTTTACTTATGTGTATCGACTCCAGGATGAAACAGGTGCTCCGGTTTCGGCGATTGTTAGAGCTTACATGATTGCCAGAGGTGTCTTAAATTTGGAAGCTATATGGAAACAAATTGAAGAACTTGGAACTAAAATTAGTGCCCAGGCTCAAGTCGATATGATGATGCTCTACGTCAGACTTTCAAGAAGAATAACAAGATGGTTTTTGAGAACACCAAGAAGAACTATGGGGATTTCTAAGGCCATTGAGTTGTATGCCAAAGGCGTTGAGGAGCTAAAAAAATCCATGCCTGCAGTTTTTGGGGAAATTGGTCGAACTCAATATGAAGAGCAATATCAAGAGCGTATAAAGGAAGGAGTAACTCCCCAACTTGCTCATGAATTAACCGTGACTAGAGCTTTATTTGCAGCAACAGATATTGTAGAACTTGCTTATGAAAATAACATTAAAATATCCAATGTCGCTGAAATTTATTTTGGTATTGGCGAGTTTCTTGATATCGCATGGCTTAGAACTCAAATTATTATACACTCCACGGATAATCATTGGGAGTCCTTATCTCGGGAAGCGTTACGTGATGATTTGGATTGGCAGCAACGTCAATTAACAGAAGCTATTATGGGATTTGAGCCCAATAATAAAGACTTGCGGGCACGATTGGAAAGATGGGGCGAGGCACATGCTGCTTTAATTGATCGCTGGAAGCAGATACTGACTGATCTGAAATCAAGTACCGCTCTGAATTATACTATGTTCTTAGTTGCAACCAGAGAGTTACTTGATTTAACACAAACCACTTTGCAATCTAATTTGAAAATGGAAGAATCTTATTGATTTTTAAAGGAGTTAGTAAAATGACATCCAAAGTTGCTTCTGAGTATTCAATGCTCAGTAAACTGTTTCACTGGATAATTGCATTCGCTGTTATAGGCATGTTGGCAGCGGGTTTTTTTCTTGATGATATACCTAAGCCATTTCAGGGAACAGCCTATATGCTGCACAAGTCCATAGGGATTACTATTCTTTTTTTGATGATTTTGCGTTTCATCTGGATCAATATAAAAGGAAAACCTGCCTTACCTGATTCAGTGAGATCTTGGGAAAGAGCTTTATCCGGATTTGTGCAATATGGCTTTTATATACTCTTACTTTTAATGCCGTTAAGCGGATGGATAATGTCTGTCGCTGCTGACAGAACCCCAAGTTATTTTGGTTTGTTTCAAGCGCCATTACCCTGGATAGAGCCGAACAAATCTTTAGCTGAATTTATGGTTGAATCTCATGAAACTATTGCATGGATCTTGATTGCTTTTATTACATTACATGTATTAGGCGCACTTAAACATCATTTTATTGATAAAAACAATGTGTTGAAGCGTATGTTGCCCAGGAAAAGCAGATAAAGCTCTTGTTAGCAATCGGGGCCGTTGGTATGTAACTGTCCCGCTGCATCGCCGAAATGGATATATTTGGTTTACTTTGATCAAATATGCGACCAATTGATGCTCATATGTAACTCTCCAGATACATCAATAGCCTCCTCTCCATTGCCCGCGTAGCGCGTAGGGGAGAGGATTGAGGAGAGGGGTTATAAAATATGAGCTCCTTCAACTGCTCTGCCTAGGGTAATCGAAGTGTGGCCTTCAAATTGTACAAATGAAAAACTTTCTTTTAATGCGCTTACAGCGATTAAAAATTGGTTCTGATCAAGCAAAGAATAATCCAGCAATTCTCCAAGTTCTATATTTTCGTCTGGCTTAAACAACTTTTGCCCAGAATATAAGTTATTATCTGTTTGAATAACAAATTTCTTTAATTCGTGTTTAATTATTGCTCGGTAATGAGTTCTTGCAATGATTTCCTGTCCCTTATAACATCCTTTATCAAAACTAATATAAGGGGTTTGATGTAGGCCAATTCGATGTGGCAAAAAGAGGCCTCTGGAGTTGGGATAAATATCAATTTGATTATTAAATAATCTGAGAGTATGCCAGGTCAATGAGCCTAAAAACTGACCATTTTCAATAAATGAGGCGCAAAAATTTTCATAATTATCTGAAGGAATTAAATAAATATAGAACCCTTTACCTAAATGATAGGCACAGTAATGGGTTGTAGAGGAGACCGCGTATAAGTTGTTTGATAAACTGGGAAAGACGGGTATTTGATCATTTGTATTTTGCATTAAAAACCCTAGCACTTTATAGCTATTATTCGGCGTTATTCTTACACGAGAAAGCTGAGCTGTTTTGGTTAATGAGTTTTGAGTTAATTCAATTAAATCCTGAGGCAAAACCAGCTTTACTCCCTGCCAGTCCAGAACATCCAATAAAGAAAGAATTCGACCTTTAAGATTACACTGAGCTCCCTGAATCATGGAAGAATTAGATACCAATCTTAAATCGCAAGTTAATTGTCCTTGTAGAAAATCAATAGACTTTTCCCCGACCAAATCAATAATTCCCAGGTAGGATAAATCAAAAAGGTAATTTTTTTGTATGTTTAATTGCAATTCGGAATTTATTGGGTGGAATGTTGATAAACTCCGATCATTAATTATATGTTCCATAATTGTTGTCATATCGAATACAATGATTTTGTTTGTAAATAGAGTAGTGTATCATTTCTCATCCTAAAATTCAGATATTAGAAACCTGTATGTTGGATAAAGAAAAAGTACGGTTAATTTGGAAATGCAGACGAGGCATGTTAGAGCTCGATCTTATTTTGCAACGATTTGTGAGAAATAAACTGCACCAGCTCACCAAAAAACAATTAAAGGCTTTCGATGATTTATTAAATTGTCACGATCCTGAGTTATTTGCTTGGTTTATGGGGCATGAAGTGCCGCAAGATGAAGAGTCAGCTGAAATTGTTTCATTGATTAAAAATGATAATTAATCCCTGTAAATCCAAGCTTTATGTTAGGCTCGTTATTGCTCTTTATTTATGTACTATAGCGTTGATTTTATATTCTTCTTTGTATGCATTAGTTCAATTTGTTTTAATTCTTTTTATTATCATTCAGTTCGGACGCGATTTAATTCACCAAAGCGCTTGTCCTCAGATTAGACAAATTCAATATCAAGAAAATAATAAATGGGTATTAACAACTATTAAAGGGGATAATTATCCTTATGACGAATTAAAAATTATTATTCATAACATGTTTTTCCAGTTGGTTAAATTGTCTACTGGTAAAAAAAATCAGCTTTTAATTCTATTTAATGATCAAATGCCTATCCATCAGTTGAGATGGTTACATCGGAACAGCAGTAAAAATTAGTGTATAATTACGTCATGAAGTACGAAATAAGAACAACCCCGCATTGCTTAGGTTTATCCTTATTCAGGCAATAAATAAAGGAATAATGAGGAAGTTATGAATAATGAAGCTTCTTTAAGTGACGAATATCTAATTGAATTGGCCCAAAACGGAAATGGGGCAGCTTATGATAAGCTGTTTGAGCGATATCAATATAAAATTCAACAAATGATTTATTTTTATATCAATGATTCCGCAAATGTCAATGATTTAACCCAAGAGGTACTCATTAAAGTATTTAGATATTTACCTTTTTTTAATGAGCGCAGTCAATTTTCAACCTGGTTGTATAAAATTACTCAAAATACTATTAAAAATTATTTCCGTTCATACAACTTACGGGCTGATTCAGAAACACAATATGTTGATGAGCAATTTTCTTCACAGTCTAATTCGCCAGAATCTGATATGATAGGGCTTGAATTCGAAAAACAACTGGAAGAAGCGATATCAGGTTTGTCTGAAGAATTACGGTTATGTTATGGAATGCATATATTCGATGGCCAAACCTATCAAGATATTGCAAAAGAAATGCATTGTCCTATTGGAACTGTGCGTTCTCGAATCTTTAGAGCGAGAAAGCAACTCATAGAGTTGATTGGAGACCATGTTCACCAACTAGACAAGCCATAACAATGGCTTCTGTTCTTTATCCACAGTGAGCAAAGGCTTAATACATTTCTTGATCAGAAGAGTCAGCTTCATAGAATAATAATTGAATTGTAAGTTCAATTACGCTATTAACTAAACATATGTTAAAATGCATTCAATTAGACGAAAATATCAAAGACCCCTATGCTGGAAAGTGATCGCTTAATCAGTAGTCAAACTATTGCTTCAGAAGAGGCAATAGATAGAGCTATCAGACCACTTAGTCTAAGTGAATATTTAGGCCAGGAAGCAGTCAGCTCTCAGATGCAGATATTTATTAATGCAGCTAAAAAAAGAAAAGATCCTTTAGATCATGTTCTTATTTTTGGTCCTCCTGGTCTTGGTAAAACTACATTAGCCAATATTATTGCTCATGAAATGGGCGTTAATATACGGCAAACTTCAGGGCCTGTGATTGAGCGTGCTGGAGACATTGCTGCTATATTGACGAATTTGCAGCAAAATGATGTCTTATTTATTGATGAAATTCATAGATTGAGTCCTATGATAGAAGAAATTCTTTATCCGGCTATGGAAGATTACAAGTTAGATATTATGATAGGAGAGGGCCCATCTGCCCGCTCTATTAAATTAGAATTGCCCCCATTTACATTAATAGGAGCAACAACTAGAGCTGGCTTGCTTACATCGCCACTAAGAGATAGATTTGGCATAGTACAGCGTTTGGAATATTATTCTGTAGATTCGCTTACTCATATTGTTGCCCGATCCGCCCATCTGCTTAATGTTCCAACAAAGCTTGAGGGGGCAAGAGAAATTGCATTACGCTCCAGGGGAACTCCTCGCATTGCGAATCGTTTATTAAGAAGAGTAAGAGATTATGCTGAAGTAAAAGGCAATGGAGTTATTACATTGGATATGGCTCAACAAGCCTTGGAAATGCTTGAAGTAGATCAGCACGGATTTGATTTAATGGATAGGAAATTATTGTTGGCAGTGATTGAACATTTTAATGGTGGACCAGTCGGTGTAGATAGTATTGCCGCAGCGATTGGAGAAGAAAAAGGGACTATAGAGGACGTATTGGAGCCATTTTTGATACAACAAGGCTTCCTAATGCGCACTCCTCGCGGTAGAATGGCTACCTCAAAAGCTTATCAACATTTTGGTTTTAATGCGATTGAACAGGAATGACACATGAATTCTATATCGAGTCATCAGCATAACATTCGAGTCTATGCAGAAGATGTTGATTTCATGGGAATTGTTTATCATGCTAATTATCTATGTTATTTGGAAAGAGCTCGAACTGAGTTATTGCGGCAAAATAATTTAATTCTAAGTGATCTATTAAAATCTGATATTTTATTTGCAATTAATGAGCTTTCTATTAATTATTTGCTTCCAGCAAAATTAGATGATCACTTAACTATTAGAACGATAATTAAAGAGTTGAAAGCATGTAGTCTTTTATTTTATCAAGAGATATCTAATCAACATGGACAATTAATTTGCAAGGCTAGTGTTAAAGTAGTTTGTGTTGGGAGAAATTTAAAACCTAAACGATTGCCTGATATTATTAGTAAAAAATAATTATTCCCCTTCAATCCTTCTTTCTCGAACTCGAAACCGGAAGAGGAGGAGATTGGGAAGCATAATTAAGGCCTTTATTACCGGAGATAAATGGTGGCTAATCAAGCAAATGTATTAATGTATTTTATGCAAGCTGGTTTGGTAGTTAAAACCGTGATGATGATATTATTAATTGCTTCAATAACTTCCTGGACATTAATATTTCAAAGAGCATGGTTTTTTAACCGTAGAAAACAAATGACTGAAGCCTTTACCAGACGATTTTGGGATTGTGGGGATTTAAGCAAATTATACGCTGATGTGGAGAGTGACAGTGATCAAAGACAGGGGATTGCCGCTATCTTTTATGCTGGCTTTAAAGAATTTGTGCGTTGTAGAAAACAAGGGATGATTAATATTGAGCCAATCCAAAGAGTAATGCAAATAAGTCATGCTAAAGAAGCCGAAAAGCTAGAGCAACATTTACCATTTTTTGCTTCTGTAGGCTCAATTTCACCTTATGTGGGGTTATTTGGTACAGTTTGGGGTATAATGACATCATTTCAGGCTTTAGGACATGCTCAACAGGCAACCATTGCCATGGTTGCACCAGGTATTTCTGAAGCTTTGGTTGCCACTGCTTTAGGATTGTTTACTGCGATTCCGGCGGTTATTGCTTATAACAGATACACGACTCGAGCAAATGATTTGTTGGGTAAATATGATTTATTTCAAGAAGAATTAATTTCTTTAATCGAACAGCAAACTTCTGGTTCGTCTAGAGGATAACACTTAAAATGAAGCGATCTAAAGCCAATCGTGAACGTCCCATTTCAGAGATTAACGTAGTGCCTTATATTGATGTTATGTTGGTTTTATTGGTTATTTTTATGATTACTGCACCAATGTTAACACAAGGTGTTACAGTCGATTTACCTAAAGCGGCTAGCCAAACCTTGCAGCCTGCAGACAGGGAGCCAATTATTGTCTCTGTAAACCAGCTTGGCAGTTATTTTTTAAATATCAGCAGTGCTCCAGCAGAACCTATTGAAGCTCAGGCTTTGGTCGTAAGAGTTGCAGCAGAATTAGAACTCGCAAAACAATCAGGCCAAAAGCTTAATGTTCTTGTGAAAGGAGATCAGGGTGTTGCCTATGGAAAAGTAGTTCAAGCTATGGCCTTATTAAAGCAGGCAGGTGCTGAGCAAGTTGGTTTACTTACTGATTCTGATACAAGTGAGTCAGAGGGGAAAGCATGATAATGAGTCCAAGTTATAAAAAATCGTTTTTCTCTGCAGTTATTCTCCATCTTTTTTTACTTATTTTGCTTTTAACAGATACTAGCACTAAAAGGCCTGTTTTAACCATGGAAGCTAAAAATTCTCCAGGAATGATGCAACCAGTTGCCCCTCAACAAGAAGCAGTCAAAGCGGTGAGTGTCGATAGTAACGAAGTAATGAAAACAGTTAATCGTTTGAAACAGGAGCGTGAACAGCAAAAACAAGCTGAAATCAACAGGCAAAAGGAATTGCAAAGGCAAGCAGAGGCTGCAAAACAGCAAAGAATTAAGGAACAGCAACAAATTGCAAAACTAAAGGAAGAAGCCAATAAAATTGCTATTGCCAGAAAAAAACAAGCAGAGGAAGAGAAGAAGCGGTTAAAAGAGTTAGCCGAGCAAAAAGCATTAGAAGCTAAAAGAATAGAGGAATTAAAAAAGCAAAATGAGAATTTAGTCAAGCAGCGTGAGTTAGAAGCAAAAAAACTCGCTGAGCTTAATAAAAAAAGAGAAGAAGAAAAAGCGAAAGCAGAAAAACTTAAGGCTGAGCAAGCGAAAGCAGAAAAGCTAACAGCTGAGAAGGCTCGTGCTGAACAAGAAAAAGCAGCTTTGGAAAGAAAACAACAAGAAGAAGCAGCGGCTGCTCAACGGGCAGCACAAAATGCCGAAAGGCAAGCGCGCATAGCTGGTGAAGTAGATAAATACAAAGCACTGATTGTCGATGCCATTGGTCGAAACTGGATTTTACCTGAAAATGTAGACAGCTCCTTGTCAAGTCAATTCAGAATTCGTTTAGCTCCAGATGGAACGGTGCTTGAAGTATCTTTAACCCGTAGCAGTGGTGATCCTTTACTAGATCGATCAGCACAAACAGCAATATACAAAGCTTCACCGCTTCCTGTGCCTAAGGATGCTGAAACATTTAATTTGTTTCGCGATATCAGTTTAACCGTTCGTCCAGAACAAGTTAGGGGGTAAAGCTCGTGTCGAATCGAATTATTTCACTTTTCCTGTTATTGTTTACCAGTCAAATTTTTGCTCTTGATTTGGAGCTTACTCAGGGGATTAACTCAGCTCTTCCCATAGCTATTAATTCCTTTGGCTCAGATGCAGCTGGTCAGGAAATAGCAAACGTTATAGAAAATGATTTAACTATCTCCGGGCAGTTTAAAATTGTTTCTGGTCCACAAGGTCCTAACTCACAATCTTCAGTGAGCGCCTTGCGACAACTTGGAGCTGATAGTGTAGTAACCGGCAGAGTTAATCAATTAGGTAATCGAATCGAGGTCAGTTTCACATTGGCTGATGCGGTGGCAAAAGGGAATATATTATTGACTAAAACGTTTCAGATCAATGCGAATCAAGTAAGGGCTCTTGCTCATCATATTAGCGATGAAGTATATCAAAAACTAACTGGGGAGAGGGGGATATTTTCCACTCGGATAGCTTATATTTCAGTGCAAAGAAACGGGCCAAGAGCTCGTTATTCACTGGAAGTCGCTGATGCGGATGGGCACAATCCGCAAAGCTTGCTAGTTTCTTCAGAGCCTATTATGTCACCTTCTTGGTCACCAAACGGAAAATCAATATCTTATGTTTCTTTCGAAAAGAAAAGAGCTGAAATCTTCACAGTTTCAGTTGAAACGGGGCAACGCCGTTTAATTACCAGTTTTCCGGGACTTAATCAAGCTCCAGCATGGTCTCCCGATGGTCGTCATTTAGCTGTTGTTTTGTCAAAGAGTGGAACCCCTAAAATTTACGATGTTGATTTGAGTGTGGGTACTATGAAGCAACTGACTTTTGGCAATTCTATTGATACTGAGCCCCGCTATGCCCCTGATGGACGCAGTTTATTGTTTACTTCAGGAAGAGGTGGGTCTCCACAAATCTATCGTTTATCATTATCAGACGGTCAAATAAGCCGGGTTACTTTTGAGGGCAACTATAATGCGAGGGCCTCCTATACACCTGATATGAAACATATTGTTATGTTACATAGAGAGGATAGGCAATTTAATATTGGTATACAAAATACTGATGGCGGTCCAATCTCTAATTTAACTTTTTCTGGGTTAGATGAGTCTCCTTCTGTATCTCCGAACAGCCGATTAGTGCTTTACGCAACTCGCTACCAGGACAGAGGGGTTTTGGGTATAGTTTCAATAGATGGCAGAATCCGAATGAGACTTCCTGCTCGCGAAGGAGATGTCCAAGAGCCTGCATGGTCTCCTTATTTAAGTTAAAGATAAGAAATATAGAGAATAAGCTGTGGCACAGAACTACTTCAGAAAGTTTTTAAAATTAGGATTGCGACAGGCGCTTCTCATTTTATTTTTTTTATCAGCCATTCCCTATGGTTACACTTGGAACGCCATAGGGCACCAATTAGTTGCTCAAATTGCATATGATAATTTGACTCCTGCAGCCAAGCGAATGTGTAATTTATATTCTCATTCCAGGGCTAAGACATCTAACAGTTTTGTAAAATCAGCCTCCTGGCTGGACTCTATTAGAGAAAACGATATTCATTGGTATGATGCTCTGCATTATATAGACATCCCTTTTTCTAAAGATGGAACAGCACTCCCACCTCAACCCGAGATCAATGCGTTATGGGGAATTAAGCAGTCTGTAAAAGTACTGGCTTCCAATAAAGCCAAAGTTACAGATAAGAAATTAAGCTTGCGTATATTAACGCATTTGGTTGGAGATATTCATCAACCTTTACATACTGTTACTAAAATAAATGAAAAATTGCCCAAAGGTGATTTAGGAGGAAATTTATTTCAATTGGGCCAAAATCCAATTGGGAACAATTTACATAAATATTGGGACAATGGTGGTGGGGCATTGATGGGTAGAGGCAAACTCTCCCAGATTAAAAATAAAGCGAAACAATTAGAAAAGAAATGGACTTGTCAATTAGCTACTAAGGAAAAAGATCCTCGACAATGGGTTAATGCTTCACACCAATTGGCCTTGACACAAGTTTATATTGTCTCACCTCATGAAATACCTTCCAAGAGATATCAGATCAATACTCAAAAGATCACAGAGAAACAAATATTTTGGGCTGGATGTCGATTAGCTTTTTTACTTAATAAGATTGCTGAAGAGCAAAATCGATTTACTTAGGGAATGCTGATGCACGATTAAGATCTTGTCTGATTCGTGTTATGATTAAAAATTCGAAAATTGTCTTGCTGAGCATCAGAAAAACCTCACATTTCTGTTAACCCATTTACTACGTATTTTACAGATGTGAATCCAGCTTCGAGAAGTAGCCTTAATGCTATCTGGCTTCTTTTACCAGATTGACAATACAAAACAATAGGTTGCATTGGATTTAATTCATCAAGACGATGAGGTAATTCTTCTAAAGGTAGAATTTTCCCCCCTATATTTTGTATTTCATGTTCTTTTGCTGTGCGAACATCTATTAAATGGATGCTTGTGTTTTTTTGAAATAATTGATTGAGCTCATCTAAAGTTATCGAATAGTGTTTTGAATCAATCTGGGAGTGACAATTTACAGGATAAATCAATTCTTTCAATGGATGATGATGGACACAATACTCACAGTCAGCATTTTTTGTTAGCGTAATTTCCTTAAAGGCCATTTTTAACAGGTCTACAACCAGCAAACGTCTATTTAGTGGGTTGCCTATTTGAAGTATCCATTTAATTATTTCTGTTGCTTGAATAATGCCTAGCAATCCGGGCAAAGTACCTAGCACACCTCCTGCCTCACAATTTGCAATATTGCGATTGGTTGTCGAAGCTGGAAACAAACAATGAAAGCAAGGTTCTTGTTTGCCATGGAAAATTGAGCAGTAACCTTGGAATTGAGAGGCGCTCGCATAGACATACGGTTTTTCCAGCTGAAAACACATGTGATGAATCAGATATCGGGTATGAAAATTATCCGATCCATCAGCAATAATGTCGTATTGACTAATCAGTTCAGCAGCATTTTTTTCTGTTAATCTTTTTGAATAAGAGTTTACTTGAAGTGAGGGATTAAGTGCTAAAAGTTGAGCCTTTGCTATGGTCGTCTTTTTTTGTTTAATATGTGATCGATTATAAAGAATCTGTCTTTGCAAATTGCTTAATTCAACGATGTCATCATCTACAATGCCTAACCCCCCTATGCCAGCTGCTGCAAGATAAAGTAATAGAGGGGAACCTAATCCACCTAGACCTATACATAATACTCGAGCATTTTTTAGCTTTTTCTGCCCAACTAAACCGATTTCTTCCAACTTAATATGTTGGGAGTAACGAACGGATTCTTCTGTAGTTAAATTTAATTTATTCATTACAAGACTCATTGATTTGAGTTAAAAATTGTTCTGCTGCCATTAAGGGAACTGGAGATTTTGTAATGGCTGATATGACGGATACACCATTAATTTTTGCATTTAAAACATAGGGAAGATTACTTAGACTAATACCTCCAATAGCAACTAATGGGTAACGAAGTGTTCTTCTCCAACGTTTCAGTTGGTTGATTCCTTGTGCTTGAAAAGACATTACTTTGCTCGTTGTTTCATAAATAGGCCCACATGCAATATAAGAAGGTCTAAAAGCATGAGCTCTGGCTACTTCATGGTAGCAATGAGTACTTATCCCAAGATATAACCCTGATTGATGAATTTTATCAATATCTGCTTCAATCAGATCTTCTTGGCCTAAGTGAACTCCCCCAGCGCCAAGATTAATTGCAAGTTCCCAGTAATCATTAATGAATAATTTGGCCTCATATTTATTAGCAAATAAGATGCTCTGTTTGATCTCTTCTTGTAATAATGTTTTGGGCATATCCTTTATGCGCAACTGAAAATATTGAATACCCAATGGCAGTAGCTTTTTTAACCAATGGCTACTATCTACTATAGGATAAAAACCTGTATAACATGGTTTAAATGGGATAGGTAATTTTGTTAAAGGGGTACTGGCTAAATAGGGAAGATCTGTTTCATCTTCTGGCCAGCCATTATGAAATAGTTTTGCTGTATATTTGTCGATCTTTATTGATCGACGTATCCCACGACTTACATACATTTTCGAAATGACAATAGCATCTTTTATAGAATATCCAAGTGCAAGACAAGCTGCCAGTGCAGAAGACAGTGTGCATCCTGTGCCACGATAGTTTGTTTCAGGGAAACGCTGGTTTGCAATCCAAAAGAACTCTTTGCCATTTGTCCAGTAATCTTGACTGAATAAATTATCCTTTGTATGTCCTCCTTTAAGTAAAACTTGTTTGGCACCCAATGCTAATAGGTCATAAGCGGCATCTTTTACCTCCTTATAAGAAGAAATGCTTCGATTTAATATAGTTTCTGCTTCCACTAAATTCGGGGTAATTATATCTAAGTAGGGGAATAATTTGATTAGATTTTCAATATGCTGTTTCAGATCTGGAAAAAATAATTTAGAACCGGAAGAGGAAGTAATTAAAGGATCGAGAACAACAAATCCAGAATAGTCCTGTAAAAAATTGGCTATTTTCTCACAAGTTGAGGTAGAGCCCAACATCCCTATTTTAATGGCATCAGGTTTAAAATTTAGCTTTAATGCGTCACACTGTGCCGCAACATGGTCGCTGGAAATGGCTTCCATGGCTAAAATTGAGCTGAAATTTTGTGCTGTTACAGCAGTAGTTATAGAACAAACGTCCACATTAAAGTTATTTAAGGTTTCTATATCAGCATGAGTACCAGCCAGTCCAGATGGGTCAATGCCTGCAATAGTCCAAACAAGTGGTTTTTTCATATGTTATTCCTGATGCCAAAAGGGGGTATCAATTAATGGCGTACTTGGATTTGCCATATTCCGGGCAGGTATCATCCCTCCTGAAAAAGCAAGATAACCTGCAAGAACTGCATAACGAAAAGCGCTAGCCATTGTTGCTGGTTGATTCGCAAAAGCAACAGCGGTATTCAGTAATACGCCATCAAACCCTAACTCCATAATTTGTACAGCATGAGAAGGTTTACCTATCCCGGCATCGACGATTAATTGGGTATCAGCAAAGCGGTGACGCAAGGTTTCCAGCGCATAAGGATTCATTAGCCCTTTCCCTGAGCCTATAGGAGCAGCCCATGGCATTAAAATCTTGCAACCAGCATCTACCAATTTTTGGCATAATACCAAATCATCTGTGCAATAAGGGAAAACTTCAAATCCTCGATTAATTAAAACTTTAGCCGCCTTAAGTAATTCGAATGGTTCTGGTTGCAAATTATATTCATCCCCAATTACTTCCAGCTTTATCCAAGATGTACCGAATAGTTCTCTTGCAATTTCTGCTGTGCTGATTGCAGTTTCAGCGTTACGACAACCCGCTGTATTAGGCAAAAGATGACAGCCCAATTCTTTCACCCGTTGCCAAAAGATTTCATCACCTTGTCCCACGGAGGTTTGACGCTTGATTGATATTGTAATAATTTCAGCTCCAGAGTTATGAATGGCATGCTCCATATGATCTAACGAAGGATAACCGGCTGTTCCTAATAACAAACGGCTTTTTAACTCTTTTCCAGCTAGTTTCCACATTGTTAGCCTCCTTGCATGGGGAGTAAGATATCCACACGATCATTAGCTTTTAAAACGGTTGTTTTATAAGAGTCCTTTGGGATATGACGATTATTTATAGCCACAGCAAAATGCTGTTGGGTATTATTCTGCTGCTTTAAAAAATCGCTCAATGATAAAGAGGATTCAATCTCATGAATTTGATCATTTAAATAGATATTAACCACAATAGTTCTCCCAAAGTTCAGGATAATTAAGATTTGCAAAATTGGATGTCACACCTTGTAAAATTTCTTCTGCTAAAGTAGGAGCAATTAAATAACCATGACGATATAGGCCGTTAACTGCTATAAAGCCATTGGAGAATTTAATGCAAGGTAAATGATTGGCTAGAGTCGGACGGCAATGAGTCACGGTTTTTAATATCCGGGCCTCATCAAAACCTCCATGTAAATAATAAACTGCCGTCAATAATTCTAAGGTAGTGCGCACCGAAATAGGACTAAAGTCTTCTGCTTCAATTTCACTAGCGCCAATTAGATAAATATTTCCTGGTCTGGGAACAAGATACAAGTTATAGCGCGGATGCAAAAGACGTATGGGACGCTGTAATTGAATTCCTGGGGCATGTAGCCATATTAGTTCTCCTCTTAATGCGCGTAAATCAGAAAACACTGAGCGAGCTCCCAAGCCACGACAATCAAAAACGACATCAAAGTGGTATTGTTCTTCGCTAGTACAAATAAGATGTGGTTTAAGTGTTAGTACAGGTGTACTAGTAATAGAGTGCACGCCAATAGAATTCAGATGTTTTGCTAGATTAATCATTAATGATTGGCAGTCGATCTGGGCTTCATTTGGAAAATAATAAGCAGTTTCAAATTTGGTAAGATGCGGTTCGAGTTCAATGAGATCCTTGGGAGATAACTTTTGAAAAAAAGAACAATCTTGCCCTAATTGATTTATTATACGTCGACTAAAGTGAACCCATTCAGCGTTATCACTGGGGTGATTGACGATAATAGTACCCATTTTTTTAAAATAAATTTTTTCTGGTAATTGATTGATAATACATGGCCAATAATTTTTAATAGCCTCCTGACCTAGACGGGAAATTACTAGTTCCGCTCTGTCTAATTCAGAAAATGGTGATAATAATCCTGCTGCGGCAGTACTACAGTTCATATATTCAGTATGATGATCAAAAAGCGATATCCGCCAGCCAGCATTATGCAATGCCAAAGCAAGCAGGCGACCCATTATTCCTCCTCCTACGATTCCAGCGTCCATGATTAACCTTCTAGACAACAAGCAATCGGCTTCAAATCAGAGTAGGGGGTCTCGGGTAAATAGAGGTTGGTATAGCATTGAGAGATATCGAAGCATTCATCAATAATCCCTAAATGTTTTGTATACCGCCCAACTTTAATCCAATCTCTATCAATATTTAGTAGTGTACGTGAAAAAAATGGTAATGTTCTTGTAAAGATCTTTTGATACACTGGTGTACGTAGTTGCGGTTTTGCTTTGCATAATAATTCATAGGCTTCTTCAGGTTTTTCTGTAGTAAATGCTGCTCCACGTTGCGTTGCTCTGAGGAATCCTCTTACCAATTCAGGCTGTTGTAAGGTACGTTCAGGAACGATAAATTGAACAGAACAAAAACAACAACAACCCAATCCAGCCAATTGATCAATTCGTAAAAAGACTGTTTCTCCACCAAGGTGCTCTAATTCAACTTTCTGAAAATTAATAAAACCAATGCCTGTGTCAATAATGTTACGATAAATTGCATCGCTGACATTCATACCAATACGAATTGTTTCGTAGCTTTTAGGGTCAATTCCTGCAAGGCTTGCTAAATCATCAATAATTTTCTTACCAAATTCACCTATAAAACCAACTCGTTTGCCAACAATATCATGGAATGAATTAATACCGCTTGATTTTAAGGCAATCAAACCAGTCGGTGGTTCATCAAGAAGTGTACCAACGGAAGTGACAGGGTAGCCTTTGGCTTTAGCAGCGACGGTGTGGAGCATAGCTTTTACACCAAAATCTACTGTTCCTAAACCAACTATTTCCGTCACATCACTGGGATCAGCAGGCTCCAAAATGGCAAGCTTAATATCTTCCTGCGAATAAAAACCTAATTGCTGTGCCACAAGAATAGGAGCATGATAAGGATTAGTATACCAATTAAGTAACAGGGTAACTCGGGATTTCAGTGATGACATTGCCATAACTCCTTATATTATTATTAGAAATAGGGAGATGGCAAAAGGGAACCGAACCAATAAAATCGGTCAGTTTTTTTGAAGGCGTCCTTACGCTGATATGATTCAGATCAAGTTCAACGGGTAACTCTCAGCCGGATTTCCGACACCCCGCGCCATCTATAAACGTGGTTATACTAAATTTTATTATTTGGTTTGTCAAAAATTTTCACTTTATTCCTTCTCTTGAGGCATTAGTTTAGATTGCAGGTGCTCTGCATATGAAACTTAGTCTGCCATTTCAAACGTAAAAGAAATAAATAGAAGTTTGAGCTAAAAATATACATGAAATGCTCCTTTTCATCAGGATCCCGGCCGAACCTCATTGTTTATTAACTTTAAATAGCATACTGAACATTGTAGACTAGCACGGTGTCTAATATGATTAATGATTGAATAAATGACAATAACTACCATAACTTCTCATCAAGAAACACAGTATTGTGATCCGGCTTCGGGGTATTTCTACTACTCTACTCGCATTCTTGCTTTCATTACATGGCTTAGTTGGAATTTACATCCTTATATTTTACGCGGGCTCAATGACAACCGGCTCTGCCTCTCGCTGGAACTAGGAGAAATATCTTTTTAGTCAATATCTTTTAGTCAAGACTGTTTTTTTAAATTTTCTCTGTTAAAATTTATTGCTGATTATTGTCAACTTATCTACAAAGCTACCTGTGGATATTTTTTTTGAGCAAGATGTTAGTTGTCCCCACTGAAACACTCCAAATCCTGAAAAACCCAATAAATATAAGGGGTATTTAAAATTTTAATTATCATGAGCTTTCTCAGTTATCCACAAAATCTGTGGATAACTCTGTGGGCAGATAATGAAAACCTTTGAAAAATAACTGCTTTAATATCCTGAACAGAGATTACTCAGCTGGTTACATAAAACTAACTAGAAACATTAGTTTTTTATTTCTGGTATGCATATAATTAATTACAGCAAATTTGAAAGGTCACCATAGCGTCTTGATGAGAAAAAAATGAAAATTGTCATAAAAGTTGGAACTCAAAGCATTTTATCAAGCGATGGGACACCATTTGAGCCTATCATGCTCCACTTGGTTGAACAAATTGTTACACTACAAAAAGCTGAACACCATATTGTATTGGTAAGTTCCGGTGCTGTCGCTTCAGGCCGAAAAGTTGCAAGCCAATTTCTTGGCCGTCAATATGGCAGTTCGATAGGAGAAAAACAAGTTTTAGCTTCCTTAGGCCAATATGAGCTAATGCATATTTACGCTTCGATGTTTAAAGAACATAGCATACTAGCCTCCCAACTGCTACTCACGAAACAAGATTTTCAAACGAGACAGCATTATTTAAATATATCAAGATTGCTTCACGAAATACTAAATCATAAAAACATTGTCCCTATCATCAATGAGAACGATAGTGTTGCTATTGAAGAGCTAATGTTTACAGATAATGATGAATTAGCTGGTCTTATAGCAGCAATGATAAATGCGGATAAATTAATTATTCTAAGTAATGTTGAAGGCGTTTATACAAAACATCCTAATGAAGAAGGATCAGAATTAATTTCCATTATTAATTCTAAAAATGATTGGCCTGAGGTTTCTGCTGTTAAAAGTCTTCTTGGACGAGGGGGAATGATCAGCAAACTTGGAACCGCTCGTAAAATGTCGAATTTAGGGATAACAACGCATATAGCAAGTATCAATCATCCATCGGTGATTATGCGTATCCTAAAAGAAGAGCCTTTGGGCACAACCATTATGCCTTCCAAGAAAAAATCAAATATAAAAAGGTGGATTGCTTATAGCGAAAAAAAGACAGGATCAATTACAATAAATTCTTGTTTAGTAGATATTATAAAAGAAGATAAGCGAGTTATAAGTATATTACCTGTTGGAATTGAAAAATTTTCTGGTGACTTTAAACGAGGTGATCTGATAGAGATATTGACCCCCAATAATGAAAAAATAGGGATTGGTCTTGCCAGGTATGATGCTATTAAATTAAATGAATATTTAGGGAAATCATCCAAACCAGAGTTTATTCATTATGATCATTTACATATTTTTTAAGGTGTTTTCATGATGGAAGAAGTCACTAATCAACTTAAAGCAACCAAAAAGGCGAGTTATAACTTAAGGTTTATTGATGAAGAAAAACGAAACCAAATTTTACTAACACTCGCTAATCGACTACGCAATTCTCTTAGTAAACTAATTGATGAAAATAAAAAAGACTTGGAATTGATTAATGAGGAAGATCCTAAATACGATCGTTTGCTTTTAACCAAAGAACGAATTGAATCGATGGCAAACGATATTGAAAACGTAGCTTCCTTGCCACACTCAAAAACAACAATCCTTGAGCAAAAAAAACTTCCTAATGGCTTAATCATTCAAAAAGTAGCTGTTCCGTTAGGGGTTGTGGCTATTATTTATGAATCACGTCCGAATGTAACAATTGATGCTTTTACTTTATGTTTTAAAACAGGTAATGCGTGTGTTTTAAAAGGAGGAAGGGAAGCTCGCCATACTAATCAATTTTTAGTGGCATTGATTCACCAAGTCCTACGCGATCATGATATTGATGAAGCCACTGTCTATTTATTGCCTTTAGAGCGTGAAGCAACTCAAATTCTTTTAAAAGCCAATCAATTGGTGGATGTGTGCATTCCAAGGGGTAGCCAGTCTTTAATCAATTTTGTGCGTGAAAATGCAAGAATACCTTTTATCGAAACAGGAGCGGGTATTGTTCATGTTTATTTCGATCAAAGTGGCGATATAGAGAAAGCTTGTTTAATTATTGATAACGCCAAAACGAGAAGAGTGAGTGTTTGTAATGCACTTGATACATTGATTATTCATAAAGATCAATTGATTAATTTACCGTTAATAGTAAAACCAATGGCTGACAAAAAGGTTGAAATTTTTGCAGATAGCCTTAGCTACCAGGCAATTAAAACTTTTTACCCTGAAAAATTACTTCATAAGGCAACAGCTGATGATTTTGGTCGGGAATTTTTATCTTATAAAATGGCGATAAAAACAGTGTCTTCCTTAGAAGAGGCAGTTAACCATATTATAGAGCACAGTTCGGGGCATAGCGAAGCAATTATTGCTGAAGATCAAACGGCAATTCATTATTTTCTAGATCATATCGATGCCGCGGCTGTTTATGTGAATGCTTCGACGGCCTTTACCGATGGCGGACAATTCGGACTGGGGGCTGAAATAGGAATCAGTACGCAAAAATTGCACGCTCGCGGGCCTATGTCTCTAGATGCATTAACCAGTTATAAGTGGGTGATCTTTGGCAAGGGGCATATTAGATCTTAATTTATCAAAAATGCTAAACTATATTCATATTATTAGGGATTACTAATATGTCAGACTCAACAAATGGAAAAATAAAATCGCTTAGCTCCTTTGGAGCTAATACCTTATTGAGTCAACTGATTCGCCTATTCAAAGCCTTCTTAAAAAATGGTGAGTAATTGAGTGATGAAAAATTCTCAAAATTTCAAAGAAGATACCAAAGCAATTTTAGAAGCGGCTCCTGATTTGTATCTTATTTTATGCCCAAAATTGAATATTGTTGAAGCCAGTGATGCTTACCTTAAGGCAACTATGACTCACCGTGAAGAAATTCTAGGACAATATATCTTTGATGTTTTTCCAGACAATCCTAAAGACAAGTCAGCCACAGGTGTTAATAATTTACGCTACTCATTAAATCGTGTACTAAAAGACAAAGTTTGTGATGCCATGGTTATTCAAAAATATGACATCCGCCGACCCGCTTCTTTAGGTGGTGATTTTGAGACAAGGTACTGGAGCATACTGAACTGTCCTGTTTTAGGGAAAAAGAACTGTGTAAAATACATTATTCATCGAGTGGAAGATGTTACAAAATTTATTCATCTTGATTATTCACATAACTCACGATCAAAAATTATAGAAATATTGCAAAGCCATGAAGGCAAAATTGGTGTTGAAATAGTAGAAAGAGCCAAAGATATTCAAGTGACTAATAAAAAACTGCAAGAAAAGGAAGATTATCATTCTGCTTTCTTATCGGCTATTCCGGATGCCATGTTATTAGTGAATCAAGAAGGAAAAATTGAATTTTGTAATCATCAGGCAGAAATCATGTTTGGTTACACAAAGGAAGAACTATTAGGTCTGTCGGTGGAGGCATTAATGCCTGAGAGTTCGGCAAAAGTGCATCCGGAGCATCGGTCTAATTATTTCAAATCACCACGAGTTCGCCCTATGGGTCTTGGTCTGGAGCTTAATGGAAAACGTAAAAATGGAGAAATATTTACTATTGAAGTCAGCTTAAGTCCTTTGCAAACATCTCAAGAGATGGCTGTTATTGCCGTTATTCGTGATGTGACTCTCCGAGTTGAGCAAAATAAGTTATTACAACAAAAAGAAAAATCTCTTCGCGAATTATATGAGGTCCTCGAAGAAGAAAAATTTCAATTAGAATCGATCAACAAAAAAATGTTTGTCATTACTCAATTGAGTGAAACCTTTCTTGCTTGTAATACGATTGATGAAATACTGGAATCTTTTTCATCTTATGCGAATAAAATTCTGGATTTTTCTGATGGCGCCTTATATCTCATGCACCATTCGCGCAATTATTTGGAGAAAAAAATTACATGGGGAGATTCAAATCATTACCCAGCAATTTTTTCCGCTAATGAATGCTGGGCGTTAAGAAGAGGGTGCATTCATGAAATCAGTGGCAGCAACCTGGCGTTATATGCCGTCATATCAAAGAAATGAAGCATGAACGCCAAACTTCTTTGTGTATACCATTGATGGCTCAGAATGAGATATTTGGCTTGTTATTTATATATAGAGGCTCAGAGAGATTCAATACGTTGATTCCAGTAATTGCAGAAACAATTTCATTGGCTATTGCCAATATAAAACTAAAAGAATTGCTTCATACTCAATCAATACGTGATCCGCTGACTGGTTTATTGAACCGTCGCTTTCTCGACGAATATATAATCAAGCAAATAGGGCAATCAAAACGTACTAAAGCTTCCATAACGTTGATTATGGTTGACGTAGATAATTTTAAGAATGTTAATGATACTTTTGGTCATGAGACAGGGGACTATGTATTATCCTGTTTGGGCAATTTATTCCTATCATTAGTCCGAGAAGGTGATTTGATATGCCGCTATGGTGGTGAAGAATTTTTATTTGTTTTACCCAATTGTGATCTAGAGAGTGCAAAAATAGCTGCTGAAAGTATTCGAAATGAAGTGCACAAAATGCGAATAGTTATTGAAGGGGCTGTTTCGAATATCACTATATCGCTAGGGGTTTCAATCTATCCAAGTGATGGCTCTTCATTGAAAGAATTAATCGATGCCGCTGATCAAGCATTATATGTTGCTAAAAAGAAAGGTAAGAATAGAGCGATTGTTTTTTCTGAAATCGATAAGTGAGTATTCGGATTTGATTTAACTCAAGCCCACCCAGATTTAATATAAATTTTTTTAAGCCTTTACATGAACTCACAGATAAAAGAAAATAGTAACCGTTCAGACCAGTTGCAAAATATCTAAATTTTTTTGAGGAAAAGCCCACTGATGTAGGGCTTCAATAATAAAGGTTAAGACGTCTTTCTGTTGTTGTTTACAAGTAGCAATAACAGAAAAAATACGTTCAATAAAACGACTTCCTCGTTCTGACTGAGTTCCGAAAGTCAGCTTTTTAGAAGTAACTAAAGGCCTCAGTTAGCGTTCAGCATGGTTATTCGTTGGTGGAACATTAGGGATATCAAAGACATTCCATAAGCTATCAACAGACTCTAAAATATTAGTACAAGTTCTGGCAGTCGCTTTATGTTTACATCGCATTCCTTCACGCACATGACGAAGCACTCTCGCTTTAAAATAGCGTAACCTTTTTCTAGGTTTTTTAAACGAGAGCATGTTGGGGTTATATTCTGTTTTCCAAAACTTGAACAAGCGCTCATAAGCTTTAAGAAGCTTTTTCCCTATCTTGCCAGGCACCCTAGGACGTTCAGATATTTTTTGAAAATCCCTCTTTATTTGTTTTTTCTTTTTAAGATCTCTTGAGGGCGGTAATGATGAGTTCTTGGAGTTTGTATTCAGTTGCTCTTTTAACCAAGCATTTTCTTCTCTAAGTTGCCGGTTCTCTTCCTTCAATTGTAGGTTTTCTTCTTTCAGCTCAACGATTATTTTTGCTAAATGACCAATGGTCTCTATCGCTTCTCCCAGCGTTTTAGGGGCTAAATTTATTTTCGATACATTTGTCATTGGTTTTGAGTCATCCTTTTTATGGTGCTCTTTATATCCCTGAAGAGTCTAAAGTTTTCAGTTGTTACCTAAATTTTTTATCAGCCCATGATGAATTGTATTTCATCAATCACCTAGGCAGCCTCTGCGCTAATGGTCGTTTGATACGTTGATCGCCGATCTTCAGTTTTTTCTACTAAGAATTTTTTAAAGATGCTCCTATATTGGTCATCTTCAAGAAAATAATTATAGGTTCGTGTCATAGCTAAAGCTGTAGCCATTTCAGAGGGTAATGTGTTTTCTCTGATAGTGCGCAACCAAGTACCAAAGCTTGACCACACCGACTTATAATAATGTATAGATAAGTAGTGTAATAAGCCTTGAGTATAATCAAACCGCATAAAATAAAAACATGATAGGCAGGCATCTTTTTGGTAATACGGCGTTTGAGTTTTTTACTAATAACATCCCTGGGAAATTTGAAATAAACGAAAAAGATATCAATGGTGTCCCATTTATTATCCTTGTTGCAAAAATACCTTAATACAAAGTAGTATAAATTGGATGAAGTTTGCATAATTTATGGATATGTTCAGGTGAGCACCCAAGATCGAAGTGTTGATAGCCAAAAAAATAGCATCAGCCGATATTATATCGATCATAGATGGATGGTTGATGAATGGATAGAAAATGTACGATAAAGATAAGGGATCTTACATCTTTATCAATTGGAAATACCCATTCTTAATAAGACAAAGGAGACAATTTCGCGGGTATTTTCTTAAAGTACCCCACCTTCGGGGTTGATATCTCAGTTATCAACTTTCAAGAGTATATAACTAGATTCATCTATTTGTAAACGCTCCGAGAACTACACCTACCGCTGCATTATAAATTAAGCGAGCATCTCCCTATTATTTAAAGAAAGATAAAGTCATTTCTAAACCACCCACCAACTGGAGCAGTGTGCCTCAATGAAAGGTGTTTCCGAAGGATAAAAAAAATACAAGGTCGTTGCAATTCGTGCAGTCCTTAATTTTACCTTAAGGTGGTCGTTCTATAATTGCACAAATTTAAAAATGTGAAGAGGAACTAAGAATGCCGATTGATCTTGAACGATTGCAAGCTGTTTATAATGACGATGTAGCTAATGATAGCTTTGCAGCCATTGCCTGGACCATGATCCCAGATTCGAAAACCAATGAAATGTCTGTTGAAGCAATCGGGTCAAGTGGAGGAAATCCGAACAATGGGTGGAAAATTCATATTAGTATTGATCCCGCTAAAATGAAAGAAGCTACAGTGATTATTGCCGAACTACTCAATGAAGCAGATGCTCCGCGTGTAAGTTTAAAATTTGCAGGCAAACAATTAGCTTCCACAGGACAACCGAGCAAACAAGTAGCCTTTATTTTTTATGAAGAAGAATTAAGAAATCAACAGAAAATACAGGAATTCCTTAGTCGTATTGAGCAAGAATTAAGTTTGCGCGGTATAGGTGTTGACCAAAGAGCCATAAACTCAGACGCAGAAGCTGCCAAAGCCAAATACGATGCAAGTATTTTAATGGAGGATGGTAGCCAAAGCAGGTTTAATTATCGAAATGAAAATTGCCTGGTATTTGAGGATGGTTTTTATGAGGAAATGGGGTATGGACAAGGCAATTTCCGAGTAGAGGGCGAGATGATATGCGTTAAACAAAGTTACTATCTTAGTTTGCCCAATGAATAAAAACACAATCCTGGAAATTGTCAGGAGGATCCATTTGCGGTCTTTACATTGAGGGTGCCACAACTGCTGGTAGTAGAGCCTGAACAAAACCATAACAATCAGCCTAGTCCTATTATTATGGATGCATGGGATTCTTTAGAAGACGATTTCAAATCCTATGTTTCTACCCAGACCAGAGATATACGAGTTGAATATTTTGCTCATGCGGCGACAAGTGAGTATTGGAGAATGATGGGTGGCCCAGAGCGATTACAATTACACGCTGACTATTTAAATCAGCTGCACCCTAAAAATCCGCTTAGTTCACCTGTACGTTTATTAGGGCTTTTTGCTCACTCCGATTGGCGTTCCTTAGATAATGATTTTAAAAGCTATGTTTCTGTTTCAACCAGAGCTGTGCGTCATGAGTTGCTGAACGGTATTAGTACAGATATCTATTGGGGCATGATGGGTGCTCCAGAGCAGAAAAATTTGATGAAGGAGTATTTAGAGCAAAACCCTGAGCGCTCTTTGGAATTCAATTAGCCATTAATAAGAGAGACTATGCAACAAGTCCAATGCGGACTTGTTGCATGGGATAACTCTAGCGCTACAATTTTTATAGTATTGTATTCATTAATAATATGGCTGGTAATCTGGCTGTAAGCATCTATTCTTTTATAAGCACCCAGGCTCTAAATATCCAGCCTCTTTTGCTTCACGTTCAAACCATTCTTTCAGAGGTTCATTGTAATCGGTCAGCCAACTATGTTGGCATCTACTTCAAATTAAAATGAAGCAGCTTGCTATAATCCTACTGAGCTCTAAAGGTACGAATATTTTCAAAGAGCGCTCTCAGGTAATCAAAAGGATTTCATCCATTGGTGTTCGCTGTTGCAATGAAGCTATAAAAAAAGAGCACTGGCGTGCGCACCATTAGGAGTCGCTGCCAAACAACCAGTTTTTGCGCCCAAGAGCGAAGGGTCTTATCTGATTTTCAATGGCGTTGTTGTCGATTTCAAGAATACCGTCGAGCAAGTAATGATTCAGTTCTTTCCAGCGTTGCTGCATATAGTGTGCATTGTTCGTCGAGTTGTTCCATCACTTCTCCAATGCATTACAGGACACCCCTGTAGTGTATGTAATGACTACGGGGCCAAAGGTACATAACAATGAGGCCCTATGAGTTTATAAGGTAACAACATAATTTTTAATTTTATGCTTAGCAAAATTAAAAGAAGTAAAAAAATAATACTAAAAACGATAATCGTGAATTTATAAGTTTGCGTGTATTTATAATATTCAAAGTATAAATATTGAAGATTTGAATAAAAAGATACCAATAGGAATATACAGTAAAAAGGAACGATCAAAAAAAGATAGATCAGTATAAACCCGACAGGATCTTTTTTGATGCAAATCATTAGTAATTTTCCCAGTGCGATTATAATGGGAAATAAGGCTATAATTATCCCTTGTTTTCTTAAAGATAGCCTCATTTAGTTGCTCCTAGGTAGCTTTTTTAGAGCTATAGGCTGACAATTGACCCAAATATTTTGTATATTTATTTGGCATAATTTGGTTTTTCTCTTAAAATTCAACCGTTCCTCAGCTTGATTCTGTAAAAATGCCTAAATCTTCAATAATCAATATCAAAGAACAACTTGACATAGCAAAATTAAAAAAATTTAACAATGACAAGCTACGAGAATTATTTCAAGCATTCTATCAGAAATGCAAGCGTTATTTTGATCAATACGATAAATTAAGCCGTTTCGAAAGCAACCGCATATTTCTTTTTTAAAAAAATGAATGGCTTTGACTGAGCGATTAAATAATACCCCTGAGCTGCCTTGCCACATACAGCGCCTCAAACAGAACCAGAAAGGCATCTTTTGAATACGATAAATTGATCCGTAGCATCTACTTTTCTAGTGATAAAATCATTGATCTCGATGCAACAATAAACAAAGTTTTCTTGCATGGAATAAAAAAGAGGAAAGTGGTTGAATTTAGTCCGTAAATTTCTGGGATTAGCGTTTAGAACCCCAATCAAAAACTCTAACTGCTCTTTGTGCATTCATGAAAAACCCAAATTAATGTACTAAAATTAATCATAACTAATTTGCATAATATAATAGGTAGACATTCATGAAGTCTTTATCAGAAGGTGAGCATGCAACTCCGCAAGCAGGTTTAATCCCTCCAATACTTTCGAGATATATGATTTATGATCTTGATATTTCCCCAGCGGTATTTGAGCATGCTTTAGAGTTTGCCAGATTGCCTTTAAATGATATTTATGGGCGAAAAGAAGAGTTTGTTAAATCAACAAAAGAGATACAATTAGCCCAATGGATATGTATTTTATTAGCTCATCAAAAGAGTTCTCAGGAGGATCTTCAACATATTGCAGAGGTATTAAATCTATCTGATAGTATTTTCTTTAAAGGCGCTATCTTGACTAATAGAACTGATATCCTGTCAAAAATTAACACAACTGATAATAATGAAATAGAAATAGCTGTTTGTGAGAATAGATTTCAGCTGTTTAGACTTGCTACAGAATTAAAGCATTATGATCTGTTAAAAATATTGTGTGATATTTTGCCAGATAAAAAAGAGGCCATGATTTCAGTCTACAACTATGCACCGCTCCGTACTGTAGTTGAACAGGGTAGTCTTGAGGCTTTTCAATGGCTGACAGAACAAATTTCTGAAATAAGCTTAACAAAAATTTTTTCATCTAGCGGCCATCTTATTTTGGATTCTGCGTTAAAACAAGGGTATCTGCATATCCTTGATTGGATTAAAAACAAAATAACACCAAATGATCTTGATGAAATTGCAATGGATATGCAATACATTTTTCGTAATGCAGCAGAATCCGGGCAAATTTCTAGCATGGAATGGGTTATAGAACACATCTCTCCAAGCATCCTAAATAAGAGGAAAAATGATCGCGTTGTTGCTTTTTCAGCAGCAGCCATGAAGGGGCATGTGGAGGTATTACAATACCTGAAAGAACATTATCCTGATGAAGTAGATAAAATGTTCAATCCTGGACATAATGAGGGATTTGGCGAAAGCCCATTCTCGCTTGCTGTTTCATCTAATAAAATTAAGGTATTGGAGTGGTTCCAAAAGATCAAATTAAGGTGATCTTTATCAATAAAGATTTTGAACAAGCAGCAAAATCAGGAAGTATTGATATATTAAAATGGCTTGCAACCGAGTTTCCTGAGGCTTTTTTATCAACAATAAATTCCTGTTTTGACTTGGCTGTTCAAAATAATCAATCTGAATGTATTGATTATTTACTGGCACAAGTTTCCTGCTTTATGCATGCTGAGGAGCATGATTGGGAGTATGGTGCACAATACGTCTATCCCTTCGTAACGCAAAAACTTGCGTCACTCCATGAGCAATATAATCAACTTGAAGAAGAGGATCCAAATGCTATCTTCGATATTGATAATGAAGAGGCAAAATTCTACTTTTATATCCTCAGAAATCTGATCAGACGTAATGATCCAGCTCTCTACGATGAAATTATTTTTTTATTGAGTATCCATCAATCAAAAATCTTGCACATCAAGAAGTAACACCTCGTCGCCCTAACGAATTACTGCTTCTAGCCATGACTGTTGAAAATCAAACTGCTGCTGATTTACTGCTCAACATTCCAGCAGTGCGCCAATTAGCAGAAGCAAATGATTTCTATGCAAATGCACAATACGCAGGGATCGATCTGGGCGCCTTGGCCCATGATCGCGAATCATCAATGACCGCATTGACAAGTGGTGAACAAAAGCGACTTGCTAGTGCCATTCAACACTATCAGCCGCAATTAAATGCACTAGGAGTAAATAATATCATGGCTGCTCTGCGGGTGCAGTTAATGGATTATTATATGCAAAATCCAGCTGTTATCGATATTGATGGGATTGAAACCCCATTGCCGATAACATGGACAGAATTCAAAAAGATGTCTCTGAAACCTGAGCAATATCAAAAGGCTCTCATTGCTTATTATCAAAATCCCTACCATACAGCATTGCGTTATATTTCAAAGCCTAATCATTGGATGGCTGGGAATGCTTCTTATGTCTATGTTGATGATGAAGACCCATCCTATAAATGGTCAACATTTGAAGAGTATCAGTCTCTGATTGCTATGTTTTGGTTGGCTGCAGTAGATGATGATAAAGCGATGGCGCCCTGTGATGGCCAAACCATGGAGGGTCGTATCAGCAATTTTATTCAAGAATTAGCCTTGGTTGGTCGAGCGCATAACTGGGATGATAAGAGGCCTGTCCTCGATAAACAAGGCAATCCTGTATTGGATGAAAATGGAATTCAAGTACTGGAGGAGTATGATAATTTACAGGGCGATAAACCCAGTTGTTACTCAGGTGTAAAACGGCGCCTCTTCCAATCAGTTATTGGCCATCCTTTAATTGACATACTAGATATTGATAAAATCAACCAGGAGTTGAAATTTTTTCTGTTAAGAGAGTGGCGACAACGTATCACTGATGACAATAGAAAATCACTCAAAGAGATCTATGATTCTTATGTATCTACCCTGGAGCTTAGTGATATTGGTATAGAAGAATATAAAAAATTGAATATTACACCCGAACAAAAAGATCATTTTATAGCTGATCTCAAAACAAAGTATGGAGATCAGCTTGATAAAGAACTGCTGAGTTATATTGAAAAGCAGTTTTTTATTGAAGAAGACAACTGCGATCCTTCATTAGCATATCATTTTGTCAAACTGGGAGGGTTAGCAGGTGGCGATTATTTACTCTTGCCATCAAAACCTGATAGTTCATTGCGGTCATCGCGAAATCGCTTTTTTTCACCTGAACACCCTGACGATGCAAAACTTAATGACGTACTTGAAGTAGATAGTAAAAACAGCAAAAATCTTGGATAAGCAGTATTTATCTGCGTACAAAGCATTACCCTGGATTGGGTCTTATATGTTATATAAAAATAAATCCATTTTGACTGTTTAGAATCGAATCCAGCAACAAGGTAGCTGGATAAAAAATAATGGCCCGATCCGGACAGCAGGCTGCATCCGATAAAACCCAATCATAACGTTGATCTAATTTAGCTGGTTCCAGGGCGAAAGCACTTTGGTTTAAATAGTAGATGCGCGGAAGTTCGGCAATTTTGGGATCCAAGGGTGCTTTATCAATAGCAGTTACTGTTTGAAGGAATTGGATCTTTTGGTGGAAACGCAAGACTCAATACATAGTGGGATCGGTCCCCTTTCTATGGCAGGACTAGGCCAAGCTTTGCTTGGCGCACTGAACGGTTACCTACGATGTTTATGTTAAAGAATAGTAGGGGATTATCTATTTCTCATAAAATTGGTTTGAAACTTTCACCTGCTTCTTTCATCCAAGCAGGGAGAGTGCATTTCCCTCTTTGTTCTTGTAATTCAGCAATCACTCTCTCATTATTCGAAGCTGACAGTAGATAATCAATAAAGCGGTAGCTATTGAATATTTCTGGTAATTTTGTTCTAGCCTCGTTTAATTTTTCAAGATTGCCCGCGTTTAATTCATTAATAAAACTAGGCAAGTCTAAAGTATAAGATGAAATGTCATTCTTTATAGTGAGTAGAGCAGAAAAATTAATCTTATACGCACCATAAAAATTAAACTCCATAGTATCCGTCATATTTTTCCCTATTTGTAGCAATGTATCTACTAACTCCTGCTCACTTAGATTGCTTAACGCAGAGTATATTCTATTTTTATCATCGATATTTTCCAAAAAATCTGAATCACTCAGTCGATCAACAAATCTAAAGAAATTGAGCGTTAAGATTTGGTGCATTTCATTTATATTATCTGCTATTAAAATAGCTTTTGTTACATTTGACCAAGCGTATTGCCATCCATTTGGAGTACACAATACTAGCGAAGAAGTTTCTGGTGGCTGGCACCTGTAAGTCTCTGTATGTGAGAAATGTAAGTCGATATCACCGATCCTAACACTTCTTATCTTTTTTAGATCGAAGCCTAAATCTCTTTGTTTATAAAAAACGCATGGATTGTTTTCTGCTATTTTTTTTGCATCAAATCGCAGTTCGATTCCATGGTTTGCTTTCGGATCAATGGCATTAGCTCCCAGACAAACAACATTGGCATCACCTTCATCAATGTCGCTTTGCCATAAAGAAGCTGGTCTAAATGGCATATAGAATTGTATCATACTGCGCCGTCCATAAAGACCGTCATTAAAAATAGATTCCAGTGCAGAAGCAGCTGTTAAATGGCGTACTGTAGAAAATAATTCTACTTTTTTTGCTGCTTCCATAATTCGTTTGGCTAGATTTTCTTCACATTTAGGTTGATAAGGTTTGTTGGCGTCTGTCAATAATTCCTTGGCAAATTTTTCAGCATCCTCAGTGGTCATTGATATACCAGGCTGTTGCCATAGATTTTTATAACGATGAGGTAAGCGTTGCAGGTTTTCCTTTTCCCGTCTCTTTGCTCTAAATATCCTCTGTATCGTAATAATCTTACTTTCGACCGAAGGCAGATCGTTTTCATTCCTTGCTAGAATGTTCATTATTGCTTTCGTTGAGTCTTTCTCTCGTTTAGAGATTATTTCTGGCATATCTCGCCCCTCAAATACTTTTGCTCTGGGTGAGGGTAAATATTTTAAGAATAGGGTACTTAAACTTTCATCATTCAATGAGTAAAGATTCCTCATAAATTGTGCATTAGCAACCTTTTTCGGTAGCATTGCAGTACCACGAGCTTTGGCTTGCGGCGTGATCATTTTAAGGCATTCCTTTAGTGCCTCCTCAACGCGATTCAATTTTTCTTGTGCCGAAGCAATATCATTTTTATTACAATAATCCTCTATTCGTAGCCACAGATTAAAATAGTCTTCATCAATGGTTTCAGCGATAAAATCATTCAGGGCAGGATGATTTCTAAATTCTGCACTTGAGGTACCTAGTGGCTCCTCTTGAGTTAGCTTCTCCAATGTCTTCTCAATTTTAGATTTTGCGGAGTAATCTAATTTCTTTGATTCCAGAAGCTTATTTATTATTTGCTCTTCGATTGGTTTCATGATTCTGTTCTCATTAGGACAAAAAATTAAAATTGTTAGCATTATACACATTTTTAAACGAAAAAGACACAAAATATATGCATTATGCAAAAAATATTTACAACATCCAAATGATGATATGATGGATTTTGGTGAAGCTAACAAGTCAAATGCATCAACTACACACGTATCCTGACTACTTCCTTAACCTCCATTATTAGTCGCAAAATCCAGAAATTTGCTGACTTTTAGTTATTCCATGGCAAACTTTAATTTGCCTTATTATTTAAGGGAAATTGAATAGTCTTTGTTTTCTGATAAATCGTTGTTCTTCTGGTCATTCACTCGGTTGTGTGGATTCTGTAGCAGAACCGTAGCAAGCGCTGACTCCTCATCAAGCAGTTTGTGTGTTTCAGAATGTTTGTGTTGCCTTCCTGGCAGGAAGCCTCGTGCCAATTTATAAAGAAAAAACTCATTAAGTTGTGGTTTAATCGACGCTTGTTTTAATTGATTAGATATATTTAACCATATCTGATCAACCATTGGCGGAACAAGGGTTTTCTCTGTAATAAAGTCAAAGCAAGCTTTAAGCCTCTCTGCTTTGTTCTTCAGTACTATTGTACTGTCTGAAAGCAATGTAGCTCTGTCGTTCCTGATTAAATTCATTATAGGCTTTCGTTTGAACCAAGGAACAGATTTGCAGTGAACCTCAAAAAAATCCAGGACATCAATAATCTCACAAAGGTATTTTTGCTTTTCCTCGGGCCAAGCCAAAAGTTGATTGCTGTCTTGATCCAATTCTTCGGCAATGAAGCGTATAGTCATTGACAGGGTGGTATCTTGTCTTGCGATAGCTTTATCGGCATTGGCTGTATCCAGTGCAGCTTGAAGTTCCTGCGATAAACTAGCATATTCTTTTTCAGTAAAAAAATGAGAGAAACCAGGAAAATAACTTAAGGTTTTTTTTAGAGCAAATAAATCTTTACCTTCAATGGTCAAAGGTATTGCTGCCTTTATCCACATATTTTCTGACTTCGAATAAACTGTACTATATCCTTCAATCAATTCTCCTGGACACGCCATTGGATTTCCACGATGCTTGTTGTAAGTAGTTATATGATGCAAGGCAAATTGAATAATTTTAGCTTTAAGATCAGGTAGTCGATTAAGTTCTTCCAGAGTAAACGGTGATGGCGCATCAATATCAGTCAGTCGAGGGAGCATCCATCCTTCTGACTCAACCATTCTGAGAGAAAATACTATTTTTCCATTTTTTTCACTTAAATAAAACCAATCATATTGCCTTTCTTCTTCACGCTGATATTCCTCTGGTGCCAAGACGAACTTAAAATCATGGCCTTCCTGTTTTATAATTTTTTCGGATAAACCAAAATCAATGATCCAGGGTTGAAAAAAATCATCAATTAAAATATTGTCAGGCTTGATATCATGGTGAATATAACCGGCAGTATGGAGTTGATATAACTGCCAAAACAACTTTCTAGCCACTTGCTTCTTTTGTGTAACTGATAAATCAACCCTATCGAGTGATTTACCAAGATACGTAAATGCCTGATATGATGTAATCTTCGAAAACGCCAATTTACCATCTTTGGAGGATATATTGCGTTCTGGTCCTTTAGCGTCCAGAACCTTGTGTTTCATATATCCAAGCTTTTGAGCGATTTGACACTCCAATTCGTCTTTTTGGGCTCCGGACATTATTTTACACCCATACAATGCAGATTGCTCATTAATTGCAAACTTTACTTGAATTGCTTGTGAGCCAGTACCAAGCCTGCCTCCTTCCTTACCGCGAGACAATGCCAAAATAACACCGTCCTCTTGACATATGTATGAATGCTTGGGCAGATGGTTCGGGTTGAATCCATGTTGCTTTAGAATAGACATTTGCTCTGGTGTTGCTTGTGCAATCACATCAGGCCAAACTTTTCTGGAAACCTTAACCAATTGTGGGAATTGAGAAAAGATAAATTTCATCAATCGGAATTCATCCTCCAGAGAGTAGTAGAATCCATAGTAGAATCCGTACTTAGGCATTATATTCACCATTTATTCTTAATATACTTTTAATTATAGGCTATATCAGATGCAGGCGGCCGGCGGGAAATTAATTAGGACATATCGTAATTAAGCAGATATTAACTTTATTAAATCCGAGTTAAACTTGTAGTGATTTTTTAAAAAACGAGCAGTTGCACTTACTAGTTGAATCCGCCCAACAGTTGCCCCTATTATGTCTGATTATCGAAATAATCAGACATAATAGGGGATAATCACTTTCGTTACTGATGTGACTGGTCGGACCGGAAAGGTTAATCCATCCTACCCCAGATCATCAAACAGCTAGCCTCTTATTTCGATACATAAACTGTTGATGTTTGAGTACTTCCTCTCGGCACTCTTCTACTTCATATCTGAAACCGTCAAGTTCCGCGGCTGTTTGATTTTGATAATTGACAATAGTGCTATCAACACGTTCATCCTCTAGTAAGCGCTTCACGCAGTCCAAGTGTCCCCGTTCCACAGCATCGTGCAAAGCTGTATATCCAATATCATCTTGTTTATTGGGGTTCAGTTTGGGATCGGCAAGAAACAGCTCAAGAACAGCAACATCACCAATAGAAGTGGCCATGAACATGATAGGCTCGGAGGTGCCCATGCAGGCATTGATATCAATCCCTGGAGTTTTTAAAAGCATTTGAACAATTTCAAATGCGCTGTCGTATTCTTTTTCTCCTTGTTTCCTCCCTCCTAGTTTTCGTATAGCCTCTGTTAAAGGAGTAGTGCAATAATGATCGCTTATATTAACAACCTTAATATTAGGATAAGCAAGCAAACATCCTCGAATAGCGCGTACATTGTTAGTACGAATAGCAACGATAAGATAATCTATATCCTCCTTAACAATGCCAGGATTACTCTGTTTGAATAGATTAAAATACTCAAGATCAGCTTTCTTTTCTTGCTCCTTAAGTTCAATCATCTTTTGAATTTCTCCATCCTGAGTCATCTTAACTACGGAGTCCCCGCGATATGGCGGATTAAATAATGTCCCTGGATATTGAATCAATAACCTTGCTGTGTCTTTATGCCCATTTTTAAGTGCTAATTGCAAAGGCGTAATCCCATTCACGTCACTTGCGTCTGGATTAACACCTCCATAATAGACTAACGTACGAAGATTTTCATTATGCCCTACTCTAGCTGCAGCATGAACACTAGTACTGTAATTATGAGTGCGCGTTGTAACGGCTTCTGGGTGAAACTCAATTAAAGATTGTAAAATTTTTGAATTCCTGCTGGCTGCATAATAAGCACTGTATTCACTAGCCTTTGCGCCATGTTTAAGTAGCGCATTAACCAAATCTATTCTATTCGCTCTTATTGCGCAATCCAGTGCATTATCACTTTTTGTTCTGTTGACATTAGCACCAGCCTTAACCAGAATGTCAATCATTTCAATAGATTTTACCAGGCATAAAGGTTCTTCATCATACCAATTGGTTTGATTGACAGCTTCTGGGAACATTTGAAGAAGTGATGAAGCAAGAGATAAATTGTTATTTATCACTGCAAAATGCAAGAGGCTATACCCTTGGAAAAATTGGTCATTTAAGCACCATGACTTTAATTCATCCAAATCTTCGGTGGTTACTTTATCATCGAGGAAGTGCTCCAATATTTTCAGGCGAGTATTCATTTGGGATCCTAGAGCCACACTAAGCAACTTAAGCTGCTTGTCAAAATGTTCTGTAGATTTTCCATTGACTCTTAACTGCCACCTCTCCAACATAAACTCCGTTTGTAAGATTTCCTGAGAAGCTTCAGAGCTGAAATATTTCGCTAATAGTTTCCCTGCTAACTCCAATTGTCCTTCAGGCATTAATTTTTGATTAATTAACCGCATTAACAGGTGCGGCAAAACTGGATGGCTAGAATAATGAGAAAGATATTCTTCCAAATAAAACTGTTTAAAAAATTGCATGGTATCAACAAATAGTTCATCAGCAATATGTTCAGTTAAAAATAACCTATATTTTATTTTCAAAGCGATTAACAGACTCTGAAGTCCACAATTACCAACTGTTTGAAAATCTCCAGCAATACCTTCGGAAAATACCAATCCAAGAATATTGTGCAGATCTTTCTGAATGTATGTTTTATTGGATTCACTCTCTTTCTCATCATAAAGTGTTGCCAATACTTCTTTTGTTATATTCTCAGTTTTAGATATTTTGTAATGTTCAGTTGTGATATCTGTACTGCACCCACCACCGTTATTGCGATAAAAGTCATCCTGTTTGATAATAAGATTTATTACATGCCCAGGCCAGCCAGTGATTATTTCAACACCTGAATTTTTGCTGTCTTCTATCATGGATACCAAAAAATCATCCTGGGATTTATTTATATTTATCTGAGATAGAAAATAAAAATGCATTGCCTTCACTGTCATATTTCTTACTTGCTGAATGGAATCCAAATGGTCAATGTACTTACTATTTTTTTCGCAATGAGAAACATAAGCATTCATTAAATGCACCATAAAGGGTACAGCATCCCAAGAAGAACTTCCGGTTAGTTCGATAAGATTGCTATTGACAGGCATTGAGCCGCTTAATGAAAATAAATGACCCAACATTTTGGTAGCTTTCTCAATATTAGGCTTTGTCTTAGAGTATATAGCAAGTATATCCTCATCGAAATTGTTCAAAGAAAAGCCAAATTCGCCAATATAACTTAATGCATTTGAACGCTCCTCGCTGTCTTCTTTAGTTAAATTTTTTATATGATTAATAACAACTTTTAGGTTAAGCTCAGGTCTGAACATTTTAAAATTGTTGTTAATTGCCGCCTTATAAAAAGTAGGGTTACGGATAGCAATAAGGGCAAAACAATATTCGATATCTACATTAATATCTGCTTCAATAAGCATTTTGGTTAAAGATTCTATTGTTTCCTCAGATACCAAACCTTGATGAAAGTCTTTAAAACAATCTGATATTATATTTTTAAGATATTCGTCGTAATTTCCCTGATTTTTACACAACTTAATGAGATTTCCGACTTCTGATTGGATAGTATAATCCTGACTTTTGAGTAATTCCTCCAAGATGGTTTTACCATTTGAGTATTTCTCAAGAAGAGATGCTGGATGAAGTTTAAGAAGCTCGAGTAATAATCGGTTATTTCCATACTCTGATCTCCCTGCGGCATTCTCATGAATCAAATCAAGTACAGATTTACCTTCAGTATTTTTATGTCCAACGTCAATACCTTTCTCAATAAGTAGTTTTGCAACTTCTTCAGCTTGATAGCTACAGTAAATAATTGCAAGTTGCAGATAACTATTCCCATTATGATCTACTGCATTGATATCACATTGTTTATGATTGATGAAAGCAGTTATCCATTCCATATTTTTATATTGAGTATTGCTTAAGATCAGAGCTAAAGCTGTTTGCCCATCATTATTTTTAATATTGGGATTTGTCTGTACCTTATTAATCACACTTTGGATGCAATTTGTATATGTGAATACATTCTCAGAAACCATATGCAACAATATGGAATTATGTTTCGATGTTTTCTGATTAGGATCGAATTTTTTATGATTGATTAAAGACTCTAAGGGATCACTGAAGGTTAAATTACAGGTAAATTCAAATAATGTTTTACCGCTTTCAATTCTTTGATTAATGTCAAACTCTTCATTCCTAAGCAATAAATTAAAGGTTTCCTCTGTATTCCTCGGCTTTATACAATTTAAATAGTAACTTAGAAAAGTATTACCTTGTTTATCGACAGCATTTACATCGGCACCAGCGTTCACCACTATATCGAGATATTCATAAAAATCATAGGCTTCTGCATGACGAGATTTTGCCAGTAGGTGTAAAACTGAATCGCCGTCTTCAGTAATATCTGTGATTGCAAAATTTGCTTCACTCAGTTTGCCTAAAATTTCAAACGAATAATTAGTCTCATCAAGGATCTTTAGCAGATTTGAACTTTTCATATAATTTATTCTAATTGATTATTAAGTGCACATATTATGGCAAGCTAATCTTAACAAAACATTAAGATTTTGTATGAAAATTTGGATTTTCTTGCACAGGGCAAAATTACGGCATTTGATGAGTTGAATAAGCAATGATATGGAATCAATTTAAAATTAGCAAATTATTCATTATTTGTTCAAGCAATTTCTTATTTTGTCCTGTATAAAAATAGATTCCCTGGTTGGCCTGCAAATCTGGGTTCTTATATCAGCGATCAACCATTTTTTATTGGGAAGACCGCTGGCTACACGGCTAAATTATTCTAATCTGGAGCTGAAAATTTTCTGCTTTACTTTTGTGCTTCATGATCCGGATGAACTACAAAAATTCCAGGGGCATTGCGTAAATATTCGTGATAATCCATTCCATAACCGAAAATATAATGATCTTCCACTTCTAAACCTACAAAATCAGCTTTTTGGAGGCCATTTGGAACACGTTTGCGATATTTATCTACTAGTACTGCGCTGTAAACTTCCGCAGCACCAAGCGTTTTAATCTCATTAATTATAGCTGCCAAAGTGACTCCACCATCTAGAATATCATCTACTACTAGAACAGTGCGGCCTGCTAAATTAGTCGATGGGCGAACTTTCCAATGAATCTCCCCTCCAGTTAAATCCCCACGATAACGAGTAGCATGAACATAGTCCACTTCTAAAGGAAAATCTAACCGATGCAATAAATTCCCCAAAGGAATAAGTCCGCCAATCATTACACAAAGAATTACAGGATTTTTATCTTGTAATGCTTCATGAATTTTTATTGCCATTCTATCTAATGCTGCTTCCACTTCATTATAGGTGTATAGACAGGTTGACTTTTCATATACGGCTTTAATTTTACTAGGAATAGTCATTTGTATTTCCTTAAAAATTTTGCAAAAATGAATTAATCTTTTATCTTTCCAGCGCCTGGAAAAGGCCTTACTTTGTTACTATGGCCCACATTATCCTTTACTTTAGATACGCCTTGTTTGGATACTTCATCAATTCGAAACACAGAGTGTACTGGAATAAAAATTCGTTTTACCCCATTAAATTCCATCTTGAGTTTTTCTTCAGAAGGGTCAACAACCAATGCAGTTTGCTCACCAAAAACCAGTTCTTCTACCTCCAGAAAACCAAACATCTCGCTTTCTTTTATCGAGCGAGCATAAATTTCAAAAATTTCATCTTGATTGGCAAAACTGATTCTAAATAACGATTTTTTCATGTATTTCACCTTACCTTAAAGCAAGGTAAAGTATACAAAAAGTATGGGCTAATCTTCAAATATTAAGTGGTTTTGCGCTGCTTAATTTATTGCAGGTTGCAGAGGTGACTTATATTCTTTTGTTAATGCTTCGGTTGCAGCTTCTCGGATTAATGATGGATTAATATGTTCATATTTTTGAGCTATATAACAATAGAATCCGGAAGGAAGTGGCCATATCATTTTTCCCATCTCATCAAAGAAAGATAATTTTTTAATTATTGAACAATTATTCACAGGTGGAATATAACAAAAATGAGTGAGGGAGCACTGCTTGTAACCTCTTTGTAGAAAGATTCTGTTGAGATTAAAGGCAGAACGCATCTTCACTATTCTGTCAGCATAACAATGCAATAAACCGCATTTCACCGCACCACCCCATAGGCTCCATGGATTAATACATAAAAATATCAGAAAACCATGGGTTTTAGTATTCGATCAATTTCGTCAATTAAACTAAAATTACTTCCAAATGGTTCCAATGTTAATGGTACTAAAACACAATCTAAAGTATCTCTATTGACTGGTATTTGATTTAGCGAGCATTCAAGGTGAACTTTGCTTGAATCAGAAAAAGGAGATACTATCCATTTGTTTTTAAAATTAAGAAAATTCAGCCAAGAATTTTCCCCACAATGCCCTAACTGTAATAAGGTCTCCCCTTTCAAGAGTTCTTTTAAGGGTTCAAATTGCTCTGTAAACTCCTTAGAGACAAATTCGCCTAATGGCGATTGGAACCATTGACACAAAGTGCGATAATGTTTAATTTGCTGTTCAATCAACAAAATTTGACCCTTAGGACGGATTGTTTTTATTAACTACAATACAATGAGTTTTATATGCAAACAATTATTTTCAGTTTAAAAACCTTTTATATGGAATAAAATTTAAATCCCATTATTGCGATCGAAATAAAATAATTTCAAATCTGCTTGAATTGTTTCCTTTCTTTCATAATAACATGAATAAAAATTTTTGCTTAAATATCAACATTATTATAATAGATATAGTTAATTATAATTCATAAAACAATGGACTACTTATCCCTAAGATGAAATAAAATTTTACGTTTTAAACGTTTTAAACACCGTGAAATTATTTATTTTTTTAACTATATTTAAAAATAATATACACTTTGAATTGAGAAAATGGTTTTAGCCACAGAAGAATATAGATTACAAGGAATTGGCCAGCTTTTGGTGCTGGAAAAGCTATTGGATAAAACAAAAGCGATCGAACTGCATAAATTAGCTGCGTCAGAAAAAATCTCCTTATTACAATATATTGTAAGAAATAAAATTTTATCCGCTGAACAAATCGCACTCATCGCTGCGCAGAATTTTGGAGTACCTATGATTGATATCAATTGCATTGATATCGATTCTATACCTATGAATTTAGTGAACGAAAAACTGATTAAACGCCACAGCATGGTTCCTTTATTTACTCGTGGAGCTAATTTGTACCTTGCAACGGATGATCCTAGCAAACAAGCCTCATTAAAAGAAATTCAATTTCATACAGGTCTTAGTACCCATGCTATTGTTGTAGAAACAGATAAGCTTAACCAACTGATTGATAATTTATTATCTGCTAAAGAAAGCCAAGGTCTATCTCAATACGTTGGGGATGCAGGAGATTTGGACGGCTTGGAAATCAGTGTTGAAGATGAAGATCAAGATGTTGATTCCGTTACTTCAGTCACTGAAGATGCACCCATTGTAAAATTCGTCAATAAAATTTTATTGGATGCTATAAAACAGGGAGCATCTGATATTCATTTCGAACCTTATGAAAAAGAATATCGCATACGATATAGACAAGACGGTATTTTACACGAAGTAGCCACGCCTCCAGTAAGCCTAGCATCGCGTATTACTGCTCGTATCAAGGTAATGTCTAATTTAGATATATCAGAAAGGCGCGTACCGCAGGATGGTGGATTCAAAATGAAAATATCTAAGGCACGTGCTATTGATTTTAGGGTAAGCACATGCCCTACTTCCGGGGGTGAAAAAGTTGTAATGCGTGTTCTTGATCCCAGTGCTGCCAAACTCGGTATAGAAGCTTTAGGTTTTAATCCTTTCCAACGTGCTAATTTTGTTAAAGCAATCGAACGCCCACAAGGAATGATTTTAGTCACCGGCCCCACTGGAAGTGGTAAAACAGTGACTTTATACACTGCTTTAAACATATTAAATACTATTGAAGTCAATATATCTACGGCTGAAGATCCAATTGAAATTAAAGTACCTGGAATTAATCAGGTTAATATTAATCCTAAAGCAGGCCTTACTTTTTCAGGGGCTTTGCGTTCATTTTTACGACAAGACCCTGATATTATTATGGTTGGCGAGATAAGGGACCTTGAAACTGCCGAAATTGCTATAAAAGCAGCACAAACAGGTCACTTGGTTCTTTCCACCTTGCATACCAACAGTGCCGCTGAAACACTAAACCGTTTAGTAAACATGGGTATCCCTACATTTAATATTGCCAGTTCTGTTACTTTAATCATTGCACAAAGATTAGCAAGAAAATTATGCGAGCAATGCAAAATACTACGAGACGATTTTACGAATCAAGGATTAATAGAATTAGGCTTTAACGAAGCTGATTTGGTTGATCTAAAATTATATAAAGCTATGGGATGTGATCAATGCACTGGTGGTTATCGTGGTCGAGTTGGTTTATTTGAGGTTTTACCAATGACAAAAGAGTTAGGACAATTGATCATGTCCGGCGGTAACTCACTAGAAATTTTAAAACTAGCTCAATCAGAAGGTATGCTTACTATATATCAATCTGGTATTGAGAAAGTGAAAGAAGGAGTTACTACCATAGAGGAGGTCAACCGGGTAACCGTTGATTAATTTAATGACGAGTAAAAATGCTAATTCCTTATTAACCTTTCATTATCAAGGCATTAATAAAGCTGGCCAAAAAATGGAGGGTGATATTCAAGCAAGAAGCTTGGCACTGGCTAAGGCTGATTTGCGTAAGCAAGGGATAGTAACCAATAAAGTGGTAAAAAAAAGAAAACCTCTATTTGATAGAAAAAACAGAAAAATTACTCAAGGTGATATCACCGTTTTTAGTCGACAATTAGCTACCATGATAGAATCAGGAATACCAATAGTTCAGTCATTCGATATCGTTGCCAAAGGACAAAGCAATAAACGATTGAAAGACTTAATAGAAACAATTAAACATGATGTTGAAACGGGGTTAACACTCTCAGAATCGTTAATCAAACATCCAGCTTATTTTAATGAACTATTTTGCAATCTCGTGGATGCTGGCGAAAAATCGGGATCATTGGATATCATGCTGGATAAGATAGCTACCTATAAAGAAAAAATTGAAACCATAAAGAAGAAAATTAAAAAAGCTTTAACCTATCCTATAGCAGTCATGATCGTTGCATTTCTTGTCACTGCTGGGTTGTTGATTTTTGTAGTACCTCAGTTTGAATCCTTGTTCAAAGGATTTGGTGCCGATTTACCAGCAATGACTAGAGCTGTTATTACTATGTCGGAATTTATGCAAGCCTATTGGTATATTATTTTTGGCATTTTAGGCGGAGCTATCTATAGCTTTTTTTATGCTAAAAGTCACTCGTTAGAGTTTGCTCAAACTATTGATAAAGCGATGTTGAAATTCCCTGTGATCGGCACAATTCTGGAGAAAGCAGCGATTGCCAGATTTTCTAGAACACTATCGATTACTTTTGCTGCCGGCCTGCCTTTAGTGGAAGCATTAAAGTCAGTAGCTGGTGCGACAGGAAACATTGTTTATGCAAAAGCAACTGATAAAATCCGAGAAGAAGTAGCAACAGGACAACAAATGTTTGTTGCTATGGAAAATACTCATTTATTTCCCAATATGGTAATTCAAATGGTTGCTATTGGTGAAGAATCTGGTGCTCTGGAAAAAATGTTAAGTAAAGTCGCTGATTTTTATGAAGAAGAAGTAAATAATGCAGTGGATGCTCTTAGCAGTTTATTGGAACCTATAATTATGTCAATATTGGGTATCTTGGTTGGAGGATTAGTAGTTGCTATGTACTTACCAATCTTCAAACTAGGGTCCGCAGTTTAATATGCATAAGGCCAAAAAGTGCAAATGATCCATACACTAATAACAAATCATCCCTGGTTTATGTATTTAGCAATTGGATTGATTTCTTTGGCTATCGGAAGTTTACTGAATGTTATCATCTATCGCTTGCCAATTATGCTTCAGCAAGAGTGGCGAGAACAATGTTGCGAATTATTTAATATTGAGCAACCAACAGAAGAAAAAGTTAAAATTAATCTCTTTCTCCCTCGTTCGTTTTGCCCTTATTGCCATGCCATGGTAAAAGCTTGGCAAAATATTCCTATATTAAGCTATATATTACTGAAAGGTCGCTGTTACCAATGTAAAAATCCAATTGCCATTCGCTACCCTCTCATCGAATTATCAACTGCTTTTTTATCATTATATGCCAGTTGGCATTTTGGATTTACTTTACAATTGCTATTTGCTTTATTTGCAATTTGGATAGTAATCCCCCTTATTTTTATTGATCTTGATCATCAATTATTGCCTGATAGCTTGACTTTAGGTTTATTATGGTTAGGCCTTATTGCAAATACCCAGGATATATTTGTTAGCCTTCCTATTGCAGTATTAAGCTGCGCTGGGGCCTATGTAGCTTTATGGCTATTCATTAACCTTTTTTACCTGATTACAGGTAAGGTGGGAATGGGACATGGCGACTTTAAATTATTTGCTGCTTTTGGCGCATGGTTTGGATGGATGTATCTCCCATTAATTCTCTTATTATCCTCGATAACCGGCACTATCATAGGCTTGATATACTTAAACATAAAAGAAAAGTCAAAAGACACGGCAATTCCTTTTGGCCCTTTTTTATGTATTTCTGGATTAATTGCCATGTTTTGGGGACAATCTATCATAAATTGGTACATTAAATTCTGGAGCTAAACGCAAAACAATCAGCTAAATAGTTATGGCAAGAAAATCCTGATTTTGATTATTTTCGTCGGTTAGAGCTCTTAGGTCAGAATTAAATGGTGGCGATTACAAGCCCTGTCTTTTTGAAAAATCATGGGCATATATTATACTTTAATTATAAAAATAAATTGGCTCTAGTAGTCTAAGCTTCTAGTTTCCGCTTCAATTAAAAATGGGGGGATTACTGTATGAGTCGTGTTCTTTTATTAAGACGTGACCTGTCCGTATGTATTTTATTTTTGTTGCTTTCAGGTTTTTCTTCTATTATCCATGCTGACGAAGTGACCCTCGTGACAAAAACGGATCTTGGAGGTGTCAGCAGCCATATCACAGCTTCATTGGTGTCATTAACCAAATTTATGACAGCGGGGTCCTATCTTGCTGGGATAGCCTTTGCTATTGGAGCCATTATAAAGTTTAAACAACATAAAGACAATCCAACGCAAATACCAATTGGTACTCCTATTGCACTTATATTTATAGCTTGCATGTTTTTATTTTTGCCAAGCACATTAGATGTTATAGGCGGCACTCTGTTCGGCCCCGTGGGTGGTGATACGCCAGGACCTGAAGGAACTGTTTATATGCCAGAATCCTAAGGAACTGTTTATTAGGAATAATTGTCAACACCTAAGATAGATTCTTTCTCCTCTGCATAATAGCTGAGAAAAATTCTGGTTTATTTAAACCCATAGATGCAAATATTTGTGGTACTTTATCCCAGCTCCCCTCTTGTTCAATACTGGCCACAATTAATTCGAATCCAGCGTCTTTGTCTACTGCAACTCCCCAGCCATTAATGATACATAAACCTCTTAATCTTTTAGCGCCTACATGGCCTAATCTTTCGGCAGCAATGAGGTGTGCATGGGCTTCGTCATAAAGTTGCTGAGCCCTTCTTAAATTTGCTTGGCTATTAAAGATCCCTTCATTATCTAGTTTTTGTCTGTATTTCGCTTCTTCAAGAAAAATTTGACCTAATTGGAAGTTAGCGGACGAATCATCTAAACTTGCAGCCGCTCTATAGCATTCAACCATCATGATTTCTGCATAAGGGAATTTTTTATGCCCTTTTAATCTCTTAAAAATTCCAGCCAATTCAAAGTAATAGAGAATTTCTTTCTTGAGGGCTTCATCTCCAGGTTGATTGCTTACTCTATTAGATTGCATAGCTCTAATCTTTTTTGTAATTCTCTTTATTTTCCAACGTGTGAAATTAAACATTCGTACTCCTTGCTTAAGCTATTAGAAGCTAATTAATGTCTGTAGCAAAAAAATTACTGCTAGGATTAAAATCATCAACAAAATAATTTTAATTCCTAGTATAGTGGAATCTCTTATCTGCCCGAGCGATTTAGATTTCAATTCTTCCTGTGCTTTTTCTTCAAATTCTTCTGTAAGCTTTAAGTTTTTTTTATCAATATAATTAGAGATGTAATAAGAAAAATAACCGGTAATTAAGCTTGGCACAAAAAAGATCAACCAAACAATAACTCGACTAGTAGCGGTGCTGTAATAGTATTGATCTTCCGCATAGGAGATCATATTGCTTACAAAATCGGGAACATCATAATACAATCCCCAAATTAAGTAAGGTATGATATAAATACTAAAGAAGAATAAACCTAAGGAAATTACTAAGCAAATAATCCCTACAATGTGTAATTTACTATTTTCATACATATTACCTTGCATAGTACCTATCCATAGTTCGATTTATTTAAAGTGATGTAATATTATAAATTTAAGATAGCAGATGACTATAAAGATGTACACTTGCTGATTCAATTTCATGATTTAATTTGTGTTTAATTAATATAGGGTTACTTATGAAGCGTTATGTTTTTATGCTTTCTGATGGAACAGGAATTACGGCTGAGACATTGGGTAATAGCTTGATTACTCAATTCGAAAATACCCAATTTGAAAAAATAACAATACCCTATATTGACTCAATACAGAGAGCTGGCAGTGTTGTAACCCGCATCAACCAATGTTTTGCTGAGCATGGAACCAAACCTTTGGTATTTATGACTCTGATTGATCCAGAAATTAGACAGGCCATTAAAAAAGCCCATGCCTGTGTCTTTGATTTGTTTAGCATTTTTATTGGACCATTAGAAAATGAGCTTGGGGAAAAGTCTTCTTATACAGTAGGTAAAACTCATGGAGTGGCGAATGTTAAATCTTATTCTCACCGAATTGAAGCAATTGATTTTGCTTTGTCACATGATGATGGAATAAAAACAAGAGGTTACGATAAGGCTGATATTATTCTCATAGGGGTCTCGCGTTGCGGTAAAACACCCAGTTGCCTCTATATGGCGCTACAATATGGTATTTTAGCTGCCAATTATCCTTTCACTGAAGAAGATCTGACCAATTTTCGTTTACCTGAAGTATTAAGATCTTATAAACACAAATTATTCGGTCTTACAATTGATGTACAACGCCTACAACAAATTCGATCAGAACGAAGGCCAAATAGTAAATACGCTTCTGCTGAACAATGCCGTCTGGAAGTAGCTGAAGTAGAAGCCATGTATCAAAGAGAAAATATTCCTTATATTAATTCAACAAAATATTCGATTGAAGAAATATCAACAAAAGTTCTTGCTATTGCTGGCTTGCAAAGAAAAATATAAAGTTTTTAGTCGGGCTTAACCTCGAATTGATGTAAAATAAACAACTCCTATTTGATCTCTTTGCAGCATGCTCCTATCAATTCTGTATGAAATCTCCCTGGCATTTTTTGGTGCTGTATTTAAACGATTTACTGGCTTTTGTTACCCATGAATCCCATTGTTTTTTTTCTGTTTTGGGATAATAAAGCCAAAAATAAAGATGTACGCCACAAGAGGGAACAAATATTTTTTTAAAATAGACAACTTGAGTGTTGCTGGTACCTGAAATAACAAAAATATTTTTGCTTAAACTAAAATAAGTATAATCCAGTTCGAACCCCTCTTGTTTCAGTCGTTTTTTTTCATAATCAAATTCTTCTTCAAGATTGAATTGGTTTTGATTTTTTTGCGAGTCAAGGATTGGAAAAAAAGAGCCATAAACTATTAATTCAGCATCGTTTCCAATAAATTTTTGTCCATCTCCATTTTCAGATTCACCTTGAGGAATTAAAAATAATGGATAGTCTAATTGATAATTATAACGGGCATTGGAATAGCTACTGAATGAAACTTCGTTGGCAAAACTAATAGAGGTTACAAGGAATAGCAATAAGAACAGAAAGATCTGCTTTCTCATGTTACTACTCCTTTTTCTATATTGAGTAAGACTCATCTTGTGCTGAAAAAAGAACACCTCTTGCTAATCACCACAGTCATTAACACAACCATCTCGAGTGTCGGAACAGTTTAGTATGCAATCAGTATCCCCATCACATCCTTTTACACAACCTTTAGAATGGACTTCACATCTTGCTTTACATACATCATCTGCAATTGCCAAATGACTAAAGCCAATAGAAACTATAGCTCCGATTAGAATGGCAAAAATCTTATTCAACGACTTATTCATAAATGCTCCTTCATTATTTTTTCGGGTTAATAAAAGTTTAGACTAAATTTTATTTTTTGCTCTTTTGTAAACATTTTGCGTAATATTGGCTGGAATATGCTTGTAAAGTGGCGGACAGGAGTATGGCCAGTGGCACGAACCCTAAGATGCCACCTATGGTCTATAATTAATTAGTTGAGATTTAATTTAGATCAATATGAAAAGATATACTAAAATGCTGGCAATTTTTACTTTTGCCTCATTGATGGTCTATGCTGTTCCAAGCTATGATGAAGACACTCCTTCTTGGCTTGCATATCACTCGCCGCAATCAAAAGAGCTTCAGGATAGTTGGCTTCCTAACCTTACTGGATTACCTGATAAAGAACAGGTTGACCAACTCACTAATTCAATAGTGGACTTGGTGTTAGAAGAGGAAGACAGTCAGTGTAATCAAATCGATTCTCATTTAAGAATGATGGTTTTCCAACATTTTGTGATTTTCCAATATATTGCCAATAAACAAAATATTTATTTTGACGAGCAAATTGCGCGTAAATGGGCACATGTTCTTGCAATGATCCTAAAAGAGAGCAGCGGGGATTCAACTAATATCTCTGACATGCAGGGTCATTCGATGTCTACCTATAGTGCTCATACTAATTTACAAAACTGGAGAAACTTGTTTAGCAACGCAATAAAAAATCGAATTCAATTTAATTATCAAACGAATTTTGGTCTGGCTCAAATTTCTGCTGATCGGTTATTTGTTGCCTTCAATTTAGCAAAAAGTCCAGGTAGTCTATTTTTAGAAGGAGACGATGCTTCCACACTAAAAATAGACTTAAATACTGCCATTATTATTCGAAGATTAATTTGGTTTTATCAGGATTTTGCCCAAGGTCGAATATCGCAATCAGATCAACGTATTAATCAGGAAGATACTACTGCGCCTATGTTTTTACAGAGATACCACGCTGGTTTAAAAAAGGCCCTCGTTGCTTGTGGCACTCACTTTTTATTTCACGAAATGGATAATAATACTAATGAACAACAAGAGCTTTCAAAACTAGAACAGGCTATGGCCTCCATCGCCTATTGTAAGCTGGGACATCCCCTGATTGGGTATGGAAAAGATGAGTTTGATGAGAAGTGTTTTGCAGATTGGGTAACTTTATGTCCCGCTTTAAATATAGATATAGCACTTTTTACACCACTTAAATATTTTGAAACCAGAAATGCGACACCAGTCTGCGAAAAAACTTTTAAGCGCATGATTAACAAAAAGCCTGACATTAAGTAAAAAACATACTACAAAGCTCGACGTTAAGCGCTCTTCGCTGGGGGCTAGCAATGGACTATTCATTTCGACCCCTACTAGGATATGAAAGTTAATACATATCCCTTAAAATTACAAATTCTCAATCACATTTAAATCTAAAATAAGTATCCTCCTCTCGTCGTGATTGTTCTTCTAACTGGGCATTAAAATGCAAAATACTCGATGCGGCCAACATTAACAATCTATTTTGCCCTCTAAAAGGATCATTTAAGTCCATTTTCCCACCATGACCATTGGGATAATTAGTAATTATCTCTTGGGCAAAATCCTGGCTTATAAGTCCATTACTAGATAACTTCTCTAAAGCCTTTTTGATGTAAGTAGTATTATGCAACGGAGTTCTAATTGATAGCCGGGTTAATCCAACTGAATCTAAAGGGATTTTAGATAATGTTTCAATTACATACTCTTTTTTGTTCCATGGAAAATTAAGAGTCATTGTTGTTCCATAAACACTTGCTTTAATTTCCACTAAGCGAATATCAGACTCTTGCTCACCTGAATATTGAAATTTTTTATTATCGCAATGCATATTTAGATCCTCGTATTGTTACAATAAATGGCTACGGAATAACTCTTTGGCGAATGCTCTAGTTTCTCGCCAATTATTTTCCCAGAATGACTAATAAAAAAGTTATGTATTGTAGATTTAAACTCCGGCAATAACCCCAAATCGATGCAGGCAGATTTTAATTCCTTCAAAAGATATGCATCTTTTTGTGCCTGTCTTTCCTCTTGGTTAGCGTATCTTACGAGGCTTAATGTCATAGCCAGTGGGAATACAACCGGTGCAAGTATGGTTGTCAGAGACGAGCCCAAAAGGATAATGCCCGCAACTCTATCCCATTCTTCTTCAGTGACTGGACTACCACTGCGTCTCTTATATGTTCTTTGCATAACCAGCCGAACTTGTTCAAGACATTTTGCAAGTTCATTTAATGTTTCATCTCTTTTGGTTGCATCCAGCGCCCGGCTAGTTAAAGCAACTATGAATTCTCGTTTGACGTCTCCACCTGGCAAACATTTTATTAATTCGATTAGTCTGTTAGCATTTTTATTTGTATTTTTATCTTCTTTACTTAAAGCTTCTTGTAACTCTCTAATTTCTTCTTTATAACTCATCAATTATCTCCGATAATGGTGTTTTACGCTCCTTGTTTAGCCTAATTCTTATTGATTTCTTTATAGTCAAAATGAGATGATATCTTCATATTCTAAATCATCATACCCGGGAAAAATACTAGTGGCTCAGATTGTGTAGACGTTAAAATTGATTACTTTTCCCATTTGGTATGTTAAAATGGTTTAATTTTTATCTAAATGTATAAAACATTATTGGTTACCAAGAAAAGTACTTATGATGTCCGTAACGTCTCTTTTGCTAAAGAATTTGCCCGGTTTTGTTTTTGTGCGTGATAAGAATCTATATAGCCAATTTTGCAATCCAGCTTATGCTTCTTATTTAGGATTTAAGAATCCTCAAGAATACATTGGGATCAATTATGAAGAAGTTCCGAATTCATATGTTGCCCACTTTGCTGAACTCTATGATGCCCATGATCGCCAAGTCCTTGAATCGGTTAAAGCTATTCATATCTTAAGTATTGATAATATTTCGCATAGCAAGCCATTCATTATGTATGGTTGCAAAGCTCCTCTTCTTGATGATGAAGGAAAACTGCAAGGAATATTGGGCCAAGCATTATTGCTTCAAGACTCTTACTTTGGGCATTTACAAGAACTGTTAAAGTTTAAAACTAAAACGACTTATGAGATTGATAATTATAGTAAATTTGGCCTTTCTTCTCGAGAAGCCGAATGCTATTTTTATTTATTGCGAGGCTTACTGCCAAAGCCATAGGGAACAAATTGTCAATTTCTGCAAAAACAGTCGAGTTTTACATAGCTTGTCTTAAGCAAAAATTTAACTGCACGAAAAAATATCAACTCATTGAAAAAGGCTTTGATTTAGGATTATTGTCCATCTTACCTAGTCCCGTGTTAAAATTCTTTGACAATATAGTAGAGCTCCCTAAGTGAATTAAAGTTTCCACACTCGACAGTTACCGAATCACTTTCTAAGCCACCTTTAAAAACTAAGTTGAGGTTATTCGCGATAGAACGTTTTTCAGGATCGTGATAGCCGCGAGAAAATTGTCCATTTTCTGTTACATCCATTTTATCACGCCAAGAAATGCGGCACCAGTCTGCGAAAATACTTTTAAGCGCATGATTAATAAAAAGCCTGACATTTAGTAAAAACAGTGGAGTCAATCATATGTAGCACATTGAAATATATTGAAATACCCTGATTTTTCCACGGTCAATTCTGAAAAACTTGGTGATGATTATCCAAAGTCATTCAGATTAATTTATGAAAGAATTATACTTGGGCTAATTGTCACAATAAAGATTTATATGGTTTTGAATAAATCAAATAAAGGGGCTCGTGCAGGATGGTAAATAATTTTTTACCCTTTTGCATACGCTTTACCAAATCAGCTTCCAGTATTAATTTTTTTATTAATTGAGATATTTCCTAGTATGGTATTTTCCTATTCAGAATGTTTTTATTTCCTTTTTTAAGTCAAGGAAAATCTAAATCAAATGATTATTATTACTAGATTTATTTCGTTTAATTGAAATCATCTCATGTGGAGCGTGACTTGGATGATGGAGTATTTAATCTACCTTTAGATGGGAACTCTTTCATTGCTTTGATGAGCAGATATTTGACGTTCCTCGCTAATTAACTCAATCCATTTTTTAGGTGTAATGTCGTTTTCTATCAATAAGTTAATCGCTGCACTAGGAACTGGACTTTGTGTAATGGCTAAATAAAAGTAAGCGGTCAATTTGCTTCTGCATAAAGCCCAACCACTTTTTGCGACACATTGTTGTAAACTAGCGAATTCACATTGATCTTCTTTGACTAATTGTTGTAGCTTTTGAATCGTGTTAGGGATACATGCATCAAAAAACAACGTGGTGCCTTGCTGGCCCCATTCTTCGCTCAATATAATTCTCTTTAAAATATTCATGTCACAAATTTGTTGCTCTTTGGAAATAGATTTCTCAATTCTATGTGTTACCGGTTGCCCCAACATGGAATGTGTCCATTGCTGATAATAAGCCCGACCGTAAATTAACATGCCACCCAAAATAAAATCCAAAGCAGTTGGAGCTGCATGCCAAAGAGCCGTGTAGAAATGGGATCTAATGACGTCCACTTTGGGGTAGGGATACTGATGGTTATTGGCTTTAATGATATGTTTGCGATCATATTGCATTTTTAAAGATTCATATTTAACCAAGGATTTAGCCTGGTATTGATTCTGGCCAATGCTAATTGTTTCTTGCTTTTTCGGTACTCCTCCATCGACTATTGCTAAATGAAAGTTATGATTTAAAACATGTTCATAACCCAGAAAATGACAATCAGGATTTTTAGATAAGGTATTTGCTAAATGTTGTCGCAATGCCTCCCCAACTTTAATATTAGGATCATAAAAATCTGGATGTTTGGCTAAATTCATTACCCAAAATACATTGACTTTATCCTTTTCACCAGCAGGAATATCTCGTAACATTATTCCCCAAGAATACCCAATAACTTCGTCGTTTTTATCCTTGGCAATAAAACAAATTGTCTCTTTATAATGTAACATGGAAGATAGGACGATATCCCCTATAAAAGGCAAATCGCCAAAATTTACTCCATGGGCTAAAGAATCCACACGTTTAATTTCATCCATTGCTTTATTAAGTTCATCAGTATTATTGGGATCTAAAATCTGAATTTCTTTGAAGCCATAGGCTTACTTTCCATCATTTTTAACGAAAAATTAAAGGTACATTCGCCATCTAACTTTTTGTGGTGTCTAATTTTAAGAGGATTTTGATTTCTGCATTTTAACAGATCTGTCCATAACTGATGAATGTAAAGTAATCCTTCATCCTTTGGCGAGGTATTTCGCAAAATAATTAATTGCTGGGTGAAACGATGCACATATTCGGTATGGAGATAAATAGCATGGCTACTAAAATCAACAACAAACTCTGCCGTCATTAATTTTTTGATTTCGGGTAAATGATATTCAACAGGATCTGTATATGATTTTACTATTGCCTCTAATGAACTCCATTTGCGTTCAAGTACATCAATTTTTGAATACGGCATCGACTTTACCTTATAATAAATTTTCGAAAAATCTTAATATGGCAATATGGTTGGCAAAACCCTATTTTTGTCAATAAAAATTAGGCCTTTTTTAAATTTAAAGGAACTATCTTTATATGGGTTTTATTGATATTTATTCACTCCCTTTCGTGCAGTTCAAGTTAAACTATAATCCTGGAAAAAAGGGAGCAGATAAATAGTAGATAATGCTCTCAAGACATCACTAGTCCTTAATCAATCACCCACATTGCCATAAAATCGCTCACTTTCATGGCAGATAAAGTTTTGGTGTCGCTCATAACATAAACAATTTTTTCTACATGTTCTGCAGGGAATCTTGTGCTTATATTTTTCTTAAATTTAGATATTAAAACAGGGATGCCCTCTTCTCTTCTACGCTTGTGACCAATGGGATATTCGACAGTTACTAAATCACTTTCTGAGCCATCTTTAAAAACTAATTTGAGGCTATTTGCGATAGAACGTTTTTCAGGATCATGGTAGTCGCGAGAAAATTGCTCATTCTCTATTACATGCATTTTATCACGCAAAGCGTCTATTTTAGGGTCTGATGCCACATCATCCTCATAGTGCTCTGCTTTTAAATCACCAAAAAGAAGTCCGATTGCAACCATATACTGTAAGCAGTGATCTCTGTCAGCAGGATTATGTAAAGCGCCCTTTTTACTTATTATTCTTATTGCAGATTCGTGAGTAACTAACTCAATTTTAGCAATATCTTCAAATCTCTCTCTAACAAGAGGATGTAATTTTACTGCACATTCGACTGCTGTTTGGGCATGAAATTCAGCAGGGTAAGACAGTTTGAATAGTACATTTTCCATCACATAGCTGCCATAAGGACGCTGAAACTTAAAATGCTTCTTACCAAACAGTACATCATAAAATCCCCATGTTGGTGCTGTCAGAGCACTTGGATATCCCATTTCACCAGCTTTAGCAATTAAAGCCAAACGAACTGCACGAGAAGTAGCATCACCAGCAGCCCATGACTTTCTGGAACCAGCATTAGGTGCATGTCTATAAGTTCTCAAGCTTTGTCCATCAACAAAAACTTGAGAGAGCGTTCTTAGCATCATATCTCGATCAGCACCAAATAATTGCGCCGCAACAGCAGCACTCGCTAATTTGACTAATATGACATGATCAAGACCAACGCGATTAAAACTGTTCTCCAATGCCAGGCAACCTTGTATTTCATGCGCTTTAATCATTGCAGTAAGAACATCATGCATTAAAATTGGAGCTTTTCCTTGACAGCAGTTTTCTCGGCACAAGTAATCTGCAACAGCTAAAATGGCTCCTAGATTATCTGAAGGATGCCCCCATTCTGCAGCAAGCCAAGTATCATTAAAGTCCAACCAACGAATCATGGCGCCAATGTTAAAGGCCGCTTGAACCGGCTCCAATTCATAATGAGTGCCTGGTACACGTGCACCACCAGGAAGAGTTGCTCCTGGAACGATTGGACCTAATAATTTAGTACACTCTCGGAAATTAAGAGCTAACATACCACAACCAAGAGTGTCCATTAAACACAACCTGGCAGTCTCATAGGCCAAGGCACTATCAATTTTTTTATTCAATACATAATCAGCAATATCCGCTATAACCTGATCATAATCTGGCTTAACGTTATCTTCTACATACTTGTGCATATTAACCTCGTGTTTCAATAGCGGGGAATGATCGGGGATCAGGGCCTATGTACTCAGAAGTAGGTCTTATTAATTTATTGTTTGCTCTTTGTTCAAATATATGAGCAGCCCATCCTGTAGTTCGTGACATCACAAAAATTGGGGTAAATAAATGAGTAGGAATCCCGCAATAATGATAGGCTGATGCGCTGTAGAAATCGAGATTGGGGAATAATTTCTTTTCTTGCCACATTATTTCTTCAATGCATTCTGAAATACGATATAAAAGTAGATCACCCTTTTCTTCTCCCAATTTAAATGACCACTTTTTTATAATATCTGAACGGGGATCAGAGGTGGTATACACTCTATGGCCAAATCCCATAATTAACTCTTTGTTAGCGAGCATTTGCTTTACGCCACTTGCTGCTTCAGCGGGAGTTTTAAAACGCTCAATCAGTTCCATGGCAGCTTCATTAGCACCACCATGCAAAGGGCCACGTAATGTTCCTATAGCACTTGTAATTGCTGAGTAAAAATCTGAAAGTGTTGCTGCAGTCACCCTGGCAGCAAAAGTAGAGGCATTAAATTCATGTTCTGCGTATAAAATAAGTGAAACATTCATCATATCTTTTTCAATTGAACTGGGTTTCCGACCATGTAATAAAGCCAGGAAGTGTCCTCCTATTGTTTGTTCATCACTTAGTCCAGAAATTTCTTCATTTTTGAAATGGTAAGCGTACCAAAAACACATGATTCCAGGGAAAAGGGCAAGCAAGCGGTCAGCTATGTGATACTGTTGTTTGAAGTTTTCTTCAGGTTCAATAGTGCCTAAAAATGAACTCGCAGTTCTTAAAACATCCATTGGGTGCGTATTTTTGGGTATAAGTTTTAAAACAATCTTAAGCTCTTCTGGTATATGTCTTAGGTTAACTAGCTTTTTTATATAGTCATCAAGCTCTTTTTGAGTTGGCAGTTCACCATAATGTAATAAATAGGCTACTTCTTCAAAACTGGCGTATTCAGCTAAATCATTTATTGAATACCCTCTATAATTCAATCCTTTGCCTGCCAGTCCAACTGTGGCAATTGCTGATTGACCAGCAACTACACCGGCTAAACCTCCACTTTTGTTACTCATTTTATTCCTCCATCAGTCGGTCTAGTTTTTTTACATATTTTGATGTTTAATAATTTTGCAAAGCAGCCAAAACCCCACACAGGCGTTTACAAAAAATAAAGCAGTAGCCTATTTTTAAGGATTTCCCCCCAATAGACTTCAATAGGCTTCATATTATGCTTCAACGGTGAATGCATCTCAATGATTTTATTAAATTAACGTCAATTCAGATCTTCAATGAAAATTCTTAATAACAGCAAGAATGCAGAATATCTATTACAATCCTTGTATTATTCTTTTCCGCAAGAACCGGGCTGGCGATATCGCCTGTATTAGCTTTCTAGGTAGTATTGAAATTTCATTATTAATTAAGCAAGCCAGCCACTCTGCTGCCAGAGGGATAGTGGTTAATCCTCTTGATCCAAAAGCGGCGCAGGCATATAACCCAGGATAATACGGTCCTGATTGAGCAATCCACCGCTTTGAGTTCGTGTGTAACCCTGAGTAAACTTTTTCAAATTCACTCACCTTTGGGATTGCCCCAACTATTGGCAAATAATCAGGTGAAGCGGCCCGTACACCAGCCCAGTGGTCTAAAGCATGGTCGGACCAAGTGGTTTCAGGAGCTATTTGTTTCAATCTTTCTAAATTGGCTTGATCATCTTGAATGCAAATCAGAGGTTCCGATATGCCAATACCATAAGTAGCTCCAACCATATGGGTGCTGTTTCTTGATGGAAGAACATGTCCTTCTGCGCATAGAGGGATCCTTAATCTAGAGCTGCTTTGAGTCGATTGAATAGTTGTCATTTGCCCTCTAATGGCTTTAACTGGTAAATATTCAGTTTCCCGAAAGTGGTTTACATTTTGGCCATTAGCCAAAATAAGTATAGGAGCATTAAAATTATTAACTACCCAGTTTTTCTTATCAAAGTGTATTGAATTAATCTTCATATTATTTATTAAAGAAATTCTTTTATCATTAATTAAGATATTACAAAGCTCTGGTGAATTGATCCATCCAGAAAGAGGAATATGTAAACCACAATGCCGTATATGTAGCCCAGCCAGTTCAGTAGCCTCTTGCTCATCAACTAGCCGCCCTAACTCCGGGTAGCTAGTTAGCCACTGGATCAAACTGTGTTGAGTTCTTTTTTCCTTATCATTATGTGCTAATAATAAGCAACCTTTTAGCTCACCGATTTTAAATTGATCAAGAATTCTCTTATAAACCTGGTTGGCATATAGGAATGCAAAAAGCATAAATTGTGTGAATGGCGAATTATAAGAAGACAATTTAGGAAATAAAACCGCCTGCTGATTAGCTGAACCACATTGCCCTACCTCATGTTTCTCTTCTATTAATGTGATTGTCCATCCTCGCTTAGCGAGAGCACTTGCAGTAAAGCAACCAGCTAAACCTCCACCAACAACAATGGCTGAATTGGTATTTTGTTTGACTGGGCAGCCTACATGCCAGGGAGTATGACGATATTTTTTAAAAAATGAGGGTGTTTTTTGGTAGGAAGCACAAATCATATGGCGTTTAGGGCCAAATCCTTTTCTTTTTTCGATAGCAAATCCTGCATTATTTAAAGCTGTCTTAACTCTGCTCGCTGCAGTATAGGTTGCTAAAGTTGTGCCTTCCTTGGATAACATAGCAAAAACAGCCAATAGGTTATCAGACCACATGGCTTGGTTTTTTGAAGGTGAAAAACCGTCAAGATACCAAGCATCGATATGAGAGTTTCTTAATCTCGGTTCAAGATTATTGTCTCCGCATAACAGCAATTGTTCATAGCACTCCAATGCATCTCCTAACATTAACGTCAAAACAATCTGACCATTATTAAAAGTCAGGTAATGATATCCTGGGGTTAAAATGGGATAGTGCTCTATTAATTTTGTTGCGTGCGCATCCAATTCGGGCCATTTTTGCAAGCATTTGATTAAATCACTCTGTTTTAAAGGGTGTTTATCACAGGAAATATAATGCAAGCGAGCTTTTTGAGGAGCAAATTGCTCCCATAATTTCCAAGTTAATAAGAAATTCATACCGGTCCCAAAGCCTGTTTCTGCGATAGTAAATACACTGGATTTATCAACTGGCAATCGTTGCCAACGATCAATCAAATTATTCCCATCAATAAAAACATAGCGACTTTGCTTAATTCCACTTTCAGCCGAATAATAAATATCATCAAATTGTAAGGAATATGGCAGATCATGACGCCAATCAATATCTGCCGTTTTAATTGGGATAAAAGGATTACTCACATAAAGCTACTCTTTCAGGTACTTCCAAGTCTGATTCTTTATAGTTATTCAAACTCTTTTCGTTGATTAATTTTCTTAATTTAGGAACTAAAGTGAATAGTATAACTGATGAGACTACTGCAAATAAACCAAGCACTAGAAAAACATGACTGTAGCCATCATTGGTTAATATGGGAGAAGTGCTTTCTTGACCAATAATCATTAAATTGGAACTGTAACTAGATAAAGTAGCCCCTACCCCAGTATTTAACATCCACATCCCCATCATTATACCTTGAAGAGATGTTGGAGCCAAAGCACCAATCATAGCATAACCAATAGGTGATATTAGAAGCTCTCCAAGGCTTTGCAATATGAAGCTCATTACAACCCACCCAGGATGGACTAGACCCTCTGAACTCGCATAAACAATACCTATTGGCAATATTGCGAAGGCAACCCCTATAAATAGTAATGCAAAAGCAAATTGTGTAGGAATATTAACCTGAGCCCCTTTCTGGCGCATTCTGCTTAATATGAAACCTAACAATGGTCCTCCTAGCACTATAACTACTGTATTAATATTTTGAAACCATTGAGGTGGAATAACCCAATTACCGTATTGTCTTTGCACATTATTATCGATAAATACCGTTAGCCCCATAGGACCAATTTGATATAGCATCCAAAATACTGTGCCAACCATCATTAGCATCGCAAATCCATAAATTTTATCTTTTGCCTCTTTAGTGGGTTGCTGGCGAGCAATTACCAATATCAGCATGAGCATTGCAATACCAGTAATAATAACTAATTTATTTGCCCAATCGGCATATTGCAATAATTGACTTAGCATAAAGGGAAGCAGAATAATTAATCCAGTTCCAAGAATGGTTGCTTTTCTTTGTGCCGATTTATCTTTTCTTGAGTATACAGTGTTCTTATCGGAAAGTTGCTGCCAACAATAAAGACAAATTAACAACGCGATAAGGTTACCCAGGCTACTTAAAAGAAAAAGCCTTTGATAATTTTGTGAAATTTGAAACACGCCACTCAAGCTGAATCCAATGAAAAAGCCAATATTCATCCCTGCATAATTCCATAAAAAAGCAGTTTCTCGTCGTGAATCTTCAGGTGTAAACTGCTGAGTCAACATGCAATTAACGCATGTAACATTTAACCCAGAACCGGTTAAAAAAGCAGCTAAACCATAATATAAAAAAGTAGTATCTCCTACAGACAGCAAGACACATCCTAGAGTTTGTGCCACCATGCCAACGCAAAATAATGAACGATTGGATAAAAGTCGACCACCCCAAAAACCACCTAATAAGTGCAAGGCAAAATTATATGCTATAAACACGCCCATTATACTGTTTGCGGTAATGATTGGTAAACCAAGTTTCCCTTTCATATATAAAACAAGTGTTGAGTAAAGAACGCTAAAACTTAAAGTAGAAACGACTTGAATAAAAAATAATGCGATTGTTCCTTGTGGCATGGAACTCCATAGTCCTCTTTTTCTATTACCCAATATAGACATAATATGCCTTCCTTTGCTCCTAGCTGAGTTCTTCCCAATACGACATTGTCTCTTGTGAATAAATCAAGGAAAAATCATATAAAACCTATCTGAGTGAAAAGTATCTTTAAAAATTTTTAGCAGCTTTTTTAGATTTTGCTATTTCAAGATAGCGAAAATTAATGCCTATACTATACTCGGTTGGGTATTTTTCACTCATTAAGGTCTAAATCTGACTTTCCAACAAGAATCCATACTTGTGACCTAAAATCAGGAATATGACATAGGGAAAAATTACTGTCTAGTATTTTATAAATTATTTAACCTTTTAATTTATTAAGTACTAATTCAGCCGCTTCATATGTTTTTTGTATTTCCCAATCACCATGAGCACCAGAGACAAACCCTGCCTCATACATAGATGGGGCAAAATACACACCTTGCTCAAGCATCGCATGAAAAAATCTTTTAAATAAAGCTTCATCGGACGAAGCAATATCTGAATAGTTTTCAACAGTCCTTTTAGCAGTAAAAGAAAATCCAAACATTCCACCCAGTGATGCAGTAAAAAGCGAAACACTTGCACTTTCAGCAGCAGCTGCTAATGCCATAGTTAACTTTTTAGTGGTATCGCTTAAGTTTTTAAAGAAATGATTTTTTTCAATTTCATTTAAAGTAGCCAACCCTGCCGCCATTGCTAGGGGGTTACCAGAAAGAGTACCTGCTTGATAAACGGGGCCTTCAGGGGCTAAGAAGGACATAATTTCACGTTTACCACCCAAAGCGCCTACAGGCATACCCCCGCCTATCACTTTCCCAAGTGTTGTTATATCTGGAGTAATACCATATAGCCTTGTGCACCATGCAAACCACCTAAATCCAGTCATTACTTCATCAAAAATTAATAAAGCATGATGCTGATTACAAAGTTCGCGAAGTCCTTTTAAGAATTCTGGCTTGGGTAATATAAATCCCATGTTACCTGGAACAGGCTCAAGAATTACTGTAGCGATATCATCCGGATATTTTTCAAATAATTGAGACACTTGATCCAGATCATTAAAATCAGCAGTTAAAGTATGTTCAGTGATACTCTCAGGGATACCCGGAGTTGATGGAATGCCCAGTGTCAGTAAACCAGACCCGGCTTTAACTAACAGGCCATCACTATGACCATGGTAACAACCATTAAATTTGATGAATTTCTTCTTGTTAGTAAATCCTCTTGCCAAGCGGATTGCCGTCATGGTCGCTTCAGTGCCTGAATTAACCATACGGACCTTTTCTATTGATGGCATAAGAGATATAATTTTTTCAGCTAGTTGTATTTCCAGTTCTGTGGGAGCTCCAAAACTCATGCCGCTATGCAGTACCTTATTAACAGCTTCTATAACCACAGGATGGCAATGGCCAAGAATTAGTGGCCCCCATGATCCTACATAGTCAATATATACTCTGTCGTCTACATCTGTCAGGTACGCTCCTTTCCCTGTTTTGAAAAAAATAGGTTCGCCACCTACACTTTTAAATGCTCGCACAGGAGAGTTAACTCCACCAGGAATAACAGCTTGTGCTTGATGAAACAAATCTGAAGAACGATTCATAATAGATCCAACATATGATAAATACTAAAGCGAAGAATGACTTAAGTAGGAAGTCATCGGCATAATAACTAAAGCTAAATTCATTATGGCTTGCAATGGTACATGTATTTCATTCATTTTGCAAAAAAATGATCTTAGGATGTCAGAATAAGATCATATTATTTTGATTCAAAAATATTCTATGAAAATGGTAACTCCCCAGGTAGGAATGACGCTATTCATTTACATAATATGCAAGATATTATTTTTGCCTTAAAATGTAGGAATTGATTCTTTAAAAATTAAAATGCTTAACTTATTTAATATTGATTTTGGTACAAAATAAAAACAATTTTCTTAAAAACAAGTCAAATTATAAATGGACTTGAATATTAAATAAAGTTTGACTTTACATAACTGATAACAGTAGATAAATTACCATTTTTTTTTGAGTTTAGATTATGCAAGAGTACAAAAAATATATTTGTGTTATTTGTGGCTTTATTTATGATGAGGCTGAAGGTTGGCCAGAAGATGGCATTGAGCCTGGTACAAGATGGGAAGATGTGCCTGAAAACTGGTTCTGCCCCGATTGCGGAGCAGGTAAAGAAGATTTTGAAATGGTTGAAATGAACTAAAATGGTTTCACAATGACCAGAACAACTATGCCTACAAGTAATAATGTGGGCATTTCATTAAAAAATCGGAAAAATCGAGAACTTTTTGCATTTTTATTGATCGAAAATAGTTTCAAATAGTGGCCACAAATTAAATGATATATCCACAAAACTAAAACCAAGGTAAGCTTGGCATGCATCCATCCTGCTTTAAGATAATATTCCATATTATAGGTCAACAACCATAATCCCAAGATAGTAGTAGCAAGAGCAGCAGGCCAGGTAATTCCATAATATAGCCTTTTTTCCATTATTTTAAATCGATTAATGCTGATACCATCTTGAGACTCGGCATGATAAACAAAAAGTCTCGGCAAATAAAATAAACCAGAAAACCAGGCAACCAATGCAATGACATGAAATGCTTTAATAAATAACATCTCTCTATTTCCTTGCTAATTTTTTACGTTTCAATCGCTCACCTTTAATTAAATTGAGAGATTCTACAGCTAATGAAAAGCCCATAGCAAAATACAAATAACCTCTAGGTACGTGGAATTGAAAACCATCAGCTACCAATACTGTTCCTATTAATATTAAGTAACTAAGTGCCAACATTTTAATAGTAGGATGTTCGCTAATAAACTTACTTACAGGTTCGCTTGCCCAAATCATTATAATGATTGCAACCGTAATAGCCAATGCCATCACCCAAAAATGCGTCGTTAATCCCACCGCCGTAAGAACACTATCTAATGAAAAAACAATATCCAATAAAGCTATTTGAATCACAACTCCTCTGAATGTCGCTGCAGAATGAATGCTTTGTGAAACAGGCTCTATGGAAGGCTCGTCCATTACATCCTGATGGATTTCATCGGTTGACTTCCAAATTAAAAAAGCGCCGCCAAGTATCAAAAACAAGTCGCGGGCAGAAAAAGACATGCTACCTAGTGTCATAATCGGTTTTACTAGTTTGACCAAGAATACCGCAGATCCCAGTAAGAGTAATCTGGTCATCCATGCAAAGGTCAACCCCCACCTGCGTGCCTTTTTTCGTTTTTCACGCGGTAACTTCTCTGTCAAAATTGATAGGATAACCAAATTATCTATCCCAAGAACTACTTCTAGAATAATTAACGCTGATAAACTCAGGGCTGCATCAATAAAATCCATTTACTATCCTGTTGATAAGTATTGTTATACCATTTTCTCTAAAATATTTGTAAAGGTAAATGATTCACTTTGTTTATTTGCTTCGTTATAATTAAATTGTTTAATCAATCAAGAGAGAAACAACAATCATCAAGTTTATCAAAAAGCTGTTAAGAAAAAACAGGTCGCATGGACATGCTGTTAACTTGGCCTATGTTATCCCAAGAAATAAACACACCATTTCCAAAGCGGATATAAGTAGTAATGCTCTGAAGGTTCTTAACCGCCTAATCAGTCATGGCTTTCAAGCATACATTGTTGGTGGCAGTGTCAGAGATCTATTGCTTCATAAAGCACCTAAAGATTTTGATATTGCAACGAATGCAACACCTAATGAGGTTAAAAATCTATTTAGAAATGCCCGCATAATCGGTCGTCGTTTCAAGCTCGTTCATATTTTATTTCATCGTGAGATAATTGAGGTCGCGACTTTCCGAGGCCATGATTCGGATAATTCTAGCCATCAGTTTAATGAGCGCGGTATGATTGTAAGAGACAATGTTTACGGCTCCCTGGATGAAGATGCATGGCGACGAGATTTTACCATTAACTCCCTCTATTATAATATTTCTGATTCTTCAATTATTGACTTCACAGGGGGGGTCCAAGACATCCAACAAAAACTAATTCGAATAATTGGTGATCCTATTACGCGCTATAAAGAGGATCCAGTACGCATGTTGCGCGCTGTCAGGTTTAGTGCAAAATTGCATTTTCGTTTATCGCCGGAAACAGAGGCACCATTTCCTCAAATAAGCCATCTTATTACTCATGTTTCAAATTCGCGACTATTTGATGAAATAACTAAACTTTATCAATGTGGAGAGGCTGAAACAGTTCAGAAGCTGCTTGTCCAGTATGGTCTATTTCATCATTTATTCCCTCAAACAGCTGCCCTATTTGAAAGTAGCTATCCAATCAACCCACTACTCGGTATTGCTCTTGAAAATACGGATACAAGAATACATGATGAAAAACCAGTGACTCCAGCGTTTCTTATTGCTATTTTACTATGGTTTCCAATGATAGAGTGCTCCAAAAAACTCCAAGAATCGGGGCTTGATCCTCTACCATCTATTGAAAAAGCAATGTCCATAGTACTTAGCGAGCAAAGTGAAATTATTTCTATACCAAAGCGTTATAGCCAAGTTATAAGAGAAATTTGGCTTTTACAATACCGCTTTGAAAAAAGACATGGCGGAAGAGCCTTCAATTTGCTTTTACACCCACGATTCAGAGCAGCATATGATTTCATGGCATTAAGGGCATTGTCCGGTGACGAATCAATGGATTTAGCGCAATGGTGGACTACTTTTCAAGAAGTAGATGATGATGAAAGAAGCCAAATGGTGACTCAGTTAGCTACAACCACTCCAAAAAAACCAGAAAACGCCGTAAATTAAAAGTCATAAAATGAATGTGTGTTATCTTAGCCTAGGGTCAAATCAAAAATGTCCTGAACGTCAAATACGACAGGCTATTAAAGAAATTAAACAAATCCCCTCAACGTTTCTTACCCAAACATCTCACTTGTATTGGAATAAGGCGTGGGGGCTTAAGAATCAACAAGATTTTTGCAATGTTATGGTTGAGATTAAAACTACTTTGTTGCCACATACCCTGCTTAAGTGGTGTGAAAAAATTGAAAACAAACATAAGCGAATCAGGAAAAAACATTGGGGCCCCAGAACATTAGATGTTGATATCATTTTATACGGCAGCAGATCCATCCGGACCAAAAATTTAACAATACCTCACCCTCGTTTTCACTTACGAGATTTTGTTCTCATTCCCCTTAGCGAATTGAAGCCCAATTTTCAACTATCAAATTGCAGGAGCAACGAACAAGCTATTGGTGCTGTTCTTTAATAATAACCATCAGGTCATCCAAATACAGAGGCTTATAAAAATAATAACCCTGTCCCAAATCGCAACCAAATGATTTTAATCTTTGTAACTCTTCAAAACACTCTATGCCTTCAGCTACGACCCTTATATTCATTTTATGTGCTAATAAAATTAGAGATTCAACTAATGCCCTCGCATTAGCATTATGCTCCATTTGTTGAATGAAAAAGCGATCAATTTTTATTTCATCGAATGGTAGAGTAATTAAACGCTCAAATGAGGAATAACCAATACCAAAATCATCCATGGCTACATGAAGACCTAGCTTTTTAAGGGCTAGTAATTGCTCGTAAGCATAAGATTCTTCAGTAATGAAAGTAGTTTCAGTCAACTCAAAAGTGATGTGCTCTCCAGGTACTTCCCAGATTTCCATACTTCGCGCAATGAGATCAACCAGATCCGGTTCTTGCAAGTTATAACTGGATAAATTGATGTGAACGCCTCCTTTTAAGCCTGCCTTGCGATAAGTGGCACAGTGTCTTATTGCGGTTTTTATAACCCATGCAGTCAATTTACTGATTAATGTGCTATGTTCAATAAATGCTATTAAATTACCCGTATTTATCAGGCCATGCCGCGGATGTACCCAACGTAATAATGCTTCACACGAGAGTATTTCCTTCTCTGTGTTTATTGAAACCTGTGGTTGAAACATTAAGTAGAACTCGCTCTCCTCAATGGCTTTTTCAATATCAGCCAAGAGGCTAAATTCTAATAATTGCTCTTCCTGTTTGATATCCTCATAAAAAAGAAAGCGTTTGTTTCTTTTAGTAGCTTCTCTCATAGCTATGCTTGCCTGCCCCAACCATAAATCGGCATTAAAATTCTTGATTTTTGGCTTTATTGCGGTTCCAATGATAGGTAAAAAAACTAACTTATTCTGCTTGTATTGTATGGGAAATGAAAAGAGACGGATAATTTTATGGGCAGCAAGAAGAGTTTGTTGAACGCTTGCAATTTTCGGCAAAATAATACCAACCTGTGATCTTCCTAATGAGGTGAGAATATCTTTCGATGGCAATTCCTGGCTTAATTTGCCCAACAGGTTATCTCTTACTTCATCCATTGACCGATAACCAAAGACACTATCCAATTCTGACATACCAGTGAACTCAATCACTAATACAGCAGCAGATTCTGAGCCATTAGCCATATTTTCCAAGCTTTTAAAAAAAGCATCGTAGTCCACTCTAGTTGCCATTAAATAAACCTAAATTATAAATAAAATGCTTCAGGATTAATATTGTATTCCTCTGGCTTGACCTCCCTGATGATAGAATAGGAAGTTTCGCAACTTTCACGAAGATCAAGCATCCATGGCGTTATATTAGGGTTTTTATTATTATCTGTAATAACCATCAAACAAGGTTGAAAGCGCAAGGTTCGATTATGGCTCAATACAATAGCCAATTCCCCAGTGTTCAATTCCACCAGGCTCCCTGGTGGAAAAACACCAACAGAACAAATAAATTCTTTTACAAGTGCCATATTTAGCCATCGTCTAGACCAATCAGTTAATGTTTTTATCGCCTCCAGAGAGTCATTAGATACAGCTCTGGTTTTCTTATTACCTGCCCGTAATAACTCATACTTATCGACAATAGCTGCCATCCTCCCATAGGAGATAGTTCATTTCCCTTTAAGTGTCGCGGAAAACCAGTGCCGTCCTCATGTTCATGATGTTGTGAAAGAACATTCTGTACTATGACAGATTGAATATGATTTTTTTCAAGAATTTGCTCTCCATCTATCACATGTTCAGGATCCTGACATTCAAGATTTCTATTTTTTATCAAACCAATGTCCATTAGAAAACCACCAATAGCAAGATCAGATAATTCCTCCCGAGATAAACAAAGGTGGCGTCCAAAAGCGATGAGATAAGCTGAAACATCCAACGATCGTTCATATTGCTCTATTCTTTCTTTTTTCAATTGGCGAATCAGCAAAAGGGCATCGGGATTTCTGATTATGGTATCAGAAAGAATTTCAGCCAATTCCTGGATGGGTTGAATCTCTAATCTCTCTCTTTCTAATAAGTTATTAATAACACCTTTAATCAGTTTTTCTGCTGTCTCAGTTTTTTCTAAAGCAAGTGGAATTTCTTCTTCTATTGGAATGCTATCGCTATAAAAAGTAGCGCCAAAAAA
>NZ_JNCF01000015.1 GCF_000770585.1 Legionella norrlandica | reverse complement strand
CATTGTTTGACAGTTGTTTCACCAAATCATAAAGGAATGCTTGGGCCTCATAAAATGATTCAACGCTAATCCGTTCATCACACCCATGGGCTCGAAAGTCATCACGATCTAAAAATAGCCCCATTACTCCATAGGTAGGAATGCCGGCTGTTCGCAGATAACGTCCATCCGTTGCACCAGTAACCATAATTGGGATAACAGGAACTTCAGGCCAATAAGTTTGAGTTATCTGAGTAATTGTTTTTAATAGCTCTGGACTAAGTGGAGAACTCGAACCTCTGGATAGTTTACCAATGCGCTTTAGTGTGACCTCTTTATCGTTGATAACTGTCTTCAAAGATTGCTCAACCATTTCAGGTGAATCTTCTGGAAGCACACGACAGTTTATTGTGACAGCTGCCAATTGCGGTAAGGCATTCATTGCATGACCCCCTTCAAGTAAAGTAGGGGTACAGGTTGTTCGCAAAATGGCATTCCATTGAGGTGAACTATCAGCTAAACGTTGCATAGCTATTTTAGAACCCTTGCTTGCCGCAATCATTTCTGTTTTCAGAGTTCCAGTCTCAATAGCAGCCATTTGCCGGAAATAAGCGGCAGTGACATCATTAGTTTTTAAAGGAAAATTAAATTGCGACAGTCGCTCTAAAGCACCAGCAAGACGATAAATGGCATTGTCTTTGGTAGGCAGCGAACTATGCCCACCTTTGTTACGAACTTCAAGGTTATAATTGACAACGTATTTTTCACTCACCTGGATATTTTGCGATATTTTCTCCCCTTTAGCCAAATCACCCCATCCACCTCATTTAGGGCAAAATCTGCCTCGATTAAATTCTTGTGATTTTTAATCAGCCAACTAATTCCGTTGTATGGACTACTTCCTTCTTCATCAGCTGTCAAGGCAACAATGATATCGCGTTTGGGTTTAAATCTTTCCTGCTTATATTGGATTAAGTTGGCTATCCAAATAGCCGCTTGTGCTTTATCATCTAAAGTACCTCTGCCATAAAAATACCCATCTTTTTCAGTCAGTTGGAAGGGATTCATGCTCCAATCGGAAGCTTTGGCTTCAACAACGTCCGTATGTGCAAGTAATAACAAGGGCTTCTTTTCACCAGTACCATGATAACGTACAACCAGGTTTGCTTTTTGCGGACTGGCACCACCAACGAAAATGTCCTCATTGGAAAAACCAGCTTTCTTTAAGTACTTAACTGCCACGTCAACTAGCGGTGTTGTTGAGCCAGTAGTAAATCCTGTTTGCACTTCGATAAATTGTTTATAAATAGAGCGAGCGAGTTGTTGTTCATCCTCGGGGCGAGTAGTCTTCGCTTCTGCAGCCCCAATGATTAGTGCCAAAACTATAGAATATGAAATTTGAGCTATTTTTTTCGAAATCATAAAATGAAATCCATTCAAAGTCTTAAGTGTTTTAGTAAAATTAACTATAAAGTAATTTAATTAAAAATCAATGTTGAAAAATATTTTAAAAATTTGAAATTTATATAAAATAGCTCCCTTTATTATTTCAATTTTGAATAATTCGTGCATAACTACCAAGATCTCATTCGTATTTTTAATGATTGTTTTGAAAAGGACTATAATACTCGATTAGTCAAAGGGGGCGACGAACCAATTTATCTACCGGCTGATGAGCAATATCCCTATAATGCGCTATTTTTTGCTCATGGATTTTTTAGTAGTGCTTTGCATGAATGTGCACATTGGCTCATTGCCGGAGAAGAAAGAAGGAAGCTGGTTGATTTTGGCTATTGGTATGCACCTGATGGTCGCACTCAAGAACAACAGGCTTTATTTCAGAAGATGGAAGTAAAACCGCAAGCAATGGAATGGATACTCTCGGTTGCTACTGGTCATAAATTTAGAGTGAGTATTGATAATTTAAATGGTACTGAATCGGATACAGAGGCGTTTAAGCAATCAATTCATAACCAAGTTTTGCATTATTGTACTCAAGGGTTATCTCAGCGAGCTCAACGCTTTCGCAATGCCTTATGTGCCTTTTATAAACGTCCCATCTCTCTAAAAATTGATGATTTTTTAATTGATGAATTATAAATCCTTAGTACGGTAAAGTACTACACCAATTGTCCAATCAAGATTTTCTTCTGGCGGAATATAATGAATCGTTTGATCGGGATAAATTCCATAACCATCAACCATTAAGGCATAGTAATAGGAAGACAAAAGACAGTACTGATAGAGGTATTCGTCATTAGGATATTGGGCATTAAGCATCTCCCATTGTTGGTGGCAAATTTGACTGTCTCCTTGTTGAAGTAAACTTTGGTTAGTTAATACGTTGTTTTCAAAATGAAACAGATTGCTGCTGGCAAGATTTGAGATCCCTCCGATACTATACCATTCATTCACAGGGTTTGAGGCAAGTAAGGGTTGTACTTGTTGATTAACCTTATGAACGCTATTCATTAATGAAGAAACTTCTTCTTCACAGGAAGGAGCATTCCCTTGGCCTGATTCTCCATCAGGTAATGGATAGTTATTAGCGAAGCAAGAGGCAGAGTTAAGGAACTGGTGTGACATTTCGGTTTGGCCTAAGCCTAAAAAACTGTGGACATATAAGGTAATATGTTGTCCATAGAGATCGAGTTCCACCTGATAAAGTTTATTGATTTCTTCATTTTTTTGTATAGGAAATACAATTTGTACGGAAGCGCCACCCATGTCCATGACGCCAACCGATTGATTCTGCTTTGATTGGAGTGTGCCCAGCTTGTAATTCACTGCAAGCCAATCAAATAAAGCTTCATCATTGCCAGTGATAGTTTTCGCTTCTACTAGTTGCCATTGAGATTGTTGTTTAAACCATTGCTCAAGTTCATCGTAGTATTTTTTCTGTTTTGACTGTGGTAATAGCCGCATGCCAGCTGTGGCGTAAAAGTAAACGGGGATATGTTCAGTAGGGGCGTCAGCTAATAAGGTAGTTAGATAAGCGTCAATGGTGCTGGAGTTCGGCTCTATGGTAGCGAACCCGGGCTTAATTTTTTTATTCCAAATTTCATTGATATGAATCGGTGTCTTGTTATCATCCAAATCATAAGAATAAATATGCAATCTTGAACCTGTACTACCAGCATCTATGACAGCAAGGCATGAGTGTCCCTTACAAGAAACGGTTTCAGCAATGATATTAGATGCAAAGAGTAATATACCAGAAAGAAAAACTAAAATTCGAAACATTAGTTGATTTAGAGCCAAAAACAAAGTTTTAGAATATTACATTGTGTATATTTTATTGTCAATTGACTTGTAGCAAAATTTTTAATAGTTCTGGTGTAAGTTCAGTTTGTATTTCTACCGAAGATATAAATATGCCAATATGCCTCAACTTTGATTGATTTATTTTCAAAATAGAAAAAAAGTAGTAAAATAAAGCTTTTTATTGATTTAAAAATCAATTTATTTTAGATGCCATCATCATGAGCTCCCAAGAACAACAAGGTTCCTTTTATGCCATTTTATCCGGTTTTTTATACGGATTTATTGGTTATTTTGGAATTAGTGCGATTAATGGCGATTTGTCAGCAAGTAATATGTTGTTTTGGCGGTTTTTTATTTCAAGCATTTTAATTTTGATTTTTTTAATTTCACAACTTAATCGTATTAAAGACAGTTATAAATCCATGTTGGTCGCTTTTCTAAGCGGCGCTTTTTACTATGGTATATCCACACTGTTGTATTTTTATGGTTCCCTCTATATTGGATCAGGATTATCAATGGTGATATTTTTTACTTATCCAGTGATGATTATGTTATTAAACTTCTTTTTTTATGGTCAAACTATACCAAAAGTATATTACCTGGCTATTGCTATTATTTTAATGGGTATGGCTTTACTAATCGATCTGGAGGAAGTAGCTTTTGACTTGTGGGGCATATTTCTTGGCTTAACCTCTGCCTTTTTTTATGCTTGCTACATTGTTGCTAGTAAAAATAATAAAATTTCGCCTAACTTATCAACTTTAATGGTTTGTTTAGGGTGTATGGCAACTAGTTTTATAGTTGCTTCTTTAGAACATAGTTTTAAAATTCCATTATCATTACCTGTGTGGCTAAATTTGTTTGGCATAGCCATTATTGCAACCGTGATACCTATTTTATTAATGTTATATAGTTTAAAATATATTAGTTCAGAAAAAGCATCTATTTTATCCGTTTTAGAACCAGTTTTTGTAGTGGTTTTTGGTGTATTACTATTAGGTGAAGTTTTAAAGCCATGGCATGCCTTGGGGATTGCGTTTATATTGGCAGGTGCTTTAATTACTTTGTTTAGCCATAAAATTAATTTGAATCAATTAAGACAGCAATTACTTAAGCTAAGACGTGATTATTGATTCAGCCACCCTTCAACCCTACACACAAATAACAGACTTCTTTCGAAATTCTACTGCTATGGAGAATTGCTTTGTCGATACGGTGCTACTAACGTGTACACTGCGATTCTGTGCTCCGTTTCCCCTCGTACTTCTCTCATGGCAGCGAGTTTCGAAAGAAGTTTAATGTTGGGTAACTTCAGATCATAGTTTCCCCATTCCATATAAGCTATGTGGAGAAATCCTTCTTCCGGCATTGTAAGAAAACTATTTTTGCCATGCGGCTGGTCTTTTATGGGTGTGCACTAATACCAAATGCCTGAATAATTTTGTACACCACAGCATCCAGTATTATAGCTGCAACAGGATCTGGCGCCGCCGCAGCATGCACTTCCGCAGCTACTGAGTAAGCCGGCAGCACTAATTATAACCATGGCCAATATTATTTTTTTCATCGCCCATCCTTGTTTGGTTTATGTATATTAAATATACTATATGATTTTGAAATTATCCAATTGATTGTATTTATTGGGTATTTAGTTCGTAAAGTCCTTGCGTTAAGGGGGATAGGGCCAGCTCCGCACTGTTGGCATGCCCTGTCTCCCTATCACATCTCTACCTACAGCGGGACTTCGGAGAGCAGAGCTGGGCTGAGTTTCCAGAGATGTGTAGAAGATTCATTACATGCCACGCTATGTCGAGACTTGCAAGAGAGTGGCTAGTTTCAAAATAGAAGCCTATTCATCTGGATAAATTTGCAGCCATTGGAGTTTCCACAATTCATAGAGAAATAATTGATTGCCTTCGTTGTTGCAATAAGATTGCAGATCTTTTAGAAAAAGCAGGCGGTTATTAGCAACATAACTCAGTAAATCAGGTGCAACTCCCTGACTTTCCCATTCCTCTCCATTGATATAAAAACGATATTCAGATTGTACATCATCTCTTTGATAGGCAAAACGACATACGGCGTCTCTCAATAATCCTTGGCTGTTTTGAAGTTCTTTAATAAATTCTTCCAAACTAAGTAATTCTTCCTCTTCCAAAGGCAAAGCTATCCGTTGTTCAGCCGATTGTTCAAGACTGGTTGCAAAGCAGCCAAACCAGGATTTGATGATTTCATCATTTTCCAGCATCTGGGTTAACAATCGTTTTGCATTTTTCCATGCGGAAGGGGGAATTTCCGATGAATTTGTAAGATCTGACCAATCAGGATCCTGATAAAGTGTTTTGAATAGCCCTTTTTCGGATAGATAATCACCTAAACTGTCCCACAATTCTTGTCCCCGATAACTTCTATAACCAAAAGAATAGGTCATACAGTCTTCGGATTGAGCTATACCATAATGCCCTATATGGGGGGGTAAATAGAGCATATCTCCTTCTTCCAATATAAATTGTTCTTCCACCTCAAATTCTTTCATGATTCGTAATTCGAGACCGGTTATAAAATTATTGGCATGACATTTCTGAGAGGTTAATGACCATAACCGTCGACCTTTGGCCTGATACAAGAAGACATCATAGTTATCATAATGTGGACCAACACTGCCATAAAGTGATGCATAACTAATCATGACATCATCAATCCGCCATTGGGGAATGAAATTAAAATGATCAAGCAACTCATATACTTCCGGGATGATAATATCGACTCCTTGTACTAATAAAGTCCAATGAGTTTCGGGAAGGTGAGTAAAATCAGCTTCTTTAAATGGTCCTCTTTTTAAATGCCACTGGGGAGAATTCCCTGGGGTTTCGTAGACAAGCCGACTTTCTATGTCTTCTTCAAGTGCAAGTCCTGCTAGTTCATCAGGTGAGAGAGGATTAATAAAATTAGGTAAAGCCTGGCGAATCACCAAGGGCTTCTTTTGCCAATAATCTTTTAAAAAGGTTTTTACAGTAATTTCTTGAAAATGAACCATTTAAGTAATTTTCATTGGATAAATGTTACCTATTTAAACATCTTGACACCAGTAAAGGCAACTCTTATGTAAGATTAAATAAAAATAGTTTAATATAAAGATCTGAGAAGTATCTTTATGACTCGTTTATTAAGAATTGTTCTGTAAAATACGCTCTAGCTCTCCTTTTGCCTGTCGGGCGAAATTGATGAGGCTGGATTCCTCTTCGAAGAACTCGAAAGATTTGATTAAAGCTTCTTCATCGTGCTTTTGAAAGGCTTTTGCTTTTTTCTTGATCTCTTCAGGCTTATAGCCAAGAAATTGTAAAATTTCTTTTGTCATAGTTAATGACGAATCAAAGAGTTCTCTTTTGAAATAATCTACTCCCGCTTTATGTAATTCATAAGCGTGGCGTCGATTCCTTGCTCGGGCATAAATTTTCAAGTTAGGAAATTCTTGTTTAGCTAATTTAACAATTTCCAAGTTGATATCAGGGTTACCTACGGTGACTATTAATAATTTAGCATGTTCTGCTCCAGCGCTTTTTAGCAGATCCAATCGATTAGCATCCCCGAAATATCCAGTGTAGCCAAATTTGCGCAATAATTCGACTTGTTCGGGATTTTTTTCCAAAACAGTGACCTTAATGTTTTCACCACTAAGGAATCGCCCAATGATCTGACCAAAACGACCATAACCAGCAATGATAATGTCATTTTTTTCATGAATGGAATCATATTCACGCTCCGGTAGCTTGCTAATTAATTTTGGCACCATAAAACGGTGATACAAAAGCATTAGAAACGGGGTGGCTAACATGGACAAAGCGACAACCAAGGTAAAAAAACTGCTGATTTCTGGGCTTATTACTTTCGAAGTGCTTGCGTATTGAAAAAGTACAAAAGCAAATTCTCCCCCTTGCGATAAGCCAAGGGCAAAGCCAAGTGATTGGATTTTAGTAAGTTGAAACAGCTGCCCAAGCGTAAAGAGAATCACTGCCTTAATGACAATGATTCCAATTACGACGGGTATGATGAGCGTCATTTGCTTGAAGAATAGGTTGAAATCAATTCCCATCCCAACAGAGATAAAAAATAATCCAAGTAAAAGACCTTTGAATGGTTGTATATCTGCTTCTACAGTTCGCTTGTATTGTGAATTTGCTAAGACTGTTCCAGCGATAAATGCACCTAAGGCGGGAGAAACTCCAATGGTCTCCATTAATAGAGTAGTTCCAACAACCAAGGATAAGGAAAAGGCAGTAAATACTTCGCGGATATTGGTTTTTGCAATGATTAAGAACAAGTATCGAGATAAGTAATGACCAGCTAAAATGACACCTCCAATAATACCAGCAACTAAAAGCGCATGAAGCCATTTAGGCAGATGAGCTATATTGGTTGCAGTATGAGCACTGATACTTGCACTTATACCGTGGTCGCCCAAAAGAGGTAATATAACTAATATAGGGATAACTGCGATATCCTGGAATAAGAGAACAGCAAAAGAGGTTTCGCCTTCGGCTGTTTTCAACAGATTTTTCTCCTGAAGCATTTGTAATACTAAAGCCGTTGAAGACAGGGCCAACGCCATGCTGACTGCAATACTTGCTCGCCAATCATAACCCATCATAATAGCGGCCAGGGATAGAGCGGCTGTTGTTAGTGAGACTTGTAAACCTCCGAGACCAACTATTAATTTTCGTAGCTTCCAAAGCATGATTGGTTCTAGTTCAAGACCAATCAAAAACAACATCATAATGACTCCAAACTCTGCAAAATGCATAATTTGTTCGGAATTACCTATGAGTTTAAGCCCAAAAGGACCAATTAAGATGCCTACGGTGAGATAACCAATCACTGAGCCTAGTCTAAACCGGCTGGTAAGAGGGACCATAATGCTTGCTGCAGCGAGAAAAATGAAAATATTGAGTAGTAAATGGCCGTTCATTAATAAAATCCGAAATTAAATTATTTTTCGTGGCAGTTTTTAAATTTCTTACCACTTCCACAAGGGCAGGGGCTGTTGCGTCCTATTTTTTGTTTATTTTGCCTATTTGGCAATTGTTTATCTACTCCATCTACATAAAACCAAATGGAGTCTTCTTTTTGAAATTCGCTCAATTCATGCAGGGACTTTAACTGATTTCCGTCAAGAAAACTTGCTATAAATTCAACAAATCCTTTATTAGCATTTTCCATATAGGCTTGAATAATTGTTAAACCTATCCAAGTAACCCCTCGGGACCATTCTTTGGCCTCTAGCTCATTAAAAGTAATTAATGGTTTGCCTTTCATAGTGCGCTTAATATAATCGATTTTCGCCAAAGAATAAGCAGTGTATCTTGACCGCATTAATTGCTCAGGTGTTTGTGGAGTTTGCGTGCTTTCAAGAAAAATTCCGCAACATTGATCATATTGATTTTGTGATCCACAAGGGCATAACGTCATATGATTACCTATAAAACATGATGATTGGGTTTAATTTTAAACTTCCTATATGGAGCCATTTTGTAATAATTCAATGAGTGCACTTAAGCGCATCATACTTTGTATTTAATATAATAGTGCTTGGTTAATTGACACATAGTGACTGAACCGCAGACAGCAAGCATGATAGGGATAAGAAAGACGAAATTAATTCTTGTGAATTCAAAGATGAGAATAATAGCCGTTAATGGCATTTTTTGTGCTGCAGCAAGAAAAGCGGTTGCACCAATAATGGCAAAGGCGTGTAGGGGGGCAGCTGGCAAATACCAATTCCAAATGCCTCCGAGTATAGCTCCAAGTAGAGCGCCATTAGCAAGAGAAGGTGTTAACAATCCTCCCTGGCTCCAACGCGCAAACTTGTCCAAACGAATATATTCCTTAATAAAAATAGTACAATACTTAATCCAATTCCTACGGATTGATCAAATTCCATTTCTGCAGGACTTTTACCGTTTCCTAATAGGAAGGAAAATAAATAGAAAATAATCCAATGATCAGGAAATTAAACAAACAGGAGAAAATCATACGCCAGTCGTGAGCTGCTTTACTACGTTGTACTGTGGCGATTTGAATAAACCAAAAGGCAAAAAAACCTAGTATGGGACTTGCAAGAATGGACCAGATAATTAAAGAAGCATCCAATGAAAAATCGGGTATCTGGTAGATAGATTCATTTCCTAAACCCCACCAGGATACTAAAACAGCTATGGCTGAGGAGGCTAACGCAGGAAGTAAAATTGTCCAATTGTAAGTGCAAAGTAATACTTCCAGTACAAATACAGCGCCTCCTAAAGGCACATTATAAACTGCAGCCAGACCAGCTCCTGCACCACAAGCTAACATGATTTTGCTTTCTTCAGTACTTAATCCTGCTTTGGCTGATAACCATGAAGCATAGACGGCACTCACTTCGCGGGGAGCTACCTCTCGGCCAAGCGGTGAGCCTAGCGCAATGGTTATGATTTGCAAAAAGGCATGGATAAATGTACTAAGTCCTGGCATGAGTTTGCCAGATTTTATTGCCAGAGCAATGCTAATAAGTGGTTTTCCAAAACGATAGAGTGCCCACCAACCCATACCTGCAATTAATCCACATAAAAAAAGGATAGTAATTCTTCTTTCTGGGGAGGAGGCCCTGACTCCTTCTAGAAAAGTTTCATTGCTTATAATGTGGAGTGGACTATAACCATAGGCAATGTGTTGGAGAAAATGGAGCAATAGCGCGAGGCACATTCCTAAAAATCCAGAACCGATCCCTACTAAAATAGTAACTACAGCCAGAGTGGCTTTAGAGCTTTGAGATAGTTGGTTCTCAGTTCTGACTGACTCCATTCCTTGAGTTCCCTTTCAATCAAATTGATTAGACTTTGAAACTCTACTGCTATGGAGAATTGCTTTGTCGATACGGTGCCCGAATCCTCATGTGCTAATGGGTACAATGCGGTTCTGTGCTCCGTTTCTCCTCATACTTCTCTTATGGCTGTGAGTTTCGAAAGAAGACTGTTGTTTAATACGCTTTACAGAAGCAAAGGTTTATTATTTATTCCTGCAAGTTTTTTTGCAAGTGGAGATAGTTAAACTGATATGTTTATATTTTTATTTTAGAGCGTGCTGACATTTGCCTCTAAATTTTTGAATTTCAATACTATTTTCCCTGAAATAGAAGAATACCTGTGAAATTCCTTGTTGAACAATAAAAGATCTTAAAGTAATATCTTTAATCTTTAATATTGCTTTGGGGAGCTAAGATGTCGAGAAATGCTTTATTTAATTTAGTAAAAGATAAGATTAATAAGGCCAAAATATCAGGGGCTATTGATTTCTCTGAATTAACTCATTCAAAGGGCACAAAATACTATAAATTTGAATTGCCACTAGATAAAGAAATAACCATAGGTGAGTATACCTTATCTCATCATCACGTAAGTATTTTTGAGAAACCCTATGGATGGATTGATTCCATTAGTCAATATCATTATACCGCTTATTTTAAAAATCAATTAGGCACAGAGTATAGGTTACATGTTTATTTCGATTCGGAGGATAATTTTGTCAATAGGCCATTATTTTCTAGGGTTACTTCTGAAAATGAGTATATTCCAGTTGATTGTGAAGAGAATGAAGAGGTATTTAAATTATTGGCTGATAGAAGTACGCGAGATTTAGTAAAGTATTTGAGGGGCGAGCAACAGCTAGTAGTCGAAGACCTAAAAAAACAATTTGAAGTATTGGAATCGCAATTAACCGGTATTTCAGAGTCTATGCGTGGTAAAGAGGAGCATCTGGAGATATTGGATAGACAAATTGACATTCAAAAATCGCTCCTTCTTTATTCCAATTTTACACCGGGTATAAGAAAAGCATTAAAACATTTGCTCTCTTATAAAAAGGCATTAATGGCAGAGATAGAGTGGAGTTCAATAAGTGAACTAACACTAATACCCATAGAAGACAAGCAGGAGGCGGAAGTGGAGCCAGTTATCACAAGATCTGTTTCGGCAAAAAGAGAGAAGCCTTCCTCTTCCAAAAAGCCATCTTTTTTTGCAGAGGCCAGCTCTTCCAAGTCCCATACAGTTCAGAAAAAACCGGCCAAGAAGGAAGAAGATCTTAGTGTATTAATTAATAAATTTAAATTACAGGTTGAACAGATTAAGGCAATAAAACTAGAAGATGAGCAGTTGATTAAACAAGTAGTAAATCTTTACGCAGAATTTAAAAATATAGATTGGAAATATGAATTTGGAGACTACTCTGCCTCAATTGAAGACATTAAAAATCTAAAGGCCTTAAGAACAAAAATTGAAGGAATAGGTGTTAACCTATTGCAAAGGCTATTAGCAAAAGGCCAGTATCAGCTGGCTGAGGAAATTGCTCCTTTCTTCCCATTATTATCAAGTAATATGGTTCTTTATGCATTGCAATTTAATCAAGCTCAATTAATGGCTCTTTTACTGAAATATCAAACAGCAAGTATTCATTTTAAAGATTTTGCTATCAAGACAGTGGAGTATGCCTCTATTGTGGATTATTGCTTTAAAAATTCCACACCTGAAACGAACATGCTGGATATTCTCGATTTGCTTGTAAAGAATGGGGAAAGCCTAATGGGTATTGATAAAGAAACTGGTTTGCCATTCGCAGCGATTTTACTAATGCAACCCAATCATCCTTTAAGGCCAGTACTTGAAAAGAATTTTAGCCTAACAATTAATAACATAAAATTTTATAAACAGCTTAACCAAATGTTAAATGTTTTACCTTCGGATTTCCCTTTTGATGCAAAAACAAAAGATGAAATCCAAGAGTTAATCAAAGAAAATCAGCGTAAGATTGAGTTACTTAAGCAGGGAATAACTTATGACCTTGTAAATTATAACCAACAATTGGATGTTACTCAGTACTTTCATGGCACTGCTGGAGAAGAATTTGTAAAACGATTAAATACTGATCCAGATGTTATGTACAACAAAAAAGAGATAGAAAAAGAATTTGATCTATTGTTACCTAAACTACCTCGCATCGAGCGTATTTCAACGGTAAAAGCCATTAAAATGGATTTGGATAAGCTCAGAGAATCTTTGAATGCAATTGAAGATTTTGATGTTATGCCATTCTTCGAAGATATAAAAAGAGAGGTAATAAAACGCCAATTGCTTACTTTAGAAATGATTTCATTAAAATCACAATTGATTGAAGTCCAGAAGGAGGTCCCAAAAGTTGTGTTTGGTCGCAAGCTATCGAAAGGGCAAAGAAGGATAGCACAGGAACAGGAAGCAATTATAGCCAGGATGAGTGAAATTGCTGCTGTGCTAGATTCTCCTTATGATTTTTATGATGACTCCTTTTATGAGGATTTAATAGACTCTTTAAGTAAGATGAGGGAATCTTTAAAGCATATTGCCAATTCTTTGGGATATTCAGGTAATTCTTTGGAAAATGAGAATGAGGAAGCGACTGAAAAGATGATAAGTGGTTTAATGCAGACTTTTTTTGCAAGTGGGGCAGGCAAACCAAAAGAAGGTGAGGAAGATTCAAATACCGATCAATGTGTGTTGCAGTAATAGCTTAGACCTCTTTTGTAATATTATAAAAGAGGTCTAATGTGTTATTATGCTAGCGACATCTGAGAGTGACAAAGAGGCTGCAGATAAAATGGTATAATTATATCATAACAGCCCTTATGGCGAAGGATAGAGAGTAACTGATTTTTGAGAGCTACAGTGCTCCTCATAGAAATCTTTCAATTCATTATAAGCTTCCTGTAATCCTTCTACACTATAAAAATCTGATTTTGCCTTTTTTATTAAGTCATTATAATCACTTAGAATGAAATAATAATCGTCTGCAAGATCAACTTCTTCAGAATCCTCAAAGCCCCTAATTTCTGTTAATAAATCTTCAAACTGCTCTTTTATCTTATCGAATTCTTCTTTAGTACCTGATGCAGGGATTTTTTTCTTATTTTTCCATTGCATCAGTAAGTACAAGGCGATAACACCGATAGGTATTAATGTTATTAGCCTAAATAGACCAAAGAATTTTGCGTGGATGCGTTGTTGGAATTTGTGCATGGATTGGAATTTATTGAACACTGAGGATTATCAGATGTACAAGAAATAGTCATATTGCTGGGGGGAGCTGAAAAAAGAGGCTTATAAATAGGGGCAGGTGGTGAAAGAGGAGTGAAGGTCTCAACAGGAGGTATAGTGGTGGGCTCTATCTTAAGTGGTTCTGGTGGCTTAGGACTTGGAAGCCCTTTTAATTCATGTTGAATTTTTATCCAATCATGCATGGACCACATCAGCTTATCGAGTGCCTGGGTTTGTCCTGCAATTGCTTCAAAAGACGTTTCCTTTAATTTAGGCTGATTTAAGTGGGAAATGACTTCGTTAACTCTACTTTTTAATGCTTTACCTGTTTTCTTGAGATCGGAAGAGCTAGACGGAAACTGGGCAAGAGTGTCCTGATTTTTAATAAAGAATTTTAATTTTTCTTTCTCATTGGTTAGCCAGGTTTTCCAATAAGACAAATTTTGTTCCTCTTGTATGGCTTTATGGTAGGCTTGTGTATTCGCATCAATTATTTCTTCGATATGCTCCGACGAGTTATCGATAAACCCATCGATTTGTTCAAACAAGGACAGCATTTGATTTTTAAATTGATGGACGGTATAGACTTCTCCCGCTTGACCTAGCAAATCCATAATGTCTTGGATTACCTTCTGAAATCGTTCCAGTTCATTAAGATCAGAAATCGCTTTGGCGTAATGATCAAGGGTCTCTTCTTTCATAGAGATTAATTTGAAATGGGGACAATCGTTTAATTGCTCTTTTGTCAGGTGAAGTATGGGGACGGGATCTGCAACTAATTCTTTGGATTTTAGAGCACAATTTTTAGCTGCTTGAGTTGGATAAGAAGCCGTATTACCAATTTTATCAAGATCAAACTCATAAGGGTGGGGGTTTACTGGATTGATATTCAGGGCAAAATGCAAAATTCTATTTCGGTCGCTTGATAATTTCCTTATGTCTTTTGATAATTCTCCAAGTCTATCTCTGAGGAGCTGAGTTTCTAACCTATGATCCAGATGCGGCTGAATCTTGGAATCCACTATTTTGCGGAAATTGGCTAAAAATAATCGATCGGAACCAACCAGTGGCGAAATATTTTTTTCAATCGTGCGCAGATAACGAGTAAGTAATTCCAGCTGATCTTTGACTTGTTGTATGTTGTTGTTTTGACTTAGGCCTTTTAAGATGTTGTTGACGTCAAGAAGGAAAAAATTTATGGGGTGGTTTAAGTGTTCGGGAGGTAATTCACTGTTTCTTAATAAAAGATAATCACCTACTTTTTGCATTAAATCATAAAATTGTGGCCACTGAAGACGCTGATTATCAATTGGTTGAACATGAAAATCATCACGGTTTAAAATATGCCTGGGCTTGTAAGCATTGGAGTAAAACCAGGCCTGTTCGTAAGGGTTAATTAGTGCGTTCTCATCACTGGCAAACCAGGAACTGGGATTGCTAAGGTAATCCGGATGGATTCCTGAGGTAGCACGTGCTTTTAAAATCCACTCTCTTAGACTTAACTCCTCTTCGGTATAGCAACTTTCAGAATGTATCCAAAAACGTCCTTTATAAGGTACTGGTTTATATGAAACCTCAAGATCTGTCTTTTCCTTTCCCATACTTCTCACTCCTTGAGAAAGCAAAAAAAACTTAAATAATTCCAGATTAACACTAGATTAACAATAGCTTTTTTTGCTGCAGATTAATAATATCCATAACCAACTAGATGATTTTTCATCCAAATAATTTGATAACATTGTTTAGGCAATTATGCAATAGCTGAGAAATTGCTTTATTTTAAAGCAGAATTAATTCGTTCAAAATGAGGAATCAGCGGTCTCTTTTCTTTAATAGGCTCTTATTTTTTGATAAATTAGGATTTTAATTTTTAACGGATTGGTTATGCCTTCTTTTGATATTGTTTCTAAAATGAATGAAGTGGAGTTGCGCAATGCGGTGGATAACGCAATGCGTGAAGTAAGCACGCGATTTGATTTTCGTGGAATAGAAGCTACTATCGAGCTTAAAGATCTTATTGTGACCTTACGCTCTCAGTCCGATTTTCAGGTAAGGCAGCTTGAGGATTTATTCCGAAATCATTGCTCAAAACGTAACCTAAGTACAGCAGGTGTGGACATAGAAGATGAGCCTGTTCATAGTGGAAAATTTTATACTCTTACCATGACTTTTAAACAGGGCATTGATCAACCTACGGCTAAGGAAATAGTAAAGTATATTAAAGATAGCAAATTAAAAGTACAGACTTCTATCCAGGGAGATAAAGTCAGAATAACTGGAAAAAAACGTGATGATTTGCAGGAAACTATCGCTTTGTTAAAGAAATCAAATATTGAATTGCCTTTACAGTATGAGAATTTTCGTGATTAGTTTAAGAGGGAGTTAATACCCTTCATTATTAGGGCCTGTTGTCGTTTATCAATGATATTACGCTTGTATTGGATTGGTCTTTTCCGCGCATGGAATATGCCACTATTGCGAACTCCTCTGCTGTTAGGGGTTTGCTTAAAAGGAAACCTTGACCAAAATGGCATTTTCTTGATACAAGATATTTTAATTGAGCTATCGTTTCAACTCCTTCTGCAACAATACTCATTCCCAATTCATTAGCTAATTTAATAATAATATCAATGATAACAACTTTCTCCTGTTCATTATGTATATCTGATATAAAACTTTTATCAATTTTTAGGGCGTCGATAGGAAGAGTTTTTAATCTATTCAATGAGGAATATTCTTTACCAAAATCGTCCAATGACAATTTTATTCCCAAGTTAGAAATAATATTAAGTACTTTGGAGACTTCAATTTGATCACGCATTAAAATATTTTCTGTAATTTCCAGTTCTAGATATCCAGGAGGATATTGGTATTCTTTCATTATTTTTTCAAGAATGTTTGGAAATTGAAGATTTGTTAATTGTATAGGGGAGATATTAATTGAAAATGAAAGCATAGTATTGTACTGCTGAGACCATTTCATTATTTGAGAACAGGCTTTTTGTAAAACCCATTGACCAAGATCATTAATTAATCCAGTGTTTTCAGCTATAGGTATAAATTCATTCGGAGACACTTCGCCTAATGATTCATTATTCCAGCGCAATAGAATTTCTGCACCAATAATTTCCATGTTTAGCAGATTAAATTTGGGTTGGTAATAGAGGTGAAGCTCCTCATATTCTAATGCTTTCCGTAAATGAGCTTCCAATTCAGATTCTCTATGTTGAAGATAGCCAAGTTCATCAGTATAAAATTGATAAGTATTTTTCCCAGAATTTTTGGCTTTATACATTGCCAAATCTGCTTTTCTTAATAAATCTTCTGTTGTATTACCATCATCAGGAAAAATAGATATTCCTATACTTGCAGTTACTGTAATTAATTTGCCATTAATAGTATAGGGACTATTTAATTCATTTAAAATTCGTTCAGCTAAATGCCGGGCATTGGAGGGAGATTTTATATTTAGGTAAATAAGAGTAAATTCATCCCCTCCTACTCTTGATAATAGGTCGCTTTTTCTGACTAATAAACTGAGTCGATTCGAGAATTGTTTTAGAAGTTCATCTCCATGAAAATGACCAAAAGTGTCATTCGTAGATTTAAAATTATCTAAATCAATAAGTAACAAAGCTAGGGAAGAGTTATTTCTTTGAGAATTAGCAATGGAGTTATCAAGTAACTCCTCAAATTCTCTGCGGTTAAACAGGTTAGTCAGGGGATCATGAGAGGCGATGTATTTTAATTCTTCTTGTTTTGATTTGAGTTGCCTTTGCGCCCGTAAAACGGCTGAGTATGAAAAAACATAATTAATTACCAAGCATGTGCAAGGGATAAAATAGACGATCACCTTGAGAAAGTAGGCAATATTAAATGCGCTGTCATAGGGAGTATTTGATAATAGCATGATGTATATAGATAATACAACCTGAGTTAGTGAGATATAGAATATACAGTCAGATAAAATACTAGGATAGGATGTATAAATTTTGGGATAAACGATAATCATTAACATGAGATAGATAAAGACGGATATGAGTTCAAATGGTCTGGAAATATAAGAGTCTTGAAGCCACATGTCAGGAAGCTTAATTACTGTTGTTGTATAATAAATAAGTGTGATGGCCGCCAATACTAAAAAAGTAGTCAATAAGATAAAAGTTTGGAAACTGACTGTTTTATCATTATTGGCACAGAGCAGTAGGCTAAGTCCAATTATTAAAATAACCCCACTGATGCTGTTTGAAAAAACCCAAATGAGAGCATCTAGGTTGTTTTTTTGGTTAAAATCCAAAGACAAACCATCTACTACTATGGTGTGGAGCGCTTCTACAGAGCCAGAAAATAGTATTGCTAATCCAATAATTAGTGCTATTTTATCATTGCTCAATCGATACTGAGTAAATGCCAATAAGACAGTGACTGCAGCAAGGGAAAACCCTGACCATTGTAAGAGAGCTTGTCTAAAATAGCCACGAATTTGAGATTCAAAAAGTTGAGAATCAACCTCTTTCCCACTATTTAGTTTGACTGCTAAACTACTAAAGTCCAACCCCCAGTTTAATCCTATGTAAGGGAGACCTAACAGTAAAATAATAATTAACACTAAAAAATGAGGTACTCGTTTTAGGGTAGTCTCATTAAATACAAATGAATTATCCATTTTGTATACCTTAGAATCCTATAATTTAAAATTAGCATAAAAATAGGTCTGATGAATTATTTGTAAGGAAATATCAAACCTCTGCGTTTGTGTCTCTCCCAGCTCAATAACAGCGTATTCTGTTCTTCACTAACATGGGAAATTCGTGTTTCCCATATCCAATACAGCTATGTTATCACGCTACTGAGAAAACAGCCTTAGGCATTTACTCAATAATTTCTGCAGTGTAACGTAAGGCCTTCATTTTGGGAGACCAAAAATTTTCAGAAAGTCCCATTTTTAATTTTAAATGGCTTATAAATTCATCTTTCGTTTTAAGGGAATCCATACACTAGGTAAAAAGGTAGCTTGATAGGGGCCGTAAGTTAATAGCAAACCATCCGTGCCGATTCGCAATTGGGACTTAAGCTCCTCCTCATCATTAAAGTGTAATGGGGATAATGGGCTAATTAATGAAATGGTTAAGGATAATTCTTTGAGTTCGGATGCGGTTATTCTAGGAAACCGAGGGTCAGCAATTGCTGCGCGCATTGAGTTATAAATTACATTTTCAGCCAATTGCTCTTTGGCTATAAGGCTTCCCATACAACCTCTAAGTATCCCATTCTTCTTTATAGTAATAAAAGTAGGTATGCGTATCCGCAGCAATTGATGGTAATCTTTATAATCAATTGCTAATGTCTTATTTTCTTCTGTCTGTAATCGAATTGTTTCTTTTGCCAGATATTTCAATTCATCACCACAATGATCTGCAAAACTAAGTTTTTGATAAAAATGATAGGCAGCATAACCCACTACTCTTTCTTTATCTCCAGCAGTATCTCCTGAATTGCGTAAGTCTAATAAACGGCTGTAAAGATGATTTTGCCGTGCAAAATATAAAAAACCACGCAATGGGAAATAACCACAGGCTGCGTTATGAAGTATGCTTTCACCATCTAAGGTGTCAATGAAAATACAAGTATTTTTGTCTTCTCGTTGGGCTATATGATAAGGAAGATAATGACTTAAATCGGAACTGATAATAATCAAGGTATCATCATCACCCCATATCCTGCCTATCAGTTGTGCTACCTCCATTGGATTGGTTTCACCAACTACCAGGGGAAGTATTTTAAACTTGGAGAATATCATTTGACAGAAAGGGAGTTGTATTTCTAAACAATGCTCATTTTGATGAGCTTGAGGTAGGGAATAAACATAAGGCAAGTCTGTAATTTGACTTAATAGTTCTTTATCTTGTTCAATTTCTCCTAATGGTGTAGCGAACTTTTCCACAGGATCATAGGCGATGCCTTGGAAATATAGTCGATGAGCAGGACCTAATAGGACGACTTTAGTAATGGAGTCTTTTTTATTATGTAGAGAGGCATAGGCAGAAGCAGCTACAGAACCAGAATAAATATAACCGGCATGTGGAACCAGTATTGCTTTGGGGGCAGGAGTATGAACTGGTGCTTGATTAAGCAAATCTTGTATCGTTTTTTTTAAAATCAAAGGATCATTGGGGTAAAAATAACCTGCTACGGCAGGTTGGCGAATACTCACAACAATACTCCGGAACAACTACAGATACTATACTTTAAATATAGACTAAGTATTGATTATGAGCTATTTGATGTTTGATACAATTCCAACCAAATATTGGCACAAATTAGACGATGGGCGGATTCAATGTGATGTATGTCCTCGTAATTGCAAATTGCGAGAAGGGCAAAGAGGCTTGTGCTTCGTACGAGCTAATCTCGATAATCAAATTAAATTGACTACTTATGGTCGTTCCAGTGGTTATTGCATTGATCCCATAGAGAAAAAGCCGCTCAATCATTTTTTACCAGGAAGTCCTGTTTTATCTTTTGGGACAGCAGGGTGTAATCTGGCTTGCAAGTTTTGTCAAAATTGGGACATTAGCAAGTCAAGAGATATTGATACTTTAGCCGATATGGCTATGCCAGAGGATATTGCAAAGGCCGCGCAAAACTTAAACTGTCTTAGTGTTGCTTACACCTATAATGATCCGGTGATTTTTATGGAATACGCTATTGATGTTGCAAAGGAATGTCACAAGTTAGGTATTTATTCCGTTGCTGTTTCTGCTGGTTATATTAATTCTGAGCCTCGTAAGGAATTGTATGCTTATATGGATGCTGCCAATATTGATTTAAAATCGTTTAGCGAAGATTTTTACTACAAAATTACCGGTTCGCATTTACAACCAGTATTGGATACTTTGATTTTCTTAAAAAAAGAAACCAACGTATGGTTTGAAATTACTAATCTGGTGATTCCAGGTGAAAATGATTTTGATGACGAATTTGAGAGCATGTCAGAATGGATTATGGCTCATTTAGGGCCAGATGTCCCTTTGCATTTCACGGCATTTCATCCTGACTGGAAAATGAGGGACAAACCGCCAACCCCATTTACAACTTTACAGCGGGCTAGAGAAATAGCTATTAAAGCTGGTTTGCATTATGTTTATACTGGGAATGTTCATGATACAGCAGGAAGTAGCACCTATTGTCCTAATTGTAACTTGCCTGTGATTGTAAGAGATTGGTATCAAATTTTGAATTACCGTTTGGATGATTCGGGTCATTGTGACAATTGCCAGGCTCAGATTGCTGGAGTATTTAGAGGAAAAGTGGGGCAATGGGGGCCTAGAAGAGTCCTGGTCAAATTAGGTGGTTCTTGATTCTTTTCGTAAGAAATATCCCCAACGGTTACCATCAGCTTACCATTATTAATTGTGCTATAATTGAACAATGATTGCATGGAGGTATGATGAAACAATTGGTTGCTGCAGGACTATTCCTATTTCTTTTCACTTCCTCTTTATCAGCACTGGAGTTTGATATAAATCGCAGCCCACAAATACAATTGAACACACAAGATAAAGCTGAACAAGGTGATGCCCAAGCACAATTTGAACTTGGACTTCAATACGAACAGGGTGAGGGCATAAAGAAAGATCTTAAAAAAGCAGCTTATTGGTATCAAAAAGCAGCAGAGCAAGGGCAACCTGAAGCTCAAAATAACCTTGGTGTCTTATTCCTCAGAGGGCAAGGTGTCCCTAAAAATAGTAAACAAGCCATGTACTGGTTCAAAAAAGCTTCAGATCAAGGTTTGGCAATCGGCCAAAATAATATAGGAATCTTATATGAAAACGGTTGGGGAGTTGAAAAAGACTTTAGTCAGGCGTTTGTTTGGTATCAGAAAGCTGCAGAAGGAGGGAGTTCCGATGGGCAATATAACCTGGCTGTCCTTTACATGTACGGTAATGGTACCCCCAAAGATATAAAAAAGGCAATTTATTGGTATACCAAAGCAGCAGAACAAGGGGATCTTGATGCGCAAAACAATCTTGGTGTGATTTATGAGCGGGGTGAGGGTGTACCTAAAGATTTAGAAGCTGCAATCAGCTGGTATACCAGGGCTGCTAATGAAGGCTCACTTATTGCTCAAACAAATCTGGGTGTCTTATATATGAATGGTGATTCCTCAATTCAAGACAGTAAGAAAGCGATTTACTGGTATGAAAAAGCAGCTGCTCAAGGTGGGGTAAAAGCACAAAATAATCTTGGTTATATCTATGAGCAAGGAATTGGTATAGAAAAAGACATGCAAAAGGCTATCTATTGGTACAAGAAAGCAGCAGAGAATGGGTTTGTCATGGCTCAAAATAATTTGGGTCTTATCTACTCCAATGATGGTGATATACAAGACTACAAAGAAGCTTATTTATGGTTTGAGAAAGCAGCGAAACAGGGATTTGCCGAAGCTCAAAATAATCTTGGTTTAATGTATATGAAAGGACGAGGTTTGCCAGTTAATTTTGCAGAGGCGGTATCATGGTATAAGAAGGCAGCAGAACAGAATTTACCTTTAGCTCAGCATAATCTAGCTATTATGTATATGAAAGGTTTGGGAGTAAAAAAAGATAGTAAACAAGCTATTAAATGGTACCAAAAGGCTGCTGAGCAAGGCCTGGATTTGGCGCAAAATAATTTGGCTGTAATGTATGTTCAGGGTGAAGGAGTCAAAAGAGATTTTAAAAAGGCCATGTACTGGTATCAAAAAGCAGCAGAGCAGGGATTGGATTTAGCACAAATTAATTTGGGCCTAATGTATCTTGATGGTATAGGGACTAATAAAAATAGAGCGAAAGCCAAATATTGGATTGGCAAGGCCAAAGAGAGTGGTTCTCAAGATGCCCTGACCATATGGAATGAAAATAAATTGTGGAAATATTAGGGTGATCTATTGAGAAGGGGAGCTTTTCAACAGCTATAAGTTGTACAAAATAGTGAAGTCTGACTATATATTAAATAAGCCGAATAATCTAATGGATAAAGATGCCTGCAAGTCGCCCAATAGAAAATCCGGAAATAAGACAATGGCGAATATTGTTGGTATACAATATTTACAGAGTAGTCAGTGTTTTTTTATTTTTAGGAATATATTACTTTAGTTATATTACGAATCCCTATCCTATATTGTTCTTTTGTATCGCATTCATTTATTTAATTTTTGCTTTGATTTTCCTTTATTGCTGGTATAGGCGAGTTTTTAGCTTTGATAAGCAAGTGTTTCTATCAGGAACCATTGATGTCATGGCAGTTTCCGGCATGTTAGGCATCATAGGTAACTTACAAGCTGGCTATGGAATTTTACTAAATGTGACTGTTGCTGCTTTAAGTATTTTAGTTCCTGGTCGGTTGGCAATCTTCTTTGCTTCATTAGCTAGCTTTTTATTGTTATGCGGTAGTGTGCTGCAATTTTTTATTACTTATCAAAAAGATTTGAATACTTTTTTTTATAGTGGTATTTATGGGGCTGGTTTTTTTGCTACAGCAATAACAGCTTGGTATTTGTCCAATTGGGTGAGGATGTCAGAAAGCTTAGCCAAGCATCATCGCTATGAATTAGCCGGAATGCAGCAACTTAATGAATACATTATTGAAAGACTGCATTCAGGTATTATTTATGTTGATGAAGAGAAGCAGATCAAATTAATGAACTCTGCTGCCCGACAATTTTTTAGTGTGAGCAAACATACTGCAATTCAAAATTTACAACAACTATCTCCAATATTGGCAGCGAAACTCGATGATTTTTTAGTAAAAGCAAAGCAGAATGAGCGTCTTGCTCAAACGATCATTGAAGAACCTTATCTTAGAGTACATTTTTTTTCCACATCTGTGGTTAACAATTTGGAGGTGCTTATTATTTTGGAGGATATGACTGATATTGCCCAACAAGCCCAACAACTTAAATTAGTTGCTTTAGGGCGCTTTTCGGCAAGTATTGCTCATGAATTGCGTAATCCTTTAGGTGCTATTTCTCACGCTATTCAATTATTTGGTGATGATAAAGATTTGAATGAACAGGATGCTCGCCTAAAACAATTAATAATTAATAACTGCGAACGAATGAATACAGTGATTAAAAATGTATTACAGCTTTCAAGGCGTCAACCGTCCCAACCGCAAGTCAATGATCTTACAACATTTTTAGAGCGATTTAAGCAAGATTTTTCTCATCAAAATCATTGTAATTTTATGATAAATTTACCCAAAAACAAGCAATTATCAGTTGTTTTTGATAAAAGTCAGCTAGAGCAGATTCTGGTCATTTTATGTGAAAACGCTATGCAACATGGTCGTGATTTGGAAGGAAATGTTAATATCATTATTGGTGCGAAATCGTCCTCAAACAAAATAACGTTAACAGTGTGTGACTCAGGACCAGGAGTTCCCCCAGAACATAGAGACAATATTTTCGAACCATTCTTTACTACCTTGCGCACTGGCACAGGGATGGGATTGTTTATCGCTAGAGATTTATGCGAAATTAATCAAGCCCGATTAAATTTGTTAAAATCAAATAAGGGATGTTGTTTTGCTATTACTGTTAATCTATCGGATGAACTTTTAATATGATGAAAAGCAAGGTTCTTGTTATAGATGATGAACCTGATATCAGGGAACTTTTAACGCTCACTTTGTCGCGAATGGGATTATGCTGCGATGCAGTATCTGATTGTAAGCAAGGGATAGACTATATAAAAAAAATTCGTACTCCCTGGTTCTAACTGATATGCGTTTACCCGATGGAGATGGCATAGAAATTGTTAAGTTTATTCAAAAATATAAACCACAGTTACCAGTTGCTGTCATCACTGCTTATGGAAATATTGAAGGAGCAGTGAATACTTTAAAAGCAGGTGCATTTGATTATGTGTCAAAGCCAGTTGACTTAAAGATGCTGAAAGAGCTTGTGAAGACGGCATTGTCTATGCAAAACTCCACTATTGACATGCCTGATGAAGGAATATTAGTTGGGAAGAGCCTGGTGATGCAACAACTTCGTGAGAGTATACGTAAGCTAGCACGTAGTCAGGCCCCAGTCTTTATCCAAGGTGACTCAGGTGTAGGCAAAGAACTTGTTGCTCACTTAATACACATTAATGGTCCGAGGAAAGATAAACCTTTTATTCCTGTCAATTGTGGTGCCATACCGACCGAGTTAATGGAGTCAGAATTTTTTGGTCATAAAAAAGGGAGTTTTACAGGCGCTATTGCCGATAAAACAGGATTATTTGTTGCTGCCCATGGGGGTACATTGTTTCTCGATGAAATTGCAGAGCTGCCACTTGCTATGCAAGTTAAATTATTGCGTGCCATTCAAGAAAAAGCGATTAAGCCTATAGGAGAGTTGTATGAGATTCCTGTTGATGTGCGCATCTTAAGTGCCAGCCATAAAAATTTGTTAGACGAGATCAATGCTGGAAAATTTCGTCAAGATTTGTATTATCGAGTCAATGTGATTGAATTGCGTGTCCCAACTTTAATGGAAAGGCTTTCGGATATTCCTTATTTGTGTGAAGCAATTTTACGGAAACTATGTAATATTCAACATAGAAAGCAAGTTAAAATTAATCCGGCATGTTTTGAAATCTTGAGTAATTATCATTTTCCAGGAAATGTTAGGGAACTAGAGAATATTCTTGAACGTGCGTTAGCAATGTGTGAGGGGAAAATGATTGAGCCAGGAGACTTACATTTACCTGAAGTTCCAATGCCTCCAGTGGCTGCTCCCTCATCTTCTTCTAGCCTGAATGGGTATCTGCAGGATCAGGAAAAGGAATTAATTCTAGGAGCTCTTGAGAAAACAAAGTGGAATAGAACGGCTGCTGCAAGATTACTAGGTATTAGTTTTAGGACATTACGTTATCGGTTAAAAAAATTAGGTCTTGATTAGAATCTGTTGACAGCAGGATCAGAAATTTTAGTTTGAATTCCTAGAATTCATAGTCTAGAGTTATATAACGCAATGAACAGTTGTTCAAAGCGATTAGATATCAATTGATTAAAATGATAAGGAATATAGAATGAACTCATGGAATAGTGTTGTTTTTTTAAAAACTAAAAATGCTTGGTCAGATTCTTCTACCATAGCAAAGATGAATGGTGTTCAAAGCCTTTGGTCTACTTCTGGTGATTGGGACTGGTGTATAAAACTTGATTCTAAGCATTCCAGCCCAGAAGAAACGGCTTTATTTGTTAAAAATCTAAGAAATGCCGATTGGGTCGCAGATACGAAAACCAGTTGGTGGAAGGAAGTCGCGGTAAAATAAATAAAGTAGGGGAATTATAGTTAGGATGTGTTGATACTTCTCAGCGAACAAGTTCTTCACGGAACATAGGCGCTGTGGAGCAATTATCAACACATTCTAACTTAACGCCAAGTTTGATATTACTTTTTTATATACGGATTCTATTTTTTCACCATTCCATACATAGCTGAAGTGAGCCCCTTGTTGGCATAGTTATTCGGTCATGAATTTTATTTCATCAATTTTTGCAGAAATTCGCGCTGACAAATAGGGATCTTTCTTTGCCAGTTTTTGAGCTACTTTTAGTTGGGCAATGGCCCCCCTTTTTTGTCCTTCCAACAGTAAACACTGGGCCTGGGTAAAATAGGCGTAGCTTTTCTGATGAGATTCTGCCTGTGCTCTTGCCAATTCTCTGCAGAGTATTAAATCTTCTTTATATTGCCTACTGCCTTTAAGGAGAATAGACGTTGCTTTTTCAGGTTGATTTGCAGTCAACAATCCTTGGACGTAGGCCATTAAGGTGGCATAGTTATCAGGAAAATTATTGTGCAGTTCTGCAAGACGAGTTAGCCCAGACTGATATTGTGATAAACCTAATTCAGCTTCGGCCATGGCAATTTGAAAATAAAGATTGCTATTATCTATTACTAATAAGGGTCTTAATTTATCAGCTGCTTTTTGAAAGTTATTGTTGTTCAATAAAGCAAGAACATACCCATATTGGCAAGCTGTAGTGGAATTTTTTTTAGAGCAATGATGCTCATAGTAGTCTAGAATTTGCTTGTTGTTGGAGGCAACGGAAACCCTGATTAACTCTTTGAATAGCGCATAATCTAAAGAATCAGAGTATTGTTTCTTGGATAATCGAGCAGTTCGATTTTCTGCTTCAGCTATTCTGTCGGCGTCGAGGGGGTGGGTCCGGAGTATGGCGGGGACATTGGCAGTATAATAATAGCGAGAATTCTCTTGCATTTTGTTAAAAAATGCAGCCATACCTTGAGGGTTAAATCCTGCTTTGATGAGCATATCAATCCCAATTCGGTCAGCTTCCTTTTCTTTTGAGCGGGTGAAATTAATATTGTCCTGGGAAAATCCGGAAACTGATGCCATCATAGCTCCCATTCCAACGGTTGGATTTAACACTCCTAAAGCAGCAGAAGCTAGAATAGAGGCTAATAATGGAACACGCATTTGTTTTTGATGATCAAGTATGCTGTAGAGATGATGTAGGCGAACGTGGGCAAGTTCGTGAGCCATTACTGCAGCAAGTTCACTTTCATTGCTAGTGGTCAATATCAGTTGAGTATTAATGCCTATATATCCTCCAGGACCTGCAAACGCATTGATTTCCTTTGATTTAACAATAAAAAAATAAGGGGTTTTTACACGGGCGTATTGAGCAAGTTTTTTGCCTATGCGATTTAAGTATTGACTAGCTAATGGATTGCGTTCAACGCTGTCAGATTGATTAATCAGTTGAATAAATTCTTTTTCTAGTTGCTCTAATTCTTTGGTAGTATACGGCGAGAGACTTCCAGCAATGGATGATTGTCCTAAAATACAAATCAGGACTCCTAATCCCCAATGAATTAACCTGGACAACATACCTTGTGCGCTCAACTTATAATTTAAGTTCAATTTAATCATTAGGCTACTCAATAATTGAATAATTTGTTATCATTCGTCCACATTTAAAAGGTGGTTAATCTATGCACGAACAGTTTCTGCTTGCAGCACTCGAACAAGCCAAGTTAGGGAGAGGCCTTTGTGCCCCTAACCCCAGTGTAGGAGCCGTTGCCGTACAAAATGGAAGTATTATAGCACAAGCATGGCATAGAGGTGCAGGTACACCACATGCAGAACAATTATTGTTATCACAAATTCCACCTAAAACACCAGGCGTGAAGCTCTATGTTACTCTTGAGCCTTGTAATCATTGGGGTAAAACACCACCCTGTGTAGATGCTATTGTTCATCATGGTATAGAAGAAGTCATTTTTTCTTATCTTGACCCGAACCCAATTGTTGCTAGAGGTAATTCTTCAGCGCAATTACGTAGGCATGGTATACAGGTTACGCATGTTCCTGTAGCTGCAATTAATGAATTCTATAAAAGTTATGCTTATTGGACAGCAACACATAAACCAAGAGTCACTGTCAAAATGGCACAAACTTTTGATGGCAAAATCGGGCAAACTTTTGGGGAACGTATGATCTTGTCCAATTCTTTATGTGGGCAATTTACTCATCAAATGCGTGCAATCAGCGATGTCATCTTAACCAGTGCCAAAACGGTTCGGATGGATAACCCTAAAATGAATGTTAGGCTTGGCAATATGGAAGTGGCAAAACCAGTAGCTATTATTGATCGCAATTTAAGTTTGCCGAAAGATGCCATTATTTTTTCGACAGCAAAGCATTGCCACATTTACCACCAGCCTCAAGCGGTGCGAGATAAGACTTACCCCAATAGCACTTATTATTCTACTCCTTTAAAAAACGGTCTTATGGAACTAAGTGCAATAATTGCTCATCTTGGAGAGTTGGGCTACCATGACGTATGGGTTGAGGCGGGTGGAGCAATTTTTTCAGCATTGCACACGGAAAGATTAGTGCATAAAACTTATTTATATCTAGTCCCTAAAAGTTTAGGTCAGCATGCCATATCAGCCTATCAACAACAAGGAATTTTTGAGCAAGCTCATACGGTAAGTTGGCAATCTATGGGGGATAACATGATTGCATGTTTGGATTGGCAGGAGGATGAGTGTTTACCGGGTTGATAGAAAATACAGGCAAAATATTAGCGAATAGTAAACGAGAAAATGCAAATCGCTTGGTGATTTCTTCTACTTTCGAAGATCTGAAAGTTGGTGAGAGTATTGCTGTGAATGGTGCTTGCTTAACGCTATTACCATCTCATTCTAATGATTTGTGTTTTGATGTTTCACCCGAAACCCTCAACATTACAACATTAGGTGGTTTATTAATTGGGGATATGGTCAATCTTGAGCGGGCTATGTTTGCATCCACACGATTTGGTGGTCATTATGTATCTGGCCATGTGGATACCAAGGCTTATGTGAAATCTGTTCGCTCAATCAATGAGTTTGTTGCCATAGATTTAGAGGGATTTACTCAAGAGCATATGCTTTATTTAATTCCTAAAGGCAGTATCACTGTAAATGGTGTGAGTCTGACTATTAATGCTGTAATACAACAAACCATTGGGTTAATGCTGGTACCCCACACTCTATCAGAAACAAATTTGGGGTCGTTGAGAGTAGGGCAGCAGGTCAATATAGAATTTGATTATCTTACCCGTATTGTAGCTCACCAGCTTCAAATCGTCGGGAAATTGAAACATGAGGTAGAGTCATGAAACATTCATTAGCAACAATAGAACAGGCAGTGGAGACACTTAAAGCCGGTAAGATGATTATTCTAATGGATGATGAGGATAGGGAGAACGAAGGGGATTTAGTGATTGCTGCTGAATACGCAACCCCTGAAGCTATTAATTTTATGTCTCGCTTTGGATGCGGGTTAATTTGCTTGTCTATGGTGGAAGAATTAATCGATAAAATCCAATTGCCCATGATGGCTCAAAATAATAAATCGCCTTATGGAACGGCATTTACAGTTTCGATTGAAGCGGCACATGGTGTTTCTACAGGTATATCGGCACAAGACAGGGCTCGGACGATAAAAGTTGCGATTGACCCCAAAAGTGGTCCGACTGATTTAATCTCTCCCGGACATGTCTTCCCGTTGCGCGCAAGGAAAAAGGGGGTTTTAGAAAGAGCAGGTCAAACAGAAGGGAGTGTTGATTTAGTAAGGCTTGCTGGATTACGCCCGCAGCGGTGATTTGTGAAATCATCAATGAAGATGGAACAATGAGTAGATTAAATGAACTGACTATTTTTTCCAAAAAACATCAAATACCTATAGTGACCATCAAAGATTTAATAGACTATCGAATTCGGCATGAAACTCTCATAAAAGCAGCGGCTACGACTCGTATTCCCTTGGGCGATGATGGGATCTTTACCATGACAGTTTTTGAGAATCAGATAGATTCTGCTGAACATTTTGCTTTAGTTAAGCCTCCTCTATATGGTAATCAAGTGCCTTTGGTTCGAATTCACTCAGAGTGTATCACTGGTGATGTCTTTGGTTCTAGAAAATGCGATTGTGGTAAGCAATTGGAGTCTTCATTGTCTCAGATTGGCGCTGAAGGAGGCATATTAATTTATTTACGCCAGGAGGGGCGTGGAATAGGGTTAGCAAATAAATTGAAGGCTTATGCTTTACAAGAACAAGGTTTGGATACAGTAGACGCTAATCTTAAGCTGGGGTTACCTGCAGACGATAGGGATTATGCAGTAGCTTATCAAATACTTAAATATTTTGGGGTTGAAGTATTAAGAATGCTAACCAATAATCCTTTAAAGATTGCTTCTCTTGAGCGTTATGGAATGAAGGTCACTCAGCGCATCCCTTTAGAGGTTGAGCCTTCCAAGGAAAACCGTGGTTACTTAAAGACTAAGAAGATAAAATTAGGACATTTGTTAGCGATTGATTAAGGAAATTTCAAAGAAATAAAAGTGATTGTTAGATTGCGGTTCATATTAACGAAGCGCTCTTCGCTAATGCAGGCTACAATTTTAATTAAGTCATAAAATACAAGGAATATAAGAGATATACTAATTTTTTCCTCAAATTTCTGTTATTTATATTTTCATTTTGATAGAATTAAATCCCGTTTACATGCAAATCAAATTAAACACCAAATTGGTGTATTCAGCATTTTGAGCGGGGTCAAAAAAATGACAAAATATATTTTTATTACTGGCGGAGTTGTGTCTTCCTTAGGAAAGGGCATAGCAGCCGCGTCACTCGCAGCTATTCTAGAGGCTCGCGGTCTTCGTGTAACATTGATAAAGCTTGATCCCTATATTAATGTTGATCCTGGTACTATGAGTCCATTTCAACATGGAGAGGTTTTTGTAACTAATGACGGAGCAGAAACAGACTTGGACTTGGGACATTATGAGCGTTTTGTTAAAACAACTATGACCAAGCGTAACAATTTCACATCAGGTAAAATTTACGAAAATGTGATTAAGAAAGAAAGGAGAGGGGATTATTTGGGTGGGACAGTGCAGGTTATTCCTCACATCACCAATGAAATCAAACGTTGTATCAAATTAGGCGCGGATGGATTTGATGTGGCTATGGTCGAAATTGGGGGAACGGTTGGCGATATTGAATCTTTACCTTTTCTGGAAGCCATCAGGCAAATGCGTATTGAACTAGGTTCACAACGAGCGATATTCATCCATCTTACTTTGGTTCCTTATATAGCAACATCGGGGGAAACAAAAACCAAACCGACGCAACATTCTGTAAAAGAATTACGTTCAATCGGTATTCAACCCGATGTGTTGATTTGCCGTTCAGAAAAACCATTATCTATATCAGATAGGGCCAAGATCGCTTTATTTACCAACGTTGAGAGAGAGGCTGTGATTTCTCTTGAAGATGCCAAAAGCATTTATCAAATTCCTATGATTTTGCATGCTCAGCATTTAGATGAAATTGTCGTGAAGAAATTGGGATTGGAAGCAAAACCGGCTGACTTGAGTGAGTGGCAAAAAGTGGTTGACATGCAAGCAGTCCAAACTATGACTGTAAAAATAGCTATGGTAGGGAAGTATACCGAGTTAAATGATGCCTATAAATCAATTAATGAAGCTTTATTGCATGCAGGGATTCATACGCAAACCAAAGTAGGAATTGTTTATTTTGATGCCGAGCTAATAGAAAAGCATGGCCCCTTATTGCTTGAATCAGTGGATGCTATTTTAGTGCCTGGCGGTTTTGGCGAGAGAGGAGTTGAGGGAAAAATTAAAGCTATCCAATACGCCCGCGAAAATAATATCCCCTTTTTGGGAATATGCTTAGGGATGCAGACTGCTGTTATTGAATTTGCAAGAAATGTAGTTGGTTTAACAGACGCTAATTCCACCGAGTTTAATAAAGAAACGCTATATCCCGTACTAGGCTTAATTAGTGAGTGGATGGATGCTGATGGTAGTAAGCAGATAAGGGATGAGAATACTGATTTGGGTGGAACCATGCGCCTAGGTGGACAATACTGTCATCTTGCAGAAGGAACTTTAGCACAAAAAGTTTATGGCAAGTCAGAAATTATAGAGCGTCACCGTCATAGATATGAAGTGAATAACAAGTATGTGGATAGCTTAGTGCAACATGGGTTGATTATTTCAGGGCGCTCAGCGGATAATACTTTGGTTGAGATGATTGAGCTAGCTGATCATCCTTGGTTTTTAGCTTGTCAATTTCATCCAGAATTCACATCCAATCCGAGAGACGGCCATCCTCTTTTTAAAGAATTTGTACTTGCTGCTCGTATTCATCACCAGGAAAAGGACAAAAAATGAGATTATGTGGTTTCGAAGTTGGTTTGAATAGGCCTTTATTTTTAATTGCTGGTCCCTGTGTTATTGAAAGTGAAGAATTGGCTCTGGAAACTGCTGGTTATTTAAAGGAAATGTGTAACCAGTTAAATATTCCGTTTATCTATAAATCTTCTTTTGATAAAGCAAACCGATCCTCTCTTTCCAGTTACAGAGGACCTGGTTTTGAAAGAGGATTATCAATTCTTGAAAAAGTCAGATCACAAATTGGTGTTCCTGTCTTGACTGATGTCCATGAGGATACCCCTTTATTTGAGGTCTCAAGCGTAGTGGATGTGCTTCAAACCCCAGCTTTTCTATGTCGACAAACCAATTTTATCCAAAAAGTCGCTGCCATGAATAAGCCAGTGAATATTAAGAAAGGACAATTTCTTGCGCCATGGGAAATGAAACACGTTATTACAAAAGCAAAGGCTGAGGGCAACGATCAGATTATGGCTTGCGAACGAGGCGTCAGCTTTGGTTATAATAATCTGGTTTCTGATATGCGTTCTTTGGTTATTATGCGCGAAACAGGTTGCCCGGTTGTTTACGATGCGACACACTCAGTACAATTACCAGGCGGGAATAATGGTGTATCCGGAGGACAAAGGGAGTTTATTCCTGCTCTTGCAAGAGCAGCTGTTGCTACAGGTATTGCAGGATTATTTATGGAAACTCACCCTGATCCTGATAAAGCATTAAGTGACGGTCCAAACAGTTGGCCTTTAGATAAAATGCAACAATTATTAGAGTCATTGAAGGTAATTGATGAAGCGTATAAAAAGAAGGGAGATAACTTTCAGTAGGATGGCTTTGCGTCGCTAGAGCGGCAGGCTGAGTAAGAAGACCTGGAGTATTGCCCACATGAAGTTGTGGAATGTCTTGATGATGTAAGCTAGGGAGCAAGAAAACCTGGGCATTGGCATTCCACCAAGATTCAAGTTATGTACCCCAACGGTTACTATAGTTGAAGGTGCCTATCAATGATATCTAATGAAATTATAAGAAATTAATATGAGTATGATTACAATATACTTATAGGATTAACTGGATGTCGTAAACTATCTATTTGGCGGAGAGACAGGGATTCGAACCCTGGGAAGGTTGCCCTTCAACGGTTTTCAAGACCGCCGCAATCGACCGCTCTGCCATCTCTCCGGTTGAGGATACTATCTCAACCTTCTCCATTTTGCAAATGTTTTTTTAATACATAAATAAAACGATAATAGACTGTTCGCAAATTGGCTAGTCCTAGGTATAATGTCTCCAATTTTATAATCGCTGTTTTAGCGACTGTAGCAGATATAATTGATAGGTGTCTTTTATGAAACGAATCCATGTGTTATTTCTTCTAAGTATAATTATGATAATTTCTTCCTGTGCCAAGTGGGGAAAGGACGATGAAGATAATAATCCATACAAGGGTATGACAGCTAAACAGTTGTATACTGCTGCCCAGAAGTCCTTAAAGAAAGAAGAATATACTACGGCTGCCAAGCAGCTTGAAGCTATGGAATCTATGTATCCATTTAGTGATTATACTGAAAATTCACAAATGCAGCTTATATATGCTTATTATAAGGATGAAGATTATCCATCTGCAGCAGCAACTGCGGAGCGTTTTATACATCTGTATCCGCGAGCAAAGAATGTTGATTATGCTTACTACATGAAAGGCCTGGCAAATTTCCAGCAAACACGAGGTGTATTTGCTAAAATGCTGCCTATGGATGAATCATGGAGGGATCCGGGTACCCAGACTCAAGCCTTCGTTGATTTCGCCACATTAATTCAGAAATTTCCAGACAGCAAATATAAGGCTAATGCGTTACAGCGTATGGTCTATTTGCGCAATATGTTTGCCCAGCATGAGTTGAATGTTTCCCAATATTACTTTAAACGTAAAATGTATGTAGCTGCTATCGAAAGAGCTAGTTATCTTGTAAAAAACTATCCCCAAGCACCAAGCGCGCAAAAAGCGTTGGTTATTATGTATGAGGCAAATAAGGCTTTAGGTTTAAATAAGGCAGCCGATGATGCTTTTGCCGTGTACAAGGCTACTTATCATACCTCTAATATGGTTAGAGTTAATTCTTGATAAATGTTGGTTCTTTTTATTCAGCCAGCCTACGATAGGTAAGACATGGCAGCCTGATGCAATAAAGCAAGTTCGGATTACGATTTCGTCTAATCCGGACTACTTAGAGCAAAAAAAGTCTACGTAGCCCGTTTAACATAGAGTGTCAATTGATAAATTGGGTTTAATCTGCGATAGCTGGCTCTAGAGGAGCTGAATTGATTTGAGTATTACTACTCACAAACATTTTCGTTAAGGCATTGGTTAACTCTCTTAATTCACCACTTAACAGGGCTAGCGTCGCATCTTGCCTTTGGTATTCTTCTTCAAGCTCTTTAGCTTCATTAAAATCATCTATCAAATAATCCAGGCTTTTTAGCTTCTTAAAAATAAAATCATGAGTCAATGTCAGCTGAATTCGCTCTTTCCAGATTAATGAGATTTCAGCGGTGGCCATTCCTTGTGATAATAGAGTTAGAATTTCTTCTGCAGGTAGTTCATAGCCTTTGCAATGGACTCGTTTTTTCTCATCTTCAAGAGAAAAGAGCAAGCAATCAGAAGCTAATTGAAAATCACTAGGCAGAAGATCTGGAGAGTGAATCCATTCTGCAAAACGTAAAGCGATATTTTCTGCAAGATTCAATGGTTCTATGACAATGCCTGGAATTGTTTTTCGTAAAAAAGAGGTAAGCTGAGAAGCTTGATTATTACTTGAAGTATTAATAATTAATCGTTGGCTAACACTATCAAGGATAGCTAGAAGCTTTTTTTGAACACAAAAAGATTTTGGTAATAGTTCAAACTCAAGATCTTCAGCCATTTGAGCTTTCTCAGCTCGCTTTACTTGGCGTCCTTGTGCTGTTTCAATTTGCTGAATTTTCTCCTTGAGCATTTTATTAATAACTCCTCGAGGAAGTATTCGCTCTTCTTTCCCTAGACAAATTAAGGAACTACCTGCCACTTCATGAGCCATTTCTTGATCAAAAGCAGGGAGCCAGCCATAAATAAAGCGTGCATGAGGTGGACAGGGTTTAAGTGCCTCTTCAGTTAAAGAGGTGTGTAAATCACAATCTTCATTTAATTTATATTGGTATATTAGTGCATTATTAAACCACATAACTTATCCTTAAAATAAATTTGGAAAGGTATTATCCTAAAAAAAACAGCTGACCTCCACTGAAGTCAACCGCTTTTTTAGAGTTAGGGGAATCTTCGCTGTTATCTTGGATTAGAGAGGTTTCTGATAACATCTCCTAAAATTTATAAAATACAATAAGTTCCTATTGCTATGGTTCTATTGTATGGCAATTTATAGAATTCAATATTTAAATTGGCTGAGTAGTTACGCATCAAAAAAGCAAACAATTTTTCTTGCCAATAAAAACTTAAAGATCTTTTTTCTTTTGATGCCATAACATTGGGTATTTCAACCATAAAAGTGGCAGTATCAACATTTAATTTAAATGGAAGTAAATTTTTATCACAGGCTTTTTCCAAGCTTCTGGGTATGTTAATCGTTTCCATAAAGCCATAGTGTATTACTAATTTACATACTTTTTCATCAAGACAAGCTATTTCATAGCGTTGGCTATAATGAACATAAGGAATATTATCAACAATATAATTTACTATCAGAACATTCTCGGGTACAGAACGATTTAATTTAAGAAAATGCAGAAAACTACCCCCGCTTTTATCATACACGTCAGTTATAAAAATTGCGGTGACACCTTGTAATTGATTTAAACTTTTATATTGTAATTGTTTTAAAATTTTAGAAATATCTTCTTTATTCATATAAAAATTATTTATTAAATAATTCAATCCATAACGCCAGGTGTACATGATGAATGCTATAAATAAGGCTAAAACTATTGGAACCCAACCCCCAGTAATGAACTTATGGGCATTAGCTCCTAAAAAGGCAAAATCGATTAAAAGAAATATGCCAAAGAGAACTATCGCATTAAACTTTGACCATTCCCATATTGAAATAGCGGCATAAGCTACCATGGCATCGACCAATAGCATTTCTAAATTCACAGCAATTCCATAGGCATGAGCCATGTTATCGGAAGTTCTAAAAGCCAGGGTAAGGGCCATAGTACCGATAAATAAAATAAAGTTGATTTGTGGAACATAAATTTGCCCAGAATGAAGCATGGAGGTCTGAATGATTGGAATCCTTGGACACAAACCGAGCAAGACAGCTTGTTTAGTTAAAGAAAAAGTAGCAGAAATAACAGCCTGAGATGCAATCACTGTGGCAACAGTTGCAATAAGGATTAATGGTAGATAAAACCAAGGAGGAGCAATCATATAAAAAGGATTACTCATTGCTTCCGGACGTACTATCAAATTAGCCCCTTGGCCAAAATAATTCAGTAGCAGGCAAGGGAGAGTAACAAGAAACCAGCTGGCTCTGATTGGGTTTTTACCAAAATGTCCTATGTCTGCAAAAAGAGCCTCTCCACCAGTGACTACAAGGAAAATGCCACCTAATAAAAGATATCCTCTCAAACCTTCATCAACTAAAAATGCAATCGCGTAGTAGGGATTAATTGCCTTTAAAACGACTGGATGCTCAGCGATTTGTAATATCCCTAATACAGCTATGGTTATAAACCAAATAAATATTAATGGACCAAAAAGGTAACCTATCCTTGCTGTACCTTTTGCTTGTAAAGAGAAAAGTAATATAAGTATTAGAGAAGCGATTGGAAGTACATAAGGAGTCAGTTTATCTGAAAGAGTTCCAAGACCTTCCACAGCACTAATAACGGAAATAGCTGGTGTGAGCATCCCATCGCCCAATAGCAAACCTGCTCCAAATATGGCAATTAGGTAAAATATTGGCTGATGTTTAGTACTCTTATGTTTCATTAGAGCCAGTAGAGCTAAAATACCTCCTTCTCCATCATTGTCTGCCCGAAAAATAATAATTAAATATTTGAAAGAGACAACAATGATTAATGACCAAAAAATAAGGGACAATACTCCTAATATATTGAATTGGTTAATAGGAATACCTGATAAAGTAACTTTTAGAGCGTATAGCGGGCTAGTACCTATATCGCCAAATACAACTCCTAAGGCGCCAAGAGCAAGACCATAAGTAAATCTGTTTTTCGTTTCATAGGATGAATATCGCATTTATTATCACCAAAATGCATTAATTGCTAGCATATAAGTCATGTAATGTGAAGTATTTACTCCTCTCACAGGAAACCATAAGCCACCAATTACTCCAATATTTTCGTTAAAGTTATACTCTATTGCTGGGGCAAGAGCTTCTTCTCTAAATGAACCACTGCCAATACTGACTGGGTTAATATCAACATTCCCTATATTGACAGGAGGACTTCCAACACTGTTGAGATTTAAAATGCCATTAAATCGGGTTGCTTTACCTGTTGAAACATAACCTTCCATTACCGCTACCCAATTTTGGGTAAGAGTAAACTCAAATGCTAAGTCAATGTTATTTTCAATACCTGGTTTAATAGTACCATGAGTATGTATTGAACCTCCATAACTACTTAACCCATCTATACGGACATTACTGGAAAAGAGGCGAGAGGCAATAAGCCGTGTTCTCAGGTAGTGAGTTTTGAAAACTTGCAATAGATATTGGAAATTTAAACCGACCAAAGTTTGATAACTTCCCAACCCGGTGGCATCGGTGCCGAATAATGCTGGATTTAAGTGATCATAACGTCCAGTGGGTATGGTTTCTTGTAATAAAAAACGAAGATCAATCCTTCGCGGAGACCCTTTTTGTTCTAGCAATTGTATTCCCACGCCAGTTGAAACATCAGCTAAACGATTAAAATGTACTCCACGGGTAGAATTGAATAAATAAGGTACAGTCAACTGCACGTCTAACCAGTCAGTAAATCCATGTGTGAATATCGGATTGGCTGCGAAGGTTCGAAACAAAGGAGCGTGTACTAATTGTCCAGACGCGTTATATTGTCCATTGGTAAAGACATCAATACCATAAACTTCCAGGTTTGTATGGCCATTAGGAACTGTGTGGCCAGCTGGAGCCAAAAGGGGGCCAGTGAACCATGGGCCAGCATAAGAAACCTTGAACGAATATGAAAATAGAAAAATGGCTAGGTATTTTATAAATTGCCGCATATTTGTCCTTACTTCCATTGCAGATTTAATACTTAATAGTGTAGATTAACTGACTTTTGGTTTTTGGGAAATAGAAAATGAAAGCGAAAATTATTTTAGCGGCTGAAAAACAAAATACGGTATTAAGAGGTCATCCCTGGATTTTCCCCAAAGCCATAATGCAATATTTAGGCAAGCCAATTACAGGTGAACTGGTTGAGATTATGAGCGCCCAAGGAGAATGTTTGGGTGTGGGGGTGTATAATGAGCACTCTCTATATAGAGTAAGAGTTCTGGCACTTTCCAATGAACAAATAAAGGCAGTTAATTACGATTCTTTGATTACCCATAGAATAAAGCAAGCACGCTTAGTTAGAGAATGCCTTAATTTACCCAATGAAGAGACTAATGCCTACCGATTGTTTAATAGTGAAGCTGATGGGCTCTCGGGATTAACAATTGATTGCTTTAATCAATATTGTGTTGTAGCCAGCTCAGCTTATTGGGTGGAGGCAAATAAATCAATAATTGAGCAAGTATTGCATGAGATTTTTCCTCAGAATCAAGTTATCTGGATTCCTCAGAAGAAACCATTATCTCAAGATGGCTGGAAAGAAATTCATGTGGAAAAAATAGAAAACAATACCCAAGTTTTAGAAGAGGGAGTGAGGTATCAGATTGAATTCGCACATACACAAAAAACAGGGCTGTTTATTGACCAAAGAGAAAATCATAAAAGAATAGCGCAGTTGTCCAGAGGGAAAAGAGTTCTTGATCTGTATACGTTTACAGGTGGCTTTGCTTTACATGCTGCGAAAGCAGGAGCTCTTCATGTTACGGGGGTAGATAGCTCCGCGCAAGCCATAGAGCAGGCTAAAAATAATGCCATTTTAAATGACTTAACTAATATTGAATTTATCAAAGCAGACGCCAGGGAATTTTTAAAAATAGCAGGGGATTATGATGTTGTTATCCTTGACCCACCCAAATTGGTCCCTTCGCAAAGGCATTTGCAACAAGCAAAAAATTACTATCGCTTTTTGCACAGGGAAGCATTCAAGTATATGAAATCAGGAACTTTAATGATGACTTGTAATTGTTCTTCAGCCTTATCATCTCAGGATTTTTGTTCATTAGTGAGTATTCAGGCTGCTGCAATGGGCAAACAGGCTCGTATATTGGGTGTCTATGGGCCGGCAAGTTGCCATCCTACTTTGGCTTCTTTCCCAGAGGGGAATTATCTTACGGCTATTTTATTGGCAATTGTTTAATGTTTGATTAGTTTGGGTGAAATATATATAATGTGTACCAAGTTATATTGAATTGAAACTGTTAAATGAAACTCCAATGGAAAGTTATTATTTTATCCTTCTTCCTTACTTTATTTACTACTGGTTTTTATGCTGCCGAAGTGAGTTTAAGAGATAAGATTGGGCAGATGCTGATAGTTGGTTTTCAGGGTAAAGAGATCAATGAAAACTCACCCATAGCTCAAGCAATAGAGCATGATAATATTGGTGGAGTTATTCTATTTGATTTTAATCAGCAGTCACAAACTTTTGATAAAAATATCGAGGGTCCTGCGCAAGTCAAAAAATTAAATACTCAATTACAAATTTTAATGCAAAAAGCAAACAAAAAACATCACCGAGATAACTTGCCTTTATTAGTCTCAGTAGATTATGAAGGTGGCAATGTTAACCGATTACATCCACGTTATGGCTTCCCAGAAATGCCCTCTGCAAAAGCTGTTGGTCTATGTCAGTTGATGAGGCTAATTTTTCAGCCGAATTAATGGCCAATGTCTTAAATTCAAATGGGTTTAATTTGAATTTTTTCCCTGAGCTGGATGTGAATGTGAATCCCGATAATCCAATCATTGGTAAAAAGAATAGAAGTTTCTCTTCCGTGCCTGAGGTTGTAACGCAATACGCTCAGCTCTATACAGAGCAATTTATAAAGCACCAAATTCACTGCGCTTACAAACATTTTCCTGGCCATGGAAGTTCTTTATCTGACTCGCATTTAGGCTTTGTAGATGTGACTAATACATGGAGTGAGCAAGAGTTAATTCCCTTTTTACAATTGCTTTCGAAACCCAATCATTGCAATATGGTTATGGTGGCCCATATTGTCAATAGAAAACTGGATGTAACAGGACTGCCTGCAACTCTTTCCTACCATATTATCAGTGGATTATTACGCGAAAATTTAAAGTTTGATGGAGTAGTCATTACCGATGATATGCAGATGAAAGCTATAACAAATTATTATGGATTAGATACAGCCGTTACACTTTCAATTAATGCGGGCGCTGATATGTTAATTTTTGGTAATCAATTAGTTGAGAAATTTCAAGATTCAGCAACCTTAATTGATATGATTGAGCAGAAAGTGTGCTCAGGAGAAATTCCTGAGCGAAGAATCGATGAGGCTTATCAACGAATTGTGAAAATGAAGAAATTTCTGAACCAATAATTTGTTTACAGCGAAAATCTTTTGGAGCAATTTCATTTGATTCTCATTATTAAACATGTAATTATCTACATCTTTTTTAAAAGATAGGTATGAAAAATGCGTTTATTGAAAGGGATTTTTTTTACATTTTATTGGGTTATTTTTTGTTTCAGTTCTCATGCTGCATTGGAGCATGAGATATTAGTTAATTATATTTCTCTAGGCGAATTCCCCAGAGAAACGGCAGAAGTGGCCTTGAAAAAAATGCCACCTCTAGACACGTTTTCAGTGCATTATGATTTGCAATTATATAAAATTAATTACAAAACTCAGGCTCCAGATGGAAATTTAACTATTGCCTCAGGGTTAGTGGCAATGCCGATTCATCCTCAGGGGAAAGTGGGAATAGTTAGTTATCAGCACGGTACCCGATTTGAACGTAATGATATTCCTTCCAGAAATAATGAAAAAAACTATATATATCTTGCTGCCTATGGCAATAGTGCGGGTTATATGACGGTGATGCCTGATTATCTTGGGCTGGGAGATAATGAATTAACACTTCATCCTTATGTTCAGGCAGAAACTCTTGCCAGCAGTAGCATCAATATGCTGCTTGCCGCTAAAGAATTAGCAAACAGACTGCATTATCCAATAAGTGATCAGTTATATCTGGCGGGCTATTCAGAAGGCGGATTCTCAACTATGGTTATGTTTGAAATGCTTGCAAAGGAGCATCCTGATTTACCCATCACTGCCGTTGCTCCAGGCTCAGCTCCTTATGGTTGGGATGAAACCATGCATTTTGTAATGCTGGAACCAGGACCTCGAGCTACCGCCTATTTGGCTTATTTCTTTTATTCTCTACAAACTTATAAGAATTATTGGTCTAATTTGGATGAGATTTTTATTCCCCCCTATAATACTCTTATTCCAGAGTTGCTGGATGGGTATCATTCTATTACAGAAATTCTTCAAGCATTGCCGCAAAACCCACTGCTTATTTTCCAACCTGATTTCTCTAATGGGATTATTAGTGGGACAGATAGAAATACCGGGGTTTTGAAAGTTAATTTCAATCATTATGATTTTAAACCTACTGCTCCCTTATTATTGGTAGGCACCAAAGGAGATCATGATGTGCCTTATGCAGGCGCCGAAATGGCATATCATTCATTGAAAAGGTATAGCAATTTTGTATGGATTAAATCCGTAAGTGATACTCTAGATCATGTACAAGCTCATCCTTTTGTACTTAGAGAACAAGTAGAGTTTTTTAAACAATTTGATCGGCAAGAATCTATGCGTACTAGCAAGGTTGGTGTTTTTTGACCCAACCTTCCTATTTGTGCATACCTAATGAAGTTAGGTATGCACGCTCCGATCTCTTTCTTGCAAACAGAGCAAAACATCATAAAAACTTAATTCGCAAGCTTTTAAAAGCACTAACAAATGATAAATTAAATCGGCGCTTTCATTAATAAATTCGTCTTTCTTGTTATTCACAGCAGCAATGACTGTTTCCACCGCTTCTTCGCCTAATTTTTGTGCGCATCGGTCAATTCCTGAGTCTAATAATTGCACAGTATAACTGTTATTATTTTTCTCCTCAGCACGTTCATTAATTAATTCAATTAAACCATCGAGGAAGCCCAGCGTGTGATTGTGTTGAGGTTGGTAACATGTTGAATAGCCCAGATGGCAGGCTGGACCTTTGGGGATGACCTGGATCAACAGACTGTCATTGTCACAATCAGTGCTGATGTGTTGTAAGGCCATACTATTACCTGATGATTCTCCTTTGCGCCATAATCTTTGTCGGCTTCGGCTGTATAAGGTAAGCTGCCCGGTAGTTAATGTTGCAATGAGTGCTTCTTGATTCATATAACCCAGCATTAAAACCTTACCATTTTCTGCGTTTTGAATAATAGCTGGCAATAAGCCATCCATTTTTTTCCAATCTAAAGAGTTAATATCTAAATCCTTCATAATCTTACCTCAATGTTTTTTGCTTGTAATGCCAATTTTATATCGAGAATAGTCAATATCTTGTCATGAAAAACACTCGCTGCCAAAGCACCGCTTACCTGGGATTTTTTAAATACTTCAATAAAATCATTAATTTTTCCTGCACCACCTGAGGCAATTAAAGGAATATGACACAATTTTTTCATTTCTGATAGTTGCAAAATATCATATCCGGAACGCACACCATCGGATTGCATGCAATTAAGAACTATTTCACCAGCTCCTCGCTCTTGGACTTCACTTACCCATTCACGAGTTCTGCGTTTTGAATTGACACTTGTCTTCTCATTACCTGTATATTGGTAAACGTAATAATCATCAATTATCCATTGGCTATCAATTCCTATCACTACGCATTGTTTACCAAATTGTTTACTTAATTCATTGATTAAGGAAGGATTTTCCAATGCTGGGCTATTTATTGAGATTTTATCAGCGCCTGCATTCAAGATTGCTTGGGCTTGCTGTAAAGTTCGAATTCCTCCTGCTACTGTGAAGGGAATATTAATGGTTGCTGCTACCTTATTGACCCAGTCAGGACAGACAGATCGGTGGTCGCTACTGGCAGTAATATCATAAAGTACCAACTCATCGGCACCGGATGCAGAGTAGTGTTCAGCGAGAGGAAGAATATCGCCAATAATTCTGTGATCGCGGAATTTCACTCCTTTAACTACTTGATTGTCACGAACATCAAGGCAAGGAATGATTCGTTTAGTTAACATACTACTCTCCTGTTCATTAGGCACCTGTTTTTCTATATTTTCGACGGTTCTGACTTTCCAATTAACGCTTATGGGACATTTTACCTCGGCATTTAAGAACTCATCCTATCTGTATTGAGTCAAATGACCCAGCACATGATGTGCTTTTGAGTATTCGAATAGTTCCTTTAAGTTACAATTCTCCTGATAAAGCATTAAACCAAGTATCGCTGCAGATACTCCAATTGAATCCAAAATTGCGATGTCTTGAAGATGACGAATTCCTCCAGAGGCTTGCCAGGAGACCTCAGGAAACCGTTCTACGGCTTGCTGATATAATTTGAAATTAGGCCCGCCCATCATTCCGTCGCAGGCAATATCAGTACAAAGGATCTCCTTAATTCCAAAATTATCGTAATAAGATACGATTTCCCAAAGGTTGCTTTTGCTATTGGTTTGCCAACCATTAATGGCAAGAACTGGGGTGTTTTCTTCAACACGAACATCTAAAGCAAGAACGATATTTTCGGGTCTAATTTCTTTAATTATTTGTATCGTTAACTCTGGATTTATAACTGCGATGCTGCCAATTACTAATCGAGAAATTCCTGCTTTAATGCAGGACTGAGCTTGCTCCAAATTTCTAATTCCGCCACCCACCTGAACAGGGATACCTGTATTTTGCATGGAGCAAATAAGTTCAAGTTGCTGCATGTTGCCGCTGCGGGCACCATCTAAATCTACTATGTGGAGTCGTTTTGCCCCTAGCTGAGCAAAATAAGACGCTCTTTCTATGGGGAAACTGCTGAATTGGGTGACTTGGTCAAATTGTCCTTGTCTTAAGCGAACACAACGTCCAGATTGTAAATCAATAGCCGGGATAATTAACATGTGGACTCCAAGGATAAAAAATTATTAAGTAATATTATTCCTACACCAGCCGATTTTTCTGGATGAAATTGCATGCCGTAAAAATTGTCCTTCTTAACTACTGCAGTGAATTCTTCACTATAATGACATTGGGCCAATGCGTAATCTTTTGTTTTTAAAGCATAACTGTGAACAAAATAAACATGTTCCGTATTATTCAATCCTTGCAATAATGGGGTGTTGGCATGCCAATGAAGTTTGTTCCAGCCCATGTGAGGGACAGGATGGTTTTTTTTTACTTTTAGTAATTCAGCGATCCCGGGGATTAATCCGAGGCAGGGCACGTCTCCCTCTTCACTGAATTCCAATAATAATTGCATTCCAAGACAGATCCAAGCAGAGGTTGGGTTGATGATTTTAAAACATCAATTAATCCATTTTGACGAAGTGCCCTCATTCCAACGCTTGCTGTCCCAACCCCAGGCAAAATGACATAGCTGGCTTTTTTAATTTCTTCTGCCTCATGAGTCAGAATAAAGCGACGCCCTAATCTTATTAATACATTAGTTAAGGAGGTTAAGTTATTTCCACTGACGTCAATTACAGCAATCATAGTATCCCCTTGGTCGAGGGTAAATAGTCATTTGTTCTTGAACAGGCTTGGCGTAAAGCCCTGCCTAGAACTTTGAAACAAGCTTCAATCATGTGGTGGTGATTCGTTCCAGTTACGCTAATATGAATAGTTGCACCTAACGCGCTGGATAAGGATTGAAAAAAATGGGGTACCATTTCTGTTGCCATACCACCAACCAATTCGCGGGTAAATTGCCCTTTGAATTCGCAAAAATTTCTACCACAGAGGTCTATCGCAATGGTTGCTAGCGATTCATCCATTGGAAGAGTATATCCATAACGGTTGATGCCCCATTTATCTCCCAATGCTTTTTTAATTCCCTCACCCAAAGCAATGGCTGTATCTTCTATCAAATGGTGATCATCAATTTCCAAATCTCCAGAGGCTTGAAGTTGTAAATCAAAGCCGCCATGTTTTGCTATTTGCTCCAGCATGTGATTGAAAAAAGGGATAGGTGTTCCTATAGTACTGGATTGATCTGAATCCAGAGTGATGCTCAAACTAACATCAGTTTCTTTTGTTTTTCTGTGGATAGAAGCTTTCCGGAAATTATTTAATATGGCAGCAGTGACCATTTCCCAGCTATGATCTTTTGAGATAGGCAAGAATTGGGTACCTAAATTGTCAGCTAACTCCCTATCGCTTTCTCTATCACCAATAACCCATGAAAAATTTTTTGAAAAGACTGTTTCTTTCAGGTATTGATCAAGTAATCCAGTTTTAGGTTTTCTGCAATGGCAATTGTCCTCAGGGGTATGGGGGCATATAAAGATTTCATCAAATAGAATTCCTTGAGAAGAAAACAGATCTAGGATAAATTCATGACAAATAGAGAAATCTTCTTCTGGAAAGGCTGCTGTCCCTATTCCATTTTGATTAGATACCATGATCAATGTAAAACCTGCTTTTTTTAATTGTAAAAGCGCTGGGATTACTCCAGATGTTAATTTAATTTTATCCAAAGAATCGACTTGAAAATCAAAAGGTTCTTCCACTAAAGTGCCATCTCGGTCAATAAATAAGATTTTTTTCATAATTTTTATCCTGGTGCATTATTCATTGTCAAAAGAAGTTATCGCCTGAATTAATATCTGATTTTGTTCTTCATTACCTATTGTTAGGCGAAGATGATCATGCAATAAAGAAGAGGCTGGGAAATCTCTGATCGCTATACCATGCTTTGCAAGCCAGCTAGTTAGTTGCCTAGCAAATCTGGTTTTGACAAGAAGAAAATTTGTTTCAGTTGGATAAATTTTTTCGATGGTGGAGGTATCGCTTAATTCTTTGATAATCCAGTCTCGCGAAGACCTAATGTACTCAATTGATTCAGTAAACCAGCTATTGTTGCTTAAAGCTTTTCTAGCTAATTTAAGGCTAGGGCTGGCAATAGTATAGGGGGCAATAATTTTATTAATTGCTAGGATAATATGGGGTTGAGCTATAATACTGCCTATACGTAAGCCAGCAAGGCCATATGCTTTTGACAACGTTCGTAACACAATGAGGTTTTCAAATTTGGGAATTAACGTGATAGCGCTTGGGGCCTTGGCAAATTCAATATAAGCCTCATCGACTACGATGACTGACCGATTGGCGTATTGCTCACATACCTTAGCAATAAGGCTCAAATCGATTAAATTAGCTGTTGGATTATTGGGGCTGCAAAACATGATGATTTTGCAGTTAGGTTGCCAGTGACTTTGAATTTTGTCAAAAGTAAGACTAAAGCTATTGGTTAGATCCAGTCCGCAGTCAATCATTTCTGCCTGTTGTAATCGTACATAAAAAGCGTACATTGGAAAAGTAGGAGGGAATTGCATAAAAGCGTCTTCCCTGGCAGTTAAGAACAGTTTGATTAGTAACTCAATGCCATCATCGCTTCCTCGAGTTAATGCTATCTGGTTTGAATCGACTTCATAACGTATTGCCAGTTGCTCTTGTAACTGCTTTTGCAAATCCATATCTGGATAGTAATTAAGATTGAGCTCATCCATTGTGATTGGGGACCAAGGTAATTCATTAGCTTGTAATCGATACTTAGCTTGATCACCACCAGGGATATAATTGGGGCTGTTTAATAAGTCTGGGCGAACTAAATTAAGTATAGACATTTAAATCCCCGTGACACTAGGTTTTTTTTCAAACTCTACTGCAGTAGAGTCTGGCTTTGCCGATGCTGTGTTCGAATTCTCATGTGTTTGCCTGCATTCTGCGGTTCTGCACTTGGAAAGAAGCCGTATTTGTACTGCATTGGCATGGGCGTCCAGACCTTCTATTTTAGCTAAGGTTATTGCTGCTGGACCTAAATTGTTAATACCCTCCTGATCTATTGTTTGTACTGTGAATTTGGTCATGAAATCGAGAGTACTTAAGCCACTGTGATTTTTTGCAAAACCACTGGTAGGGAGCACATGGTTACTCCCTGTGACGTAATCTCCCATTGTTTCTGCAGCCCAGGGTCCAAGAAATACAGTTCCTGCAGCCATTACCCTATCTGGCCATAGCTCAGCATCCTTCCTGTTAATGATCAGGTGCTCTGGAGCATAGGAGTTAATAATATCAAGCTGTTCCATTTGATCAGGACAGATAATAATCATGCTGTTGGCTAATGATTGCTTGATCAATGCCGTTCTGGATAGATTAGTCATTTGAATTTCTAGTTGTTGATTAACTTGTTCGGCCAGTTCGAGATCTTCACAGATTAAAAAAACCTGGGAATCTGGTCCATGTTCTGCTTGAGCTAATAAATCCGCTGCAATAAATCCTGGGTTAGCTTGTTTATCAGAAAGTATCATCACTTCAGATGGTCCAGCTGGCATATCAATTGCAGCTCCGTTAGGGTCTATTGCAACTAGAGTTTTTGCTTGGGTAACATAACCATTGCCTGGGCCAAATATTTTATCGACTTTAGCTACCGTTTCAGTGCCATAAGCCATGGCAGCAATGGCTTGAACTCCGCCTAGGGCATAAATAGTATCAATACCACATAGTTTTGCTGCAGCTAAGATATGCTCATTGATTTCTCCTTCTGCATTGGGGGGGGTACACAAGACTTTTATTGGGCAACCGGCGACCTTTGCTGGTATCGCTTGCATAAGAAGAGAAGAAACTAAGGGCGTTTTATTTCCTCCAGGAACATACAGACCTACTTTTTGAATTGGTCTATAGGTGGTTTTAATTGTAATCCCGGTGGCTGTTGAAATCTGAGTACTTTCGGGCAGGAGAGACTGGTGATACAAGGTAAGTGTTTTAATAGCCTGCTTTATGGCGGATAATGAACGCTGTGGTATATAAGCTTGCTCGATTTTTTCTTGAGGTATTTTTAAATCACTGATGTGAGCTCTATCAAATTGTTTAGTTAACTCAAGGAGTGCTTTATCCCCAGACACTAAGACTTGATTAATAATTTCAAGTACTTCCTTTTTTATTGTAGAGTTTTGCCGAGGTCGAGAAAGACAATTTTTTTTATCGCTTTCTGATAATAATTGCCAGTTTTTTATAATTAACATATTGATTACTCCAGCATTTTTTCAATGGGCAATACCAAGATTGAACTAGCACCTAAATTTTGGATAGTCTCTAAAGTATTCCAAAATATACCTTCACTGGAGACCACATGTACTGCTACCTTTTCCATATTGCCTGGTAAGGGAAGAATAGTTGGTGCCTCAGCTCCTGGTAATTTCTGTGCAATTCGCTCAAGGGCATACTTTGGAGCATGAAAAACGATGTATTTTCTTTCTTGTGCCTGCTGTACTGCTTGAATTCTGCGGGATAACATGGCAAATAACTCTTGTGCCCCGGGTTCCAATGATTTTGGGGTTTTGATAAAAACTGCTTGGCTGTTTAGCACAGTGTCTACTTCGTTCAGTTTGTTATCTTCAAGAGTTTGACCAGTAGAGACCAGATCACATATGGCATCAGCCATTCCCATTCGCGGCGCTACTTCTACAGAACCAGACAATACTAAGATTTCAGCACAAATTTTACGTTCTTTAAGGTAATTATTGAGTAAATTAGGGTAGCTGGTAGCAATTCGTTTGCCATCTAAACTACCCGGACCTTGATAGTCAAAGGATTCTGGTACCGCTATGGCTAAACGGCAAGTACAACTACCTAAAGCCAATATTTTTTCAAAAGCGTGATTTGCTCTGTTGAGAGAGGCTTCTAATAGGACATTTTCACCTACTATCCCACCATCACATAACTTGTCGAAGACCAGAGTAGGGATGTCATCATCACGAACAAACAGCAAATCGATTGGAAAATTATCAACATGTGTCAGCAGAGCATTGGGTTTGATACGAAATTTTAAACCGCAACGTTGTAAGAGATTTAAAGACTCATCAGATAAACGACCTTTTTTTTGTAATGCTAAACGTAAACGACTTTTCACAGCTTCTCCAATCTTTCAGCAATTAATCGATAACCACCCGACCCAAAACTTAAACAGCGGGCCACTCGAGTAACTGTTGTTACGCTTACTCCTGTTTCTTCATGAATAGTCCTATAAGGAATACCTTTCTGTAGTAAGGGAACAACTTGCCATCTATCCGCCATAGACTCTAGCTCGGCTGGGGTACATAAGTCCGTAAAAAATTGCATTGCTTCCTGCTCATTTCTTATCAAGCTAATGGCATGCATTAAATTAGATAATGCAGAATTATTGAAAGAACCATGTATTTTCATATTAATGTAATATCTCATTGTAACATTTTACGCATGATAATGATTATCTTTATCATTGTCAATAATTTAGTGAAAAATTTTTCTGGATCGGATAAAGTATATTACACTCTTACACAAAATGGATTTGCAGAAAATCTTATGTTTAGAAACGGCGGTTTTAGTGTGCAAAAAAATTCAATTATTGAATTTAAAATATTTCTAACAGAGATCGAAAAATCGTAAATTCCGAGGGAATATCATGAAGCCAATTACCAGAGATATAGTTTTGACTCTCACAGTTAAAATGATATTGCTTGTTTTATTGTGGTATTTCTGTGTCAGAGGGATGCATCCTGAACTTTCTAGCAATAAAGAATGGTTGTTAGGAAAAGAAAGACCAACAGAGGCCTCTTTCCAGAGGGAATAGACCATGGAAAGAAGTCTATTATTTACTCCAAATAACAAGAGGTAGTTCTATGATTCCAGCTGCTGAAGTTGTTGATTTATCAAGATTACAATTCGCATTAACCGCCCTTTATCATTTTTTATTTGTTCCTCTTACGTTGGGGCTATCGGTTATGTTAGCCATTATGGAAACGGTTTATGTAATGACTGGCCGCGATATTTGGCGACAAATGGTAAAATACTGGGGGGTTTTATTTGGGATTAATTTTGTGTTGGGTGTGGCAACTGGTCTAACTATGGAGTTCCAATTTGGAACAAACTGGGCTTACTACTCACATTATGTAGGAGATGTATTTGGGGCTCCTTTGGCTATTGAAGGATTAATGGCATTCTTTCTTGAAGCGACTTTTGTGGGTTTATTCTTCTTTGGTTGGAATAGATTGTCCAAACTGAAACACATGACGTGTACTTGGTTACTGGCTTTGGGTACCAACCTTTCTGCCTTGTGGATTTTAATTGCTAATGGATGGATGCAACATCCAGTAGGTGCTTATTTTGATTATCAAACAATGAGAATGGAGGTCAGCAGTTTCTATGACATGCTATTTAATCCTGTAGCTCAAGCTAAATTTGTGCATACTATCAGTGCCGGATATGTAACCGGTGCTATGTTTGTCTTATCTATCAGCGCTTATTTTCTTTTGCGGGGGCGCAATAAGGCATTTGCCAAGCGGTCAATGACTGTAGCTGTTTCTTTTGGATTAGCTTCAGCATTATCTGTTGTGGTTCTGGGAGATGAGAGTGGTTATGTAGCTAATGAAAACCAAAAAATGAAGCTGGCTGTTATGGAAGCCATGTGGCACACAGAAAAAGCCCCTGCCAATTTGACGGTTTTTGGAATACCAGATGAAAAAAGTCAAACAACAAAATACGCTATAGATATTCCTTATATCCTGGGGATTATTGCAACTCGATCTTTCAATACCCCTTTAGAAGGAATTGGGGAATTAATTGAGCAAGGAAAATTAAAAATCAAAGATGGGATGATTGCTTATGAGGCATTAAGAACTTTACAAAAAGATCCCCAAAATGAACAAGCGAAAGCAGTATTTAAAGAGCATAGTGAAAATCTTGGTTATGCTTTATTACTTAAAAGGTATACTGAAAACGTGACCGATGCGAGCGAACAGCAAATTAGCCAAGCTGCTAATGATTTAAAACCTCGGGTTATGCCAATGTTTTTTTCATTTAGAATTATGGTGGCTTGTGGAGTGTATTTTATTCTTCTTTTTGCAACAGGGTTCTATCTGTCTGTAAGACATCAATTGGAAAAAACACATTGGTATCATAGAGTAGCATTTTATTCTCTACCTTTGCCCTGGGTAGCTGCCGAATTAGGATGGGTAGTCGCCGAATACGGTCGCCAACCATGGGTTGTTGAGGGCATTTTACCTACTTTTATGGGGGCCTCTTCTTTAACATCAGGACAAGTATTGACTTCAATTGCTGGCTTTGTGTTGTTTTATACTCTCCTGGCAATCGTCGAGCTGTATCTGATGGTCAAATATATACGTCTTGGCCCAGATGGGATGAGTTATCAATAATGATGTAAATGTCCACCTTGAAGTCTCCCTTTTCTTATTGCAGGAAAGGGTTGGGGTACTGCTGTTGAAGCTTGCTCTAAAGCAGCAAGTTTTGAAAAAGTCAATTAATGCGAGGAGAATTAAATGCCTTTGGACTATGAAACGCTTAGAGTAATTTGGTGGTTGTTAATTGGTATTCTATTAATTGGTTTTGCGATCATGGATGGATTTGATCTTGGAGTTGCCATGTGGTTGCCATGGTTAAGCAGAACAGATGTTGAGAGACGGATTTTAATTAACAGCATTGGCCCAACATGGGAGGGAAATCAAGTATGGTTTATATTGGGTGGAGGAGCTATTTTTGCAGCCTGGCCTACCTTATACGCCTTATCTTTCTCTGGTTTTTACATGGCAATGCTGGTTGTTCTTTTAGCTTTAATTTTAAGGCCAGTGGGGTTTAAATATAGATCAAAGCTGGATAACCCTATTTGGCGATCGGTATGGGATTGGGCTTTATTTATTGGCGGGTTTGTTCCAGCGTTAATTTTTGGAGTAGCCGTTGGAAATGTTTTGCAAGGAGTCCCATTTTATTTTGATGAAAATTTGAGAGTTTTTTATACGGGAGGCTTTTGGGGATTGCTTAATCCATTTGCTTTAGGGTGTGGTTTGTTATCTGTATTAATGCTTGCCATGCATGGTGCCTTTTTCTTGCAGATAAAAACGGTAGGGAACTTGCAACATAGAGCTCGCATGGGTGCCAGATGGAGTGCGCTATTAGTGATTCTTTTGTTTGTTGGCATGGGGGTCTGGGCTTACTATGGCGTTGATGGTTATGTTTTGAGTGGAACAGTTCTACACGATGGGCCATCTAATCCCTCCTATAAAGATGTTATTGTTCAGGCAGGAGCATGGTTTAATAATTATAAAGAATACCCAATAACCATGCTGGTGCCTGTTTTAAGTGTGCTTTCAGCCTTTTTAGCAATAATTTTTGCCAATAAAAGTGTGTTGGCTTTTTTATTAAGCGGGGTTAGTGTTGGTACTTTAATTGCGACAGTTGGCGTGAGTATGTTTCCTTTTATATTGCCTTCTGCATCAAATCCCAAGTACAGTTTGATTGTTTGGGATAGTTCTTCCAGCCAGCTTACTTTGTTTATTATGCTTATTGCAACGGTGTTATTATTACCCATTGTTTTGATCTATACGGCTTGGGTTTATCGCGTATTAAGAGGTAAGGTAACAGAAAGTTCTATTAAAGCAGAAGATTCTGCATATTAGGAGGGTTAATTATGTGGTATTTCTCCTGGATCTTAGGTACAGGCTTAGCTTGTGTTTTTGCTATACTCAATGCCGTATGGCTAGAGCTTAGAGAAGAGGATACAAAATAAGGCTTCTATTCTACAGAGATATTGGCCTTTTTATTTTGGATGGCTGCGCGAGCAGCCACCAAGGTTTTCCAGTTGTTATACGTAACTTTCGTTAATTAATATTCCCATAACGTTCTTGATAGGCTTCTAATTTTCTTACTTGTTCATTCTGATTGGTATTCTTCAAATACTCTATTAAATCAAATAAATTGATAATGGAATAGACGTCAATTCCTTGTTCTTTAATTTCCGACAATGTTGATTTCTCGGTCAATCCCCGCTCGCATCGATCAAGTGCGATAATGACACCATGAAGAATTCCTCCACTCTCTTTAATCAGCGCCTGGGACTCCCTAAATGCTGTTCCTGCAGTAATGACATCATCAATAATTATTGTTCTCCCTGTTAAAGGAGAACCAATTAATTGGCCGCCTTCCCCATGTTTTTTTTCCTCTTTACGATTAAATGTGACGGTAATGTCCTTTCCCATCTCAGCCAGTGCCACTGCTGTTGAAGTGGCGAGCGGTATACCCTTGTATGCTGGTCCGAATAAATGCTGGAAGGAAACTTCATGTTCTAAAAGAGTTTTTGCATAAAACTGGCCTAGCTGTCGTAAAGCGCTTCCTTGGTAAAATAAACCAGCATTAAAAAAGTAAGGGCTAAGACGACCGATTTTAAAGTAAATTCACCAAATTTAAGAGCTTGGCATTCAAGTGCTAATTTTATAAAAGATGACTTGGTATGATTCATTCTGATTTCCTAATAGAAAATTTTATTGAAAACAAATACATATTTTGAAAAAAATCCTTAACAATCAATAAAAAACTGATATGCTAATCATAGTGCAGGGGGGATACCTTGCATGGAAAAAGGTTTATTATAGCGTAGATTGTTGATTTGGGAGTGATTTATTTGCGCTAAATGAACGGTATTTAACAATTAGATGTAAATATAGGTAAGTCAAAGGGGAAATGCGAATGTCGCAAAGAGAAACAGGCCATGTTAAATGGTTTAATGAAAAAAAAGGATTTGGTTTTATTGTGAATCAGAAAGGCGAAGATATTTTTGTGCATTATAAAGATATCCAAGGTGCTGGTTTTAAAACTTTGCATGAGAATGATCCAGTAACCTTTGAGCTTGATCGAGGACCTAAGGGCTTGAAAGCACAAAATGTAGTATTAGCTACTGCTGAGGCAAGAGAATAAATAAGCAACCTTTGAGCTAAGAACTTGGTGGCATAGTATGAAGTTGCAGCTACTAAGTGTAGTTCTATAGACTAAACCAGATAATTTGGGGCTGGCATTTATTGATGTTACTCTATAAAGTATCGACATCTATAATTTGTCTGCAAGAGACAAGCACAGCTATTCTGAAGGCCTATCTGGAATAAGCAGGTTGGAGTGAAGTAAAGCCCAACGCCTATATCATACTCCGAGATAAGAATAAGTAGAAATCCTTAAAATGGAGTGTTGGGCTTTTGCTATCCAATCAGCATTAATCACGCCAAGATAATAGATAAAATTGAATAGATTCTAATAATTTTATTTTGCTATTAATTCAATTCGTTACAAATTTTTGATTGAAAGCGCTCACTTTTTTGACTATAGATTAATAAATAAGATTGAAAATTGATCATAATTAAAATATGTGGGAGGTGGAAAATGTTACTTCCTATTCAGGTGACATTTAGAAATATGGATCCGTCCGAAGCTGTTGAAAGCAAGGCTCGGAAATTAGCTAAAAAACTTGATAGTCTTTATGACAAGATAATGGGGTGTCGGGTGGTCATTGAGTCTCCTCACCGCCACCATTATAAAGGAAAACTTTATCATGTGCGTATTGATGTGACAGTACCGGATGCTGAACTAGTTGTTAGTCACGAGTCATCAGATAAACATGCCCATGAAGATGTTTATGTTTCCCTTCGAGATGCGTTTAATGCAATTACAAGGCAACTTAAGAGTTATGCTAATCAACGGCGCGGTCATGTTAAACGCCATAAGGATTCCATTCGGGGAGGAAAAGTATTAGAAGTTTGCCCCATGGCTGATTATGGCTATATTGAGACCTATGATGGACGCTTAATTCGTTTCACAGGTCAAAGTGTTATTGATTATGATTTCGACAAATTAGAGGTTGGAGATAGGGTACGGTTTGTTGAAGTGGATCGGACTACTGAAGTACCTGCAGCTAGCACTGTTTATGTTGAGGGCAAACGACACATTGTCAATTGACAGAGTTAAATTATGGGGCTTAGTACTGATTCAGAAGAAGCAAGATGTTTTCAAATAGATACAAGCTATTTATAACTTGAGAAATTTGTAAAATACCATAGGTTTTTCTGAAGCAACTAAGATTAGTTAACACGTAAAAAGGAGCTTGTTATGCCCGTCAAAAAGCTTAAAGAATTCCTTGAAGATCACAAGGTAAGATATTTATCTGTGGCTCATTCTCCGGCATATACTGCTCAAGAAATAGCAGCGGCGGCTCACGTTTCAGGTAAACAATTAGCTAAAACAGTGATTATAAAGAAAGATGGCCAATTAGCTATGGTCGTGTTACCTGCAACTGATCATGTTACATTTTCAAAACTACAAGAAGCTGTCGGTGCTAAAGGTCTTGAGCTGGCCTCAGAATCAGAGTTTAAGGGTAAATTTGAAGAATGTGATGTAGGAGCAATGCCACCATTCGGTAATTTATATGGATTACCTGTATTTGTATCAAATAAATTAAGTGATCAAGATGATATTCTGTTTAATGCGGGATCTCATTCTGAATTGGTACAACTGGCATTTAGAGATTTTGAGAAGTTAGTGCATCCGAAAGTAGTAGCACTCTAAAGAGAGCTGCCTTTACTTAACGGTTAGAATGACTTGTTTAAGTTATCAAATAGTCGAGTGGGGCAGTTGTCTTAATTTTTTTCTTCTTCTATAGAACCTGACAATATTTTATTGTTTAGTAGGGTATATTGAGAACATTTACCTCAATTTTTTTGAGTAATATGAACTCTAGATTTCTACTAATTAAAATATTGATTGATCAACTTTTCCAACTCTACGTGAACAAATTATTAATAGGATAGAAAACATATAAATCAATCATTTACTTTCAATTAATACAGCAATATCCTTTTGTACTCTTAAAAGCGCAAATGGAGCCTTAATGACAGCCGATTTTATTGGTCTTCTCAGACAAAGAAAATTTTTACCGCTATTTCTTACCCAATTTTTTGGCGCTTTTAATGATAATGCTTATAAGTTAGCAATGTTGACTATGATTAGCTATCATTTAAGCCATACACAAGAGCAATCAGAATATTATCAAGCTATAGCTGGGGCTCTATTTATCTTGCCTTTTTTTATTTTTTCTGCTACTTCCGGGCAGTTTGCTGATAAATACGATAAAGCGTTATTGGCGCGTTTGGTCAAAGTATTAGAAGTCTTATTAATGATAATTGGAGGTGTTGCTTTATATAGTGGAAGCATTTTTTTAATGATGTGTACCTTAACAGGTATGGGAATTCATTCTACTTTTTTTGGACCTATCAAATACGCTATTCTGCCAGATCATTTACCTAAACAAAATTTATTAGCTGCAACGGGATTAATTGAAGCCAGTACTTTTATTGGGATTTTATTGGGTACAACATTAGGCACTTTGGCTATTGGAACTAAGGGTTCTTTTCCTTATGCTGCTGTTATTATGACGTTAAGTGCTGCTTTTTTTGGTTTGGTTTCCAGTTTATTTATACCTCCAGCACCATCAGTGCTGCCAGGTTTAAAAGTGGATTTTAATATGTGGCGTGCTACAGTGGAGATGTTAAAGCAGGCAAAAAAAGAATATGGTATCTTTATTGCCATTTTAGCTATTTCCTGGTTTTGGTTAATTGGAGCAGTAATGCTGACCAAATTACCCGATTATACACATTACGTTTTGAAAGCTAACACTGCTGTTTTTGCCATATTTCTAGCCTTATTTTCAACTGGGATAGCATTAGGTTCTATTACGATTAATTGGATATTAAAAGGACAAATCAACCTATCTCCTGTACCAATTGCAATGTTTGCGTTTAGTTTATTTACTTTTGACTTGTATTGGGCGTCTCCAGCTGTTGATGAATTGGGGCAACCTTTGCTTAATGCACTAAATTTTTTTGCTTCCTTTAATCATTGGCGTATTGTTTTCGATTTATTTATGTTAGCATTTTGTGCCGGTTTATTTGTAGTACCTTTGTATACTTATTTGCAGGTTACAAGCCCAACAGAAAACAGAGCAAGAACGATCGCGGCAAACAACATTTATAATGCACTGTTTATGGTGATGGGAACTTTGTTAGTGATGATTCTGTTATACCTTAACTTCTCTATTCCACAGGTTTTTTTTATACTTTGCCTTTTGAATTTCGTAGTAGCAGTGTTTTTATTAATTGGGTTAAAGGCTCTGAAAAGAAACTCCGAGGAAGTGGCTTAACTGATGATACTATCAAAAGGCTGCCCAGTGGCAGCCATTGGATAAAGTATTTATAGTCTAAAACAAGGAGATTTTTATATTGCGGCGGAGTTTATATAACTTGCATTGACCTTGCTCATGATAATATCAGAAACCGTTATGGGAAATGTTTCAACAGGATTGCTTTGGATCATTACGGTGCCTGCAACTCGTAAAACTCCTGAAGCTTTTGCACCATCAAGATGCTGCATTAGATAGTTTAAGAATTTGGCCTCCTGTTTGTTATCAACTAATTGCTGAAATTTTTTATTAAATGAATCAATTAAATTGGGTTCTTGCTTTTCGCTAATTTTATAAATTAATTTAATTAATGCATCAAAATAAAGTTTAAGAGAGAGATCATCAGACCTAAAAAAACCATGGTTTTGCATCGCTTTGTGTTGATGGTTTCTCATTACATTAGGTTTTCCCACAACAATAATCTCATTTCGTTTATTTATTGTGTTGAATTTATTCTTAACAATATCACAAACAGCAAAGGGGAATTTTTCCAGAGGTCTGCCTAGAGATACTACAGTATAACCATAGCGCAGTATTCCTGAGGCTCGTTTGGCGTCCATATTTTCTTTGAGGTAATCCAGAAACTGCTGAGTTAGGTTTTCCTGCTCTAATTTTGCATATTCTTGATTAAATTGAAGTAAATAATCCGGCTGAGGAGTTTCGCTTAGCTTATAAATTAAGTCAAGAAGCGAGTTATTGGTCTCTTCTATAATGTTAAGTTTTTCCATGATAATATCAGAAACAGTTAAAGGGAATAATTCCACTGTTTTCCCCTGAATCACGATAGTGCCTGCATAACGCAATACCCCTGATGCCCATCTGACATTCATATTTTTTTTGATGTAGTCTGAAAACTGCTGTTCTAGATTTTCTTGCACTAATTTTGCGTACCATTGTTTAAATTGATTTAAATCATCTTGCGTATAATTTTCACCTAGCCTATAGATTAAATCGAGAAGAGAGTTATTGAGTTCGTCTTTAATAATATTAGAAATGTGTTTGGGAAGTTTTTCTGTATAACGCAATGCTCCCAATGCCCGTTGGACATCCATATTTTGTTGGATGTATTCTAAAAACCGATAGGCTACATTTTGGTTCAGTAGTGTTACGTATCTTTTATTAATTTTACTTAAAGTATGTTTATGGGGGGTTTCGCTTAATTCATAGATTAAGGCGAGAAGATTGTCGAATTTACGATTTTTTCTATTATTGGCCATAGTAACCTTTCCTTTATTAAGATAAATTTTTCGCGATTGATGATATCTAGGAATACTTAATAATATATTAAATTTAAACAATAAACTTTAGATGTCTCTATGTTGTTTTACTTACTAGCCAGCTTGGTTTCGTCATACAATGAATTAAATTTAAACAATTTTCTGAATAAGAATAACGAATAAGTATTATATTACTCAAAAATGGTTATTCAATTTCAGAGTGGTAAGAAATCAACCATAAGAAAGAAGGCTGCCTAGTGGCAGCCTTGAATAAAGTAGCTCTTATGGCTTAATGCTAATTTTCTAGCATTGCTGATAGGGGGGGGTATTGGCCTCATTGAGCTTATCCATGATAATATTAGAAACTTTTAATGGAAATTTTTCAACAGCTTGGCCTCCTATCATCATAGTACCAACAAAATATAAAACTCCCTCAGCTCTTTCACCATCAAGATGCTGCTCCAGATAGTTTAAAAATTGCTCTTCTTTTCTGTTTTGGATTAATTTCTTGTATTCTTTATTAAATGATGCATATTCTTGCTGAAGTTGAACACCGATTCCTGCGAAGTTGAACACTAATTCTTGCCCATGTTGAACAACGATTCTTGTTGATGTTGAA
>NZ_JNCF01000001.1 GCF_000770585.1 Legionella norrlandica | reverse complement strand
CCAAAGGAGCACAAGGAAATAAGCCACCTGGAGTTGGTATCCAATTTACGGGCGAAAATTGTCGTTATTTATGTAATAAAATAGAAACTTATTTGGCTGGGATGTTAAAATCATCCCAAATGACAGATACTATTTAACAAGTATTCATTATTTTTATTAATAGCTTCTTGAGGGATATGAGTGTTAGTCGATTCACATTGTCATTTAAATTTTATAGACTTGGTTGATTTCAACAATGACTTTACTCAGGTCATTAAGCAAGCTCAAGCAAATGGTGTAAAGCATTTTTTATCTGTTTGTGTTGAATTGAGCGACTATCCCCAGTTAGAGCGTTTAGCTGAAAGTTACCCAGATGTTAGTATTTCTGTTGGCGTGCATCCTAATACTGATATGGATTACCCTGTCACTTCAGAGACGTTGTGTGAACTGGCTTTAAGAAACCCTGCCTGCATTGCTATTGGCGAAACGGGGCTTGATTACTATAGAACATCTTCCGAAGAAGCTCGGGTTTTGCAACAAGAGCGATTTAGAGAGCATATAAAAGCGGCCATAATGACATCCAAACCTTTAATCGTTCATACCCGACAGGCAGCTGAAGATACTTTGTTAATAATGGACAAAGAGAATGCAAAAAAAATAGGTGGAGTTATGCATTGTTTTGCAGAAAACTTAGATATTGCAAAAAGAGCGATTGATTTAAATTTTTATATATCATTCTCAGGAATCGTTACTTTTAAAAATGCTATAGCCCTACAGGAAGTAGCTAAGCAAATACCTTTGGATAGGATATTGATAGAAACGGATTCACCATATTTAGCTCCTGTTCCGTATCGCGGCAAGCAAAATCACCCAGCTTTAGTGAAACAGGTTGCGGAAGCTATTGCTGAACTTCGTGGTTTGGATTTCCAAGAGATTGCGGAAGTGACCACTAACAATTTCTATAATTGTTTCAGGGTATGTAGATAATGTCAATTTTATAGTCTGAATTAACGAAGATTGTAATCCAAGAGTTTTCCGCACTCGTATTCCGATTTGCTAATGCGGGTGTTCTGTTTGCCTTTTCTCTAGTATCCTTAAACTGTATTTAATTTTTGCCTATTATTTAATGTGTTTTAGTAGTATCGTATCAATCATAGCTCAAATCAGGATAATCAATGAATTTATATGTGGGTTTGATGTCAGGGACCAGTATGGATGGGATTGATGCTGCTTTGCTGGAGCTTCCCTCCAATAGGTTAATTTATGGTATTACAAAGCAATATAGTAACGATGTAAAAAAGCGTCTTGATGATTTGATTATTAGTAAAAATTTAACCCTTGCCTCTATTTGTCAGCTGAATACTCTGATTGGCAGAGAATTTGCAGAAACAACGAACCAACTTTTGCATGACACAAAAATATCTCCCAGGGAAATTCAAGCGATTGGCAGCCATGGTCAGACGGTGTGTCATGATACCAGCGGAAGTATCCCTTATACATTACAGCTTGGTTGCGCCCATACTATCTCTTCTTTAACCAGGATTACCGTTGTTGCTGATTTTAGGACAAGAGATCTCGTGAATGGTGGCCAAGGGGCACCGTTTGCACCACTTTACCACCAAAAAATATTCTCTTCTAAAATAAATGATGATGTTGCCGTGGTTAATATTGGGGGTATCGCTAATATTACTTTCATTTCTGCACAAGAAACGACTACTGGGTGGGATGTTGGGCCAGGAAATTGCCTTATGGATGCATGGATTTATCAGAACGAAGGAAAACTCTTTGATGAAAATGGCGCTTGGGCCGGCAAAGGTGAAGTGATACCAATTCTACTTGAACAGTTGTTACAAGATCCGTTTTTTAACTTAGCTTCCCCTAAAAGTATAGGAAAAGAATATTTCTCTTTGTCTTGGTTACACAATTATTTAAAAAGGGATTATAAACCGGTAGATATACAAGCTACTTTATTAGCACTTACGGCCCATAGTATAGCCGGGGCGATTTTAAATACACCAAATAAAGTGAAAGAATTATACCTCTGTGGAGGAGGAGCTCATAACAGACAGTTAATAAAGGCTTTAGATTATTTATTGGCTAACATAGAGGTGAAAAGTATTGCTGAGTTGGGTATTAGCCCAGATTATCTTGAGGCGATGATGTTTGCTTGGCTTGCTGAACAAACTATAAAACAGATACCCGTTAATTTGGCGTCCATAACTGGGTCTAAAGATATTGCAATTTTAGGTGCCATATATCCTATGATAAAATCATATTGACAAACTCAAGAGTCATAAGGTTTAATTCCGGAAAAATTAACAGAGTGACTTTAAATTGACCTCACATTACAACCTAACGTCGGATAATGGGGCAAGAAATTCTCTTGCTATGTCTTATTTTATTTTTTTTCTAGCTGCTTCATTCTATTTGTATGAATTTATTCTGCAAGTAGCGCCAAGTGTTATGGCGGAGTCGATGATGAAAACTTTTGGAGTAACTGGCCAAGGGTTTGGTATTATTTCTGCGTTTTATTTTTATGCTTACGCCCCTACTCAATTGCCTGCCGGGGTATTATATGATCGCTATGGCCCTCGCAAATTAATGACTTTTGCTATAGTATTGTGCGCTCTTGGGTCTGCATTTTTTGCTTCTACTGACAGCGTGTTTACTGCTTGTATCGGTCGTTTTTTTAATTGGGATAGGTTCCGCATTCTCCTTTATCGGTGTATTGGTTCTTATTTCGCGTTGGTTTCCACCCTATTATTTTGCGATTCTCGCAGGAATAGCACAATTAATGAGTTCTGTAGGTGCTATGTTTGGGGAAATGCCTTTGGCGGCATTAATTGACTTGATGGGTTGGAGAAGTGCCAGTTTTCTTTTAGCCGGTGTCGGACTTATATTGGCATTGCTATTCTGGTTATTTATCCGCGATTATCCTCACCAACAAAATCAAACAATACCCAGTCATTATTTAAGAGATGAATGGAAGCGATTAATTGCAGTATGTAAGCATAGCTATACGTGGATTATAGGTGGTTATGCCTTTGCAATTTGGACGCCTATTGCTGTATTTGCAGCGCTTTGGGGGGTTCCTTTCTTACAAGAAAAATTCCAGGTTAGCGTTGTTACTGCATCCGGCTTATGCAGTATGATATGGTTAGGTATTGGAGTGGGTAGTCCTTTATTAGGATGGTTAAGTGATAGGTTGGAGAGCCGGCGTATTGCATTAATTATCAGTGCAATATTAGGTTTGATTGCCACATTGATACTCCTCTATCTCCCGCAATTATCTCATGGTTGGGCTTATGCAGTACTCTTCGTACTAGGTTTGGGTGCTGGTGGGCAGACGGTGAGTTTCGCGGTGGTTAAAGAAAATAATACGCCTGAATTGGTTGGAACAGCATCTGGTTTTAATAACCTGTCAGTTCTAATAGGAGGGGCCATTTTTCAACCACTCGTTGGATATATTTTACAGCAAACTGGAACTTGGCGAATTGTAAATGGAGCCATGTGTATAGTATGTCAAGTTATCAGATTGCCTTATTAGTAATGCCTATATGCTTTTTAGCAAGTTTGCTCATAGCCATGTTTTTGCTTAAAGAGTCTCATCCTGCTCATAGGGGCAACTCCTAGTACATCATCGTATGAAAATGACCCAGAATATTATTTTTATCATTGCTAGATTGGGTCAGAATGACCCAATTTTATAAATTGACTCAAATGAATAGGAGTAAGGTGAACAGTATGCAAGACCAAATTGAGCTTGATAAATTATCTCAGGACTCCCAAATCGAAACGGGGCAATACTTATCAAACCGTGATTTAGTTAGTTTATCTAGGGCATCAAAACATCATTTTGCTTTGTTTAAGCCTCTGATTGCTGTTCGTAAATTATTGCATCACGTGGTATGCGGGGAACATGATGCAGTCAAAGCGATGTTAGAGAAGGACATGAGTTTAATGTTTGAAAGGGGCTTCGTTACGGATTGTTCTGGGCGAGAATTCAAGAACATAAGTGGCTTTGAATATGCTCTTTGGGCCCTGGATAAATACATGTGGACAGCAATGATTGCATGCATACCCCAGAATGAAGAAGGCAGAAAGGTATTTGAACAACTGATTGCTCAATACAACAAAGTGAACACAATTGGTGTCACTTATAGGTTTAATGGGAAAACAACCACTGAAAATCATTTTGATTTCAATAATACCATCATCAAAGAACTGCAAACACAAGTGGATTCAATAAACGTGCAAGGGAATAGGGATTGGGTTGCCATTAATATACAGTGGATAAAAGGTGTTGGTGGTGCACAAAAGCTGCTACCTATGCATGTTGTTGATGAATATTGCTCTAATGAACCTTTTTATCTTGATGAGCCTCCTAGATTTACCTCACAGCCAGAACCAGCAAAAAAATCCTATGATTATATTAATGAAGAGAACAAAGATTGGTTTAGAGCTGATTCTAAACTTTCCATTAGTGTCGCAATGTATAAGGGTAACTTTCCCTATGCGAATCCTTGGGACCGCGCGCCGGTTGGGACGATGCGCCATCCGCTCTCTGATTTGAATGCTATGGTGGCATTATGTGAGGTAAGAACAGCGGATTTTATCAAGCTCAAATCACAACTTGAAGAGCAGTTGACTAAAAACCATAAAAGCAACACCGGGTATATTAGAATTTAATGTTCCTTTTTGCGACTAACAAAAAAAGTTAGGCCTATAAAAATTAAAAATAACGCTCCTACTGCGTTGCAATAGAGCGCAAAATGGAGATTATTATGTTGTTGATAAAATAAGTTCGCTATCTCTATGCCAATAGCGCCAATGATCATGATACTCAAGCTGATCAATGCAGATGCAGTCCCTTTACTTACGGAGGTTACAAATAAGCAATATCTATTCAAAGGGGCATTAATCACGCTAAGTGAAAAGAAGTAGATTATAATTCCTGGTATTAAATAAAAGTAATCATTACCATAGAAGTAAGGTAAGATAGCTGTCATAGCAAGCCCTATTATCATGATGATACAACCGACAAAAATGATTCTCTCGACTTTATATTTATAGGTTAAATGATGTAAGCACCAATTACCCAATATAGTTGCTCCGAATATGGGTAACTGCCAGAGGCCATATTGAATGACGGTGAGTTTCGCTTCAGAAATGAGCATAATTGGCGCAAGAGCAATCCAGGCTATGCATGGGATTCCTACAAGACCTTCAGCAATGGCGCTATAACAAAACGCAGGATTAAGTAGTAATGCTCTATAATTTCGAATTATTGTGCCAAACGCAAATGGTGTTTTAGCGATAACCTGGCCATCGGTTTTTATTTGTCCTATGGGTTCTGGCATGAACTTCCAAAGTCCCCAATAGGTTAAAAGAGCACCAAAAGCGATAAAAAGAAAGATTAGGCGCCAGGAGGCATAGTGAATGATAATCGCTCCTAAAAGCGGGCCTAATAGTGGGGCAAGTATTGCCGCGTTTGCCATGATTGCGATTAATCTGATGGCATCCATTTCTTCAAATATTTCCTGAATTGTTGCATAACCTACTACGCCAATGAAGCACAGCCCCATTCCTTGGAAAAATCGAGCAATTAAAAATTGACTCATAGAGTGGGAGCTTGCAATTAAAAGAGTAAACAGGAAAAATAAACAGGAGCCGATGAGCATCATGGGCCTTCTCCCATAAGCATCAGATAGAGGTCCAAGGATGAATTGCAAACTGGCCCCTCCTAATAAGTAGACAGTAAGCGAGGTGGCAACAACAGATTCTGACGCATTAAAGGATTGGACCACGCTAATCATACCAGGCATGATCATGTCATTGGCAATGTATGTAAGAAATTCATACAAAACCAAAAAGCAAGCGAAGATAATAGCTTGTCTGTGTGAAATTTTAATAAGAGGTTCAGACATAGCATTAACCCTGAATCAATTACTTCGAAAAGGCGGCCTAACAGTATATATTTTTATCTTATCATTTAATAGAGAAATCAGAAATTTTTTCTATGTGGCAGGGATTGTTTGGCCGGTTTAAAAATAATATTTCTCATTAGGCCTGATGTTTTGCTCCACTCGTTAGACTTGTGGTTAACCATTGATTCTCATGTGCGTATTTGAGCCGGTTCCCGAGGTCTGTTAGTTAAAGTTTATTTACGACAAGTCTGCCTTTTGATAAGATTTGCCTACTTCATAAATCTGCTTCCTATTCCCAGATCCAATATGGCCAAAGAAAAAGTCATTGTTATCATTCCTACCTATAATGAAGAAGATAATATTTCGCATACAATCGATTTGATTCTTGATGAAACGGCATCTTTACGAGACTATCAAGTTGAAGTTCTTGTGTTTGATAGTCACTCTACGGATTCCACTGCGAGCATAGTACGCGAAAGGGCTAAAACATCACACCGTGTACATTTTGCAGAAGAGCCACAAAAAACCGGTCTTGGTTCTGCTTATTTACAAGCGATGTGGATTGCTATGGATAAGCTGTGTGCCGATGTTGTTTTTGAGTTTGATGCGGATGGGTCTCATCAGCCCTGTTATATTGGCCCTATGTTAGAATTAAGTAAGGAATATGATGTAGTAGTAGGTAGTCGCTATATTTCAGGTGGTGAGATTCCTCCAAACTGGGGCATTCATCGTAAATTATTATCGATAGGAGGCAATTGGATTGCCCGTCTGTTATTAACTGGAAAATATAAAGATCTCACTTCCGGTTTAAGAGCAACACGTACAAACTTATTAAGGCAACTTTTACCCTCTGCCTTTTTGTCGAGAAATTATGCTTATAAACTTGAACTATATTGGCTTCTACATAAGGCAAAAGCTAAGATTGTTGAATTCCCTATCCGCTTTATTGATAGAGAAAAAGGGAAAAGCAAGTTGCCTAAAAACAGCATGCTCGATACTTTACGGGTTCTTTTTACGCTTCGCATGAAGGAGCTGCGACAATATATCACTATGTGTTGTGTCGGTTCTCTTGGAGCGTTAATTCAGTTTAGTGTCTACAATGGGCTGAGGAATTTAAATCATTCTGCACTAGTATCTAGTCAAATTGCAATTAGTGCTGCTATCGTATCGAATTTTATATTTCACCACTCTATTACCTTCAAACAGAAGGTGGATTATCGCACAACGAAAGTTGCTATTATTGGGCGTTTTTCACAATTTATCGCTTACTCTGCTTTTATGGTTTACTTTCAAAGTTTATGGGTCCATATGTTTGTCAATTATTTTGGGCAAGGAGTTTTGAAAGAAAATATTATCTTGGCATCGGGACTTGGTATTGGTTCCATTGTAAATTACTTATTTTATTCCAATGTGATTTGGCCTAAAAATAGTACCCATTCTCTCAATTCAAATACCTCCAAATGACTTTGAAGCTCTAAGAGAATCATGGGGGCAAGGTGGCTATCAGGAACTATTCTTGGTTTCCCACACGCTGCATGTAACTGTTCACGCTATATCGCCAGATGCTATATTTGGCCCATCTTGAACGAAACATTGACTGATAAATGCTCATATACTGATATATGTATATGTTGCGATTTTTCAACCAGTTTTTCGTTCAACCTGGACACAACTCACATTATACCAAGATTCAAGTTACCCTGGGCGATTACTGCATTAATGTGGGCTGCGAATAAGTACTGGATTTATTACTGCATCGATAAGCATGAATTATTTGATTCCCTTTTTTATCAAAGGCCAATGGGAGATCAAGTGGTTGGCATTGACTAAAATATTTTTTGACGCATGCAACCCTATTAAAAGTATCGATATATAAAACTTCATTGAAGAGTTTTAGGTCTGGTGTCCAGAATAAGTATTGATTTTGTAGTGATCCACAGTCAAAGGTATAAATCATAGGTTTATTTTTTAGAAAAAACAGCATACGTGCCTCAAACCATCCTGGAGTTATTACTATTTCTGGAAGTGTCTCGTTGGAACGATTAAGTTGCTGTATCCATTGATAGTATGCGAGCTTTTTGGAATATCCGAAACTGAAAAGAGTGGTGTTGTTAATCAAGATAATCCCACTCATAATGGCATAAAATAAAATTAATAAAAAAGTGGAATTGCGGTAAGACCATTCCTGATAACAATAACCAGCCAACAGACTAGCAGTAATCAAGTATTGTGCAAGCCAATAGGCTCTTATTTCGGCTTTGTTTGCAGCAAATAAATAGAACAAAATAAAGGTGACGCAAATAACTAGGCATAAATAATACACTGGGGACTTTTTAGGGGGTGATTTCAAAAAATATAATATTGGTGGAATTAATAAGAAATTAAGCGAAGGCAAAAAAATATTGAAAAAAGATCGAAACATATTTCCTGTTGAATGGGGAGATTCTTGCAGTTGATGAGTACTTAATTGATAACGAATTGATACCCAATCATGCTGAATATTCCATACAATAACTGGAGTAAAAACGATAACTGCTATAATTATGGCCAAATAAAAATGTCTGGACTTAAAAAGCCGTCGATAGGGCGTTGTAATCAAAAAAATAAGTAGGCCAAAAACGAGAACAATACCGGAGTATTTAGATAACAACATGAGGCCAATGCTAAGGCCTACATAATACAGGTCCTTATCTTGGTTGAATTGAATATATCTTATGGTAAAGTAAAGAGTGAGTGCCCAAAAAAGAGTTAGTGGAGTGTCATATGTGGTTTGGTTGATTAAATCTAGAGTGACAAGAGGCGAAAATAGCCAAATTACTACGGCGATAGAGCTGGCTTCTCTGTTAAGACATAACCTTGCAGTTTTATAAATTATAAAACTAGTTAGCGCAGTTGAAGCAATACCAACAAAATTTAGAGCAAACAGGGAGTTACCAAATAAAAAAGTGGCCAACCTGATAAAGTAGGCAATCATGGGAGAGCCATCATAATAGGAAAGAGCCAAATGTCTACTCCAATCCCAGTAATAATAACTATCCAGAGAAAGAAGATGGATAGGCGCGATTAAGAGAATCAGTAGAAAATAAAGACCAAGATAGCGATTAGCATGAAAAAGCATTCAATATTCCTAGAAAAATAGCTGTTTTATTATCTATTACTTTATTACCAGCTTTTATATAATACCTTCAGTTGTGTCATTTATTAATAAGTACGTTTATGAAATTAAGCTTTTTTGGCTCCGATAATAATAAACCCGAATTAAAAGAGCATTTAATCATTTACATTCTCAGTTTACTAGACCCTAATGCTCGCTCTGCAGCAGCTGTCGTGAATAAGCAATGGTATGAATTGGTAAGACTAACCCAAAAATATTTAACGATGTTACCTATTATTCATAGAGTGCCTTTATTTACTAATCTGGGACTTGATGTATTAAGATTAAAATTAATGACTGGGGGAATGACGAATTCTACCTATAGAGTTAAAATGATGGGGGCTCGTGAAAAATGGGTTATGCGGATCCCTGGAAAAGGTTCTTCCGCATTCATCACCAGAAGCGAGGAAGCTCATAATGCAAAGCAAGCAGCTGGCTTAGGACTGAATGTACCGATAGCTTTCTTTGATCCAAAAGACGGATTGCAGGTAACACGTTTTATAGAAGGAGTTCACACTCTGGATGATAATCTTTTAGCAAGGAAAGAAATTTTACAAGAAGTGGCTGCTATGATGCGCACACTTCATGGCTCCAAACCTTTTGCTAATGATACCCATTTTTTTGAACGAAATGAGGACTTATTATATTCATTAAAACAAAAACAATTTCATTTTCCTGGAGAAATCGAGTTTATTGAACAACAAATGCAGAAATTGAAAGGCATTTTTTCTTTTTATCGTATTGAGCAAGTCCCTTGTCATAATGATACGACTCCACTTAATTTTATCCTGTCTGAAAGCGCAGAAATTAAAGGAAAAGAAATAATACATCAAATCGATTGGGAATATTCGAGCAATAATGATTTTGTTTGGGATTTGGTCTATTTTATGGTCGAGGCCAGGTTAAATAGGGAACAACAATTCACTCTATTAAAAGCTTACTTTAATACAGAAGATATTAATGACTCCTTGTTAGCTTGGGTAGAGGTTTATAAACCTATTATTGAATGGTGGATAACGATTTGGTCGTGGACGCAATTGGTCAATAAAGCCAATGCAGTTGATTTGGAGTCTTATGAGCAGCTTGGTTTGGCTCGATACTCTAATACCTTAAATCATTTGAACAGTGAAGAGTATCGTAAGGCTCTGGAAACTATTGAGGTGGATACATATAGTTTAGCTTTTTCAGGAAAGAGATCCTTTTAACTGCACTTTAAATCACACCTAATAAGGGATAAGGGAGCCTAGCTTGACAAGGCAAATATAAGCATCAGCTTAATTCAGGACATTCTCTTGAGAAATTCCTGTAAATGCATTTTATCTTTTTCTATACTTAAATAGCTTTTAAGCCGTTCAATATTTTTGTCATAGCCTTCTTTACTGATGGTTCCACGAAGCAGTTCAAATCGCAAATACACGCAATAAGTATTGAGTACATCGGTTTCGCAATAGTCGCGAATTGCCTTTAATTCACCAGCTTGATATTGTTCCCATACTTTTGATCCATTCATCCCCATTTTTCCAGGGAATCCTAGCATCGTTGCAATATCATCAAGAGGAGCGAAGGCTTTATTTTGATATCCAGCCAAAACATCCATGAGATCAATATGGCGATAATGAAAACGACTTAAATAATTGTTCCATTTAAAGGTTTGTTGGTTTTCCCCTATTTCCCAGTAAGTGGGAGCAGTAATGCCATGTAATAAGGATCTATAATGTAACACAGGGAGATCGAAACCGCTTCCATTCCAACTAATTAGGGTAGGGGTGTGTTTATCTATTCCGGCAAAAAAACGTGTTATCAGTTCTTTTTCATCAGATTCTTCATCACCAAGCGACCAAACTTTTATTTGGGATCCATGATTAATGACCACAGAGATAGCACAAATTTTTTGTAAATAATGAGGTAAAAAATCATTGCCGGTTTTTTCACGTCTTAAAGCAAACATGGCATGTGCGGTATCTTCATCGGATAACCCGTCAAGAGCGAATAATTTGCGCCCTGACTCAATATCTGGAATTGTTTCAATATCAAAAACAAGTATCGTCATAGAAATTAATTTTATTCAAGTTCAGCCAAATTGAATTCTACCATGCTAAAGAAGCGAAGTAACTTTAAATGACTTTAAATGACTTGGATTGTAGGCATCATATTTGTTAGAATGTTTTTTAATAGGCGGTTTATACTGTTGACCTGCTTAGTACATATTAGTTAGAGTACTTTGCTGAACAAGAAGTTGGGTTTTTATAATAAAATCATGAAGATAAAATTTGTATTACTTTGCTCTGTTGTTTTTCTTATGGGGTGTGTGAGCAAGCCTCCTGCCGACATCAATAATATTTGTAATATATTTAAACAATACCCCAAGTGGTATACTGATTCCAAAGATGTAGAGCGTCGTTGGAAGGTGCCAGTTCCCGTCCAAATGGCAATAATCCATCAAGAATCAAAATTTAATGCCAAGGCTCGCCCTCCACGCACCAAATTACTTTGGGTAATTCCATGGAAAAGGCCTTCCACTGCTTATGGTTATACGCAAGCTTTGCATTCAACATGGAATAATTATAAAAATACTGACGGCTGGTTCTGGTCTTCTCGCGATAACTTTGGAGATGGTGTTGATTTTATAGGGTGGTATGCTAATCAGGCTAATATTAAGGCTGGAATTCCGAGGACAGATGCCTATTCACTTTATTTAGCTTATCATGAAGGAATAGGAGGTTATCAGAGAAAAACCTATTTGCAAAAACCATGGTTGATTTCTGTGGCTCGTAAAGTAAAAGCGAAATCACAACTTTATGCTATGCAGCTCAATTCATGTCAAGGCTCATTAAAGTCACATAATTGGTGGAGATGAAGTATCATAATTAGTGTGGTACCATATTTATAAGTTTATAATGATTACGAATTTATTAAGGAGTTTTGGATGCGATTAATGCTTTTAGGTGGGCCGGGAGCTGGCAAAGGAACCCAAGCTTCACTTTTAATTGACCGTTATAAAATTCCTCAAATTTCTACAGGCGATATGCTACGTGCTGCTATAGCACAGGGTACACCATTAGGATTAAGCGCAAAAAAAATTATGGAATCCGGAGGGCTAGTATCCGACGATATTATCATTGATCTTGTAAAAGAAAGATTAAAAAAGCCGGATTGTGCACGGGGATTCCTATTTGATGGATTTCCAAGAACCCTGGTTCAAGCTGAAGCTTTAAAGCAGGCTGGAATACATTTGGATTATGTAATAGAAATAGCCGTTGATGATGAGGAAATTATCAAAAGAATTAGTGGGCGACGCATACATCAACCATCAGGGAGAGTTTACCACATTCTTTATCATCCACCTAAGGAGCCAGGAAAAGATGACATTACTGGCGAATCATTGATTCAACGTGATGATGACAAAGAAGAAACAATACGTAAGCGTTTAGAAGTATATCATAGTCAAACAGCACCATTAGTAAAATATTACAAGGATTGGGCAGAATCTGGTTCTAAAGAGGCTCCCAAATTTCATACTATTAGTGGTACAGGCACAGTAGAACAAATATTTGATAATATTGTAACTGTACTTGAGACTGAGGAGCCAACATGCCGACCCAGACTATAACCAGTGCCGAATTTGAATCGCTAATTAATAACAATGAGATAGTATTTATCGATTTTTGGGCCGAGTGGTGTGCCCCTTGCAAACAATTCTCAAAAGTGTATGAACAAGTCTCTGATCAATTTCCCGCTATTATATTTGCTAAGATAAATATTGAAGAACAACAGGAGTTGGCTGATTTTTTTGAGATTCGTTCCATACCCCACCTTATGGTTTTTAAAGACAGTATTGTTATTTATTCAGATGCTGGCAGTATGCCTGAATCCACTTTAAAAGAGTTAGCCCAACAGGCACTCGATGCAGATGTCAGTGACATACGAGCTCAGCTTGAGGAGAAGGATAAATAGAAATACTGGTTAGGTAATCTGCCAGTTCTTTTTTACTGGCATTATCCATTGTAAGTCCAAGTTTGGTACGACGGTTTAGAATATCATCACAATTATTAGCCCATTCTTCTAGAACAAGATAATCTACTTCTACCTGATAAAGAAAGGGACCGAACCTCTTTCCCATCGATTCTATGCTGTTGCATTGTGAAAGAAATATTTCCGTATAACAGCCATAAGTATTGAGATAACGATTTAATAATTCATTATCTAACCAATGATATTTCTTTTGGGCATACTTTACATATTGTAAAAAATTCATGTCGGCCAAAGAAGCTCCTGGCAGAGGAGTAAACTTTGTCTTGGATGATTGCATTTGTGGGAATAAAGGCGTTAATTGATTGATGAGTTCTTCAGCCAATTGTCTATAAGTAGTAATTTTTCCACCAAAAATTGTAATAATAGGAGCAGGGTAATTATTAAATTCGAAGGTATAATCACGACTTAATAATTGTGCTTCCTTTTCTTTATTATTATCGGCCAAGAGAGGTCTTATGCCGCTCCATGAGTGAATGATATTGTCTTTATTTATTTTAACTTTGAAATATGAATTAACTAACTTAATTAGATAATCAATTTCTTGCTCGCTAATTTGGACTTGATTAAGATCTCCAGTGTAGCGGACGTCAGTAGTTCCAACCATGCTGAATCCGTGATAAGGAATTACAAAAATAACGCGCTGGTCGTCATGCTGTAAGAAATAGGCGTGATTTCCCTCGTAAAGTTTAGGGATAATAATATGACTTCCCTTAACCAAGGTTATTTCTTTCTCAATTGGGGTTTGAGTTAACTTCGCTATAGATTGAACCCAAGGTCCTGCTGCGTTAATTAGACATTTGGCATACACTGTATAACAATGACCTTTAGAAGGTTGAATAGTTAAATGCCATATATTATTAACTGCCTTAGCCTGAACTACTTTGGCATTTGATCTGATGCTTGCTCCATGGTTTTTTGCTTGAATAGCATTAAGAATTGTTAAGCGCGAATCATCCGTAGTGGCGTCATAGAAAAGAAAACCGCGTTTTAACTCCTCTTTTAAAGGGACAAAATAATTATTCCTTCTATTTCTCCGAATAGATCGAGATTTTGGCAGGTGGTTTTTTCGGCTCAGGTGATCATAAAAAAATAAACCTAACCTCAATAACCAGGAAGGACGCATGTGTTTTAAGTAAGGTAAAACGAAAGATTGCGAATGCACTAAATGAGGCGCTAAATTGAGAAGGGTATGGCGCTCTTTCAGAGCCTTCTTTACTAATCCGAATTCATAATGTTCTAAATACCTTAAACCGCCGTGAATTAGTTTTGTACTGCTTGATGAGGTTTTAGAAGCCAAATCGTCTTGTTCGAAGAGCACCACAGACAGTCCTCTTAGTGCTGCATCGGCAGCACAGCCACAACCATTGATGCCCCCACCAATAATTGCAACATCAAAAACTTGATCCATGTTTTTATCTCCGAAAAAAGATTACACTCACTTATTATACCATAAAGGAACTTTGCAATAATGAACTATATCTTAGCTATTGACCAGGGAACAAGTAGTACTCGTGCCATGATATATACCCTTCATGGTGAATTAGTGACTAGTAGTCAATATTCTCTAACACAATATTATCCTAATTTGGGTTGGGTGGAACACGATCCTGAAGAAATTTGGGAAAAGACACTAAAAGCAATGAAAGATGTTGTATCTCAAGTTCCAGGAAAACTGATTTTATGCTGTGGTATTACAAACCAGCGGGAAACTACTGTTATTTGGAACAGGAATACCGGCGTTTGTCTTGCTCCTGCTATAGTCTGGCAGGATAGACGTACTGAAAAATTTTGTTCTTCCTTGGCTGAATATTCTTTAGAGATACAGGAAAAAACTGGGCTTATTCCTGATCCTTATTTTTCAGCGAGTAAATTAAATTGGCTATTAAAAAATATTAGCCAAGCGCAATCACTGCTTAATAAAGGAGATCTGGCCTTCGGAACAATAGATAGTTTTTTGATATGGCGTATGACCAAAGGCTTGAAGCATTCTACCGATATAACCAATGCATCACGAACCATGTTATTTAATATTAATAATGAAAAGTGGGATCAAGAGTTACTTAAACTCTTCTCTATTCCAGAGTCTGTATTACCGGAGGTTTACCCTAGCGATAATCATTTTGGAGTAATTAATAAAGATTGGTTAGGCATGGAAATCCCAATCACTGGAGTTGCAGGTGATCAGCAAGCTGCTTTAATTGGACAAGGTTGTTTTAATGATGGAATGGTTAAGGCAACATTTGGTACGGGTGGTTTCTTGTTACTTAATACAGGAAATAAACCCGTCCTGTCACAACACAAATTACTCACTACCATTGCTTATAAAATTAAAGAAAAAACTGTATACGGTTTGGAAGGAAGTATTTATCATGCGGGAACAACTGTTAAATGGTTAAGAGATGAATTGAAATTGATTTCCCACTCCAGTGAAACAGAATCATTGGCAGCAAGCTTGGAAAGCAATAATGGAGTTTATCTGGTTTCATCTTTTACTGGATTAGGTGCTCCTCATTGGATATCAACTTCGGGTACCGCGATAATAGGTTTATCACGCTCAACAAATAGAGCCCATATTGCCAGAGCAGCTTTGGAAGGCGTTTGTTATCAAACCCGTGAAGTATTGGCTTGTATGAGAGATGATAGTCAATTGGATTTGACTTTGCTGAAAGCAGATGGAGGGATGGCTGCCAATCAATGGTTTCTTCAATTTCTTGCGGATCAGTGTCAACTAAAAATTCAAAAACCCAAAGATATAGAGACAAGTGCAAAAGGCGCAGCGATCCTTTCTGCAATAGGCTACGGCTTATTTGATTCTTTTTCTGCAATCAATAAGGTATGGGATGTCGAACAAGAGTTTCAGCCGTCAAGAAACAAAGAGGATGTGGAGAAAGATTTTCGAGGATGGTTGGGAGCTTTATCTATGGTTAAGACGGGGCAAGTGTAGCAATTCTATCGTTCCCTAAATTCATAACGCTTGTATCACTATCCAGCTCAATCAAGGCTCGGTTGAATGAGAATGGGTTGGTCAGAAATTGTAATAGCTCTTCTTTAGTAATCGTTCAAGATGGGTCAAATATGGTATTCCACCAAGATTCAAGTTATGCATGAACGATTACATTTTAATAGCCAAGTTTTATTTATTTCACATCTCGGATTTTTTCACCGGTGTATAATTGTCGCGGTCTACCAATACGTGATTTACTAGCAACCATTTCCATCCAGTGACTCATCCATCCAACAGTACGGGCTAGGGCAAATACTACTGTAAACATGTTAGTTGGTATACCGATAGCGTTTAAAGTTAATCCTGAGTAGAAGTCCACATTTGGATAGAGTTTTTTCTCTATAAAATATTCATCTTCCAGAGCTATGCGTTCCAGCTCCATGGCAAGTTTGAATAATGGGGCCTCTTTTGCACCAACAGCCTCTAAAACATCATAACAAGTTTTACGCATTACTTTAGCTCTTGGATCGTAACTTTTATAAACTCTATGGCCAAAACCCATTAATCGGAATGGATCATTTTTATCTTTGGCTCGTTTAATATAATGATCAATACGGCTTACATCCCCAATTTCTTTCAACATATTTAGGCAAGCTTCATTAGCTCCACCATGTGCAGGTCCCCATAAAGCTCCGATGCCAGCCGAGATACATGCGAATGGGTTGGCGCCAGTAGAGCCTGCCAAGCGCACAGTCGATGTAGAGGCATTTTGCTCATGATCAGCATGGAGAATAAAAATAGTATCCATGGCTCTTACTAATACCGGGTTTGGCGTAGTATCTTCCGACGGAACGCCAAACATCATATGAAGGAAATTTTCCGCGTAAGTCATTTTATTTTGAGGATACATGTAGGGCATGCCAATGGAGTACTTATAGCTCATAGCAGCCAAAGTAGGCATTTTAGCAATCAGTCTAATTGCAGAAATGAATCGATCCTGTGCATTATTGAGATCCATCGATTCGTGATAGAAGGCTGATAAGGCACCAACTATTCCAACCATGATTGCCATTGGATGGGCATCTCTTCTGAAACCATTCAAAAACTGGTACATTTGTTGATGAACCATAGTATGGTTATTAATTAAATTGACAAAAGATTTCTTTTCTTCTTTGTTTGGTAACTCACCATTAAGTAATAAGTAACTTACATCGAGAAAGTCTTTTTTTTCTGCCAATTGCTCAATGGGGTAACCTCTATATAGCAGGATTCCTTTGTCTCCATCAATATAAGTGATTTTCGACTCACAGGAGGCAGTTGATAAAAAACCTTGATCAAAGGTGAAGACGCCGTGTGAACCAAGCTGGGTAATATCGATTACATCATTACCTAAGGTGGGAGTATAGATTGGTAAATCAATCGTCTCTTGCCCTTCGATGCTGAGTTTAGCTGTCTTTTGAGTCATTGCTTCTCCTGATTATTTACATGCTATGAGCATTCTTACTTGCGTTAGTGCGCGGAACTATATAAAAATGACAACATACAGTCAAATTAAACATAATTTTGGCTATGAAATTTTAGCCTGAATTTAGAATCTCTAAAAGTATTTAGGGCGTTCTAAATCCATGTATCCAAGAGGGAATGCTAAATTTTAATCTGTATGATTTTTTGTCCAGGCTGTTTTTAAAAGTGAACTAACTACACCTTACATAGAATTTTAAAAACAACTTAGCAAAAAAGCAAAACATAAAACTAACATTGCCAATGTTTTTGAATATACATTGATTATACATTATGGTTCAGAAATTTGAGGAAGAATAGAAAAAATGATTACTCCAGCAGAATTACCAATTAATCATCGTGGTGCAGTATATCATCTTGATTTAAGACCAGAAGAAATGGCGGATATAATTATCACCGTTGGTGATCCTGGTCGAGTGAGTCAGGTAAGTCAGTTTTTTGATAAAGTTGAATTACAGCGTTCGCATCGAGAATTTATTACGCATACTGGATATCTGGGGTCAAAAAGAATTACAGTGATTTCGACTGGTATTGGTATGCCTAACATAGATATTGTGATGAATGAACTTGATGCTTTGGCGAATATCGATTTGTCTAGTCGAGTGGTTAAAGTCAATAAAAAAAAATTAACAATAATTCGCATGGGTACCACTGGAGGCTTAACAGAAAATTGCTTGCCAGGAGATATTGCAATTAGTCGTTATGCCATTGGGTTTGATAGCTTGCTTGATTATTATCAATACCAACCTTCTCACACACTTCAGGTCATTAAAGAAAAATTAATAAAACATCTTGATGGAGGGAGTGGCCATTTTATGTTTCCGAATCATGTCCTAAGTTAGCCGAACAGTTTAGCTCTCTGGGGCATATTGGAATTACTGCTACCTGTGGAGGTTTTTATGGGCCACAAGGACGACAATTAAGATTGCCGTTGCGTTATCCAAACCTTATTAATCAGTTAGGAAGATTTCGTACTCATAATTATTCAGTAATTAATTTTGAAATGGAAACCGCAGCTATTTACGCGTTGGGTGGTATGCTGGGACATCGATGTCTATCCTTAAGTGTGGTATTGGCTAATAGAATACATGGTAGTTTTATTGCTGATGTAAAATCTTGTCTGGAGCTTTTAATCACTAAGTCGCTTGAAAAAATCAAGGACATGCACGAATTTTCAGAGGCTTAAGAGGGAAACATCTGGCTGGTTGGAGTAATTTTAATCCAATAGTAACGCTGATTGAACAATATAAGGTTTCTCTCCTACAACTGCTTTTCAAGGTTTAATTAAAACGTCTAATATGGTATCCTGTATTATTAATATTATTAAGTTTCTTGCAAAGCTCTATTGCAAAGAGTAATCACAAAATGTACTTTTTTCATGTACCACCGTGTATATTTGGGTTACGGGTTTCAGTTCCTTTAGCCACTGCCACGTTGCAACCAGCTTTGAAAGAAATCTATATGAATTAACCTTAATCTTATTCTCTAAAGGATACCTCCAAACCATGGTATATCTAGCTAAAGAAGTCTTGCCAGTCAATATAGAAGACGAATTGAAGCAATCCTACTTGGATTATGCTATGAGTGTCATTGTGGGTAGAGCTTTGCCCGATGTACGTGATGGCTTAAAACCAGTGCATAGGCGTGTGCTTTATGCTATGAGCGAGCTAGGTAACGACTGGAATAAACCTTATAAAAAATCTGCCCGCGTGGTGGGGGATGTAATAGGTAAATACCACCCTCATGGAGATACGGCAGTTTATGATACTATCGTTCGTATGGCCCAGCCCTTTTCGATGCGTTATCTTCTTATTGATGGTCAGGGTAACTTTGGTTCTGTAGATGGTGATGCTCCAGCAGCAATGCGTTATACCGAAGTGCGAATGTCTAAAGTGGCGCATGCTTTATTGGCAGACCTCGATAAAGAAACAGTCGATTTTAGTCCTAACTATGACGAAACTGAATTTGCGCCAGTAGTGCTACCCTCCCGAATTCCTAATTTATTGGTTAATGGTTCATCAGGCATTGCAGTGGGGATGGCTACTAATATCCCCCCACATAATCTCACAGAAGTGATTAATGCATGTATTACTTTGGTGGACGAGCCTGAAACTAGCCTCGAAGATTTAATGGAGATTATTCCCGGCCCTGATTTCCCTACTGCTGCCATTATTAATGGGCGTGCTGGAATTATTGAGGGATACCGTACTGGGAAAGGGCGAGTTGTCATTAGAGCGCGAACCGAAGTTGAGGTAGATGAAAGTTCAGGGCGCCAGTCTATTATTATTCAGGAATTGCCTTACCAGGTTAATAAAGCACGTTTGATTGAACGCATCGCAGAATTGGTCAGAGACAAGAAAATTGAAGGAATTGTTGGGTTAAGGGATGAGTCAGATAAACAAGGGATGCGAGTTGTTATTGAATTAAAGCGTAATGAAGTCGCTGATGTAGTATTAAATAACCTATTTGCTCATACCCAAATGCAAAATGTATTTGGGATTAATATGGTGGCATTAGTTGATGGGCAACCTCGTACTCTCAATCTAAAGCAAGTACTCGAATACTTTATAAAACATAGGCGAGAAGTAGTTACCAGACGAACAATATTTGAATTGAAGAAAGCAAGAGATCGCGCTCATTTATTGGAAGGTTTAGGAATTGCTCTGGCCAATATTGATGAAATGATTGCTTTAATCAAGCAATCACCAACACCTCAGGACGCAAAGGAAGCGTTATTGGCCAAAAGATGGGAGCCAGGTTTGGTGAAGGCTATGTTGGAAAAAGCAGGATCAAATGCGTCAAGACCAGATGATTTAGCTGAAGAGTATGGCTTGCATGAGGATGGTTATAAGTTATCTGCTGCCCAGGCACAAGCAATACTTGAATTAAGATTGCACCGGTTGACTGCGCTTGAGCAAGATAAAATAATTAATGAATTTGAAGAATTATTGAGTTTAATCAAAGAATTACTTGATATACTGGCTTCGCCAGAAAGGCTTATGCAAGTGATTCGTGATGAATTAATAGAAATAAAAACACAATTTGGTAATGAACGTCGGACCGAAATTACAGCGTCCCAAGAAGATTTAACTATTGAAGATTTGATTACTGAAGAGGACGTTGTTGTGACCTTATCTCATCAAGGTTATGTGAAATATCAGCCGATTACTGCGTATCAGGCACAACGTCGAGGCGGTAAAGGCAAGTTGGCTACTCATGTTAAAGATGAAGATTTTGTTGAACGTTTAGTGATTGCAAGTACTCACGATACATTATTATGCTTTTCTAATCATGGAAAATTATATTGGCTAAAAGCCTATCAACTGCCTCTGGCAAGTCGTACTTCCAGAGGAAGGCCAATAATCAATATACTTCCTTTGGCAGAAGGTGAAGAAATTAATGCCATGCTTCCTGTGCGTGAGTATAAGGATGGTACTTATGTATTTATGGCTACCAAGCAGGGAACAGTTAAAAAAGTACCTTTAAATGCTTTTAGCAGACCGCGTTCAAATGGCATTATTGCAGTAGATTTAGAGGAAGATGATAGCCTTGTTGGAGTCGATATTACGGATGGTACTCGCGATATCATGCTCTTTACCGATGCTGGTAAAGTAATCCGTTTTGATGAAAATAAAGTGAGGCCTATGGGGCGCACAGCTCGTGGTGTTCGCGGAATTAGAATAGAAAAAGATCAGGCAGTAAAGTCTCTGGTGGTAGTTGATCCTAATGGTGGAACTATCTTAACAGCTACAGAGAATGGTTATGGTAAGAGAACGCACGTTGATGAATATCGAGTTTCCGGACGAGGAGGCCAGGGGGTTATCTCTATCCAGGTTACTGAACGAAATGGTAAGGTAGTTCGCTCCTTGCAAGTGACAGATAATGACGAGGCTATGCTAATTACAGACAAAGGAACATTAGTACGCTTTAAAGTCAGTGAATTGTCTGTGATTGGCAGAAATACCCAAGGCGTTCGCTTAATTAATGTCAGTTCTGGTGAAATTGTCGTAGGTATGCAAAAGATTGAGGATCTGGGGGAAGGGGACGAAGATATGGAGCATTCACCTCTAGATGCCGAAGACAGTAGTGATGAAAACTAGAGTTTATAATTTTGGTGCTGGCCCTGCCATGCTTCCTGAGCCGATACTGAAAGAGGCACAGGAGGAGTTTCTCAATTGGCATGGCACAGGAATGTCTGTTCTTGAAATAGGTCACAGAACACCGGAAGTCATTCATCTATTAAACACAGCAGAACAATCATTAAGACAACTATTAAACATTCCTGAAAACTACCATGTTTTATTTTTAGGAGGTGCTGCTCGAACTCAATTTGCTATGGTTCCTATGAATTTGTTGCAACCAGATGAGGAGGCTGCTTATTTCATTACAGGAATTTGGTCTCAGATGGCTTATCAAGAAGCCAGTCGGCTAAAAAAAGCCTATTATCTTGTTGATGAGGAGGCAAGAGGGTTTGTAACGGTCCCTGATTCACAACATTGGAAATTAAAGAATAATACGGCTTATGCTTATTTTACGCCTAATGAAACAGTAAATGGAGTCCGATTTCCTTATGTTCCCAAAACGGGAAATGTACCTTTGGTTGCAGATATGACTTCTTGTTTATTGAGTGAACCAATAAACATCAAACAATATGGCTTGATTTTTGCCGGTGCCCAAAAGAACATCTCCAATGCCGGTTTAACTGTGATTATTATTCATGAAGATTTTTTAAAAAAACAGCCTCACCCCATTGTCCCCACTATGTTAAATTACAAAACTCATGCGGAGTATCATTCTTTATATGCTACACCTCCCGTGTTTAATTGTTATTTAGCAGCAAAAATGTTTGATTGGATTAAAGCCCAAGGCGGTATCGAAGAGTTATTTAGGCAGAATTGCTTAAAAGCAGCAAAGTTGTATCAATATCTGGATTCAACTGATTTTTATACGACTCCTGTATCTAGAGAAGCCCGGTCCATAATGAATATTTGCTTTTCTCTTTATGATACTCATTTAGAACAAAAATTTCTTGATATGGCTAATGAGCGTGGTTTATGTGCTTTAAAAGGACATCGCTTCGTAGGGGGACTAAGGGCCAGTCTATATAATGCCATGCCTATGGCTGGTGTTGATGCTCTAATTGAATTTATGTCTGAATTTGCAAAAGAAAATGGGTAGTTAGCATGCTTAATTTTGTAAGTAAACCAGTTCATTCTCTAAAAGGTGAAATTACTGTACCTGGAGATAAATCTATTTCACACCGCTCTATTATTTTTGGTGCAATTGCTGATGGAACTTCTGTGATTGATGGGTTTTTGAATGGTGAAGATTGCATGGCTACTCTCAGAGCATTCCAATCCATGGGAGTTGAGATAGAAGGACCTAATCAGCAACGTGTTATTATTCACGGAGTTGGGAAGCATGGATTAAAACAGCCTAAAAATATAATTGATTGTGGCAATTCAGGGACCAGCATGCGGCTATTAGCCGGATTGCTCGCAGCACAGGAATTCGATAGCCAGCTGACAGGAGATGAGAGTCTTCTCAAACGGCCGATGCTCAGAATTAGTCGTCCTTTAAGTCAGATGGGAGCAGATATTACAACTCAAGATGGGAAGCCACCCATTGTTATTAAAGGTGGGAAAATATTAAGAGGAATACATTATGTTATGCCAGAAGCTAGCGCTCAGGTAAAATCTTGCTTGCTATTGGCAGGTATGTATGCTGAAGGGCAGACTAAAATAACTGAAAATGCTGTAAGCCGTGATCATACAGAGCAAATGTTAAAAGCATTTTCCTACCCGATCCAGATATCTGACAATTCTATTATTATCGAGAATAAAGGAGAATGCCGGGGAACTCATCTTCATGTTCCTGGAGATATTTCATCTGCCGCTTTTTTTATTGTTGCTGCTTCTATAATTCCGGGCTCAGATATTTTAATCCGCAATGTGGGAGTAAATCCCACGCGTACTGGAGTCATTTCTATTTTAACTGAAATGGGTGCAGATATTTCAGTTTTAAACCAGCGTGCCTTCGGAGAGGAATTAGTTGCTGATTTGCGGGTTAAGCATTCACAATTGAAAGGGATAAATATTCCGGCTTCCATGGTGCCCTTAGCTATTGATGAATTTCCTGTTATTTTTGTCGCAGCTGCTTGTGCTAAAGGCCAAAGCACACTCCATGGAGCAAAAGAGCTTCGGTTGAAAGAGAGCGATCGTATTGGTGCTATGGTGGATGGATTAAATCGTCTGGGAATTTATGCTGAAGGTTTTGAGGATGGCATTCTCATAAAGGGTGGGAAAATACATGGTGGTGAAGTAGATAGTTTAGGCGATCATCGAATTGCTATGTCGTTTGCTGTTGCTGGGGCTGTAGCCAATAGTCCTGTAAGTATTAGAAATTGCACAAATGTTGCCACTTCATTCCCTTCCTTTGTGAGTACTGCAAATTTGCTTTGTTTTCAAATAGAGGAATACAGCTGATGGTATTTAATAAAGAAGTCCCTGTCATTACACTGGATGGCCCAAGTGGAACTGGAAAGGGGACTATTTGCCATTTAGTGGCAAAAAAACTTCGTTGGAACATGCTTGATAGTGGTGCAATTTATCGGGTACTTGCTTATGCTGCTCGAAAAAATAAGGTAGATTTCGGTGATATTCAAGAACTTATTAATTTAGCGCTTGATTTGGATTTGCGTTTCGAATCTTCTACAAACAATGAAACAAAAGTAATACTTAATCACGAAAATATTAGTCAACAAATTCGAAGTGAGCAATGTGGCCAAGATGCGTCACAAATTGCTGCAATCCCCGAAGTCAGAAAAGCTCTTCTTAAACGACAAAGGGATTTTGCTCAATTTCCTGGATTGGTTACAGATGGTCGAGATATGGGCACAGTCGTATTTCCAAATGCAATTTTGAAGGTTTATTTGTATGCCAGTGCCGAAGAAAGAGCAAATAGACGATATTTACAGTTGAAAGAAAATGGAATTAATGTTAGCCTCGCCCAGGTTGTTGAAGAATTGGCTAAACGTGATGCAAGGGATACAGAGCGCACGCATGCACCATTGAAGCCTGCAGAAGATGCCGTATTGATCGACACAACCGGACTAACAATTGTACAAGTGTTCAATAATGTATTAAAATTAATTGATGAACGTTTGAATAATGTCTAGTTCTAATTGGGGGGAAGGTGAGTGGAACTCATTCTTCCATTTTTTTACTAAAGAGTTTATTAACATGTCTGAAAGTTTCAAAGAATTATTCGAGCAAAGTATTGCCGGAGCTCAGTTTTATCCAGGTGCTATTATTACCGCTAAGGTAATTGATATAGATGATGATTTCGTTACTTTAAATGCAGGTTTAAAGTCAGAAGGTATTGTTGCTGTAGAAGAATTCTACGATAAAAATGGCGAACTGGAAGTCAAAGTAGGCGATACTGTCGAAGTGGCTCTCGATTCAGTAGAAGATGGTCACGGCGAAACGCTCCTTTCAAGAGAAAAAGCTAAACGTCAGGAAGCATGGCGTAAATTATCGAAATGTCACGAAAATAATGAAACAGTGACAGGATTGATTTCTGGTAAAGTCAAGGGTGGTTTTACTGTTGAAATTGGCTCGATTCGGGCATTTTTACCAGGTTCTCTTGTTGATGTGAGACCAGTAAGAGATCCTTCTTATTTGGAAGGCAAAGAACTTGAATTTAAAGTCATCAAAATGGATTTGAAACGTAACAATATTGTTGTCTCTCGTCGCGCAGTGGTTGAAGAGGAAAGCAGCGCTGACAGACAAGCACTTCTAGAATCCTTGCATGATGGGCAAGAACTTCATGGTATTGTTAAAAACCTTACCGACTATGGTGCGTTCATTGATCTGGGCGGCATAGATGGTTTATTACATATCACTGATATTTCCTGGAAACGAGTGAAACATCCAAGTGAAGTGTTATCGGTTGGCCAAGATGTAAAAGTTAAAGTTTTAAGTTTCGATAGCGAGAGGAACCGCGTTTCCTTAGGAATGAAACAATTAGGAAATGATCCTTGGGTTGATTTGGTTGAACGCTATCCTATAGGTAAGAAACTCCAAGGCAAAGTGACTAATATTACCGATTATGGTTGCTTTGTAGAAATAGAAGAAGGTGTAGAAGGATTAGTACACATGTCAGAAATGGACTGGACTAATAAGAACGTCCATCCAAGCAAGGTGGTTTCATTAGGAGATGTTGTTGATGTGATGGTTCTTGAAATTGATGAAGAACGACGACGCATTTCTTTAGGTATGAAGCAATGTGTAGGTAATCCATGGCAGCAATTTGCATCGGCTCATAATAAAGGGGAAAAAGTAAAAGGTAAGATTCGTTCTATCACTGACTTTGGAATCTTTATAGGCTTGGATGGCGATATCGATGGATTAGTTCATTTATCTGATATTTCTTGGACTGTTCCTGGCGAAGAAGCGGTGAAGCAGTTTAAGAAAGGTCAAGAATTAGAAGCGGTTATTTTAGCAATTGATCCTGAAAGAGAGCGTATTTCTTTAGGATTGAAGCAACTTGAAGGAGATAGTTTTGCCAGTTTTGCCGAAACTTATACCAAAGGGGCTATTGTTAAAGGAACAGTAACTGCTGTTGAACCAAAAACAGTTACCGTTGCCTTAGCTGAAGATGTCTTGGGTACAATTCGCGCCAGCGAATTATCAGATGAACGTGTTGATGATGCGACGACTGTTGTGAAAGTTGGTGATGAAGTGGAAGCAAAAATCACTAATGTAGACAGAAAAAATCGTATCGTAGCACTTTCTGTTAAAGCCAAAGATGCTCAGGATGAGGCAGATGCCATTAAAAAATATTCTAGAACAGAAGCTGCTTCAACTACTCTAGGAGATCTATTAAAAGAGAAGATGGCTAGCAAAGAAGGTGAGTAACTTTCTTAAAGTCCAAAATAAAAAAGCGTAGAAGGTAGTTCTACGCTTTTTTTATTTTGAGAAAAGGATTGTATGATATGATGAACTCTTGATTTAAAGATAAAAGGAATATTCAATGCGCATATTGATGCTGGTAACCTATATACTGCTTATTATTATTGGTGTTAGTTTTGCTGCTCTAAATGCCTCATCAGTTCAAGTTAATTTCTATTTTAAAACAGTATCTATGCCTATCTCTGTTCTAATGACCATTATGCTTGGCGTTGGAATTTTCATTGGTTTTATTCTCTTTATTGCGAGATATTGGCGTTTAAAAATTGAATGTCGTAAAATGAAAAACCAATTAAAGTTAACTGAAAAAGAAATAAAAAACTTACGCTCAATCCCTTTACAAGATCAGCATTAATTAGGGAACTCAATATATGCTGAGAGGAAAAGTAATAGATGATTAATTTATGGCCACTATTATTGCCTGCTGCCGCGTGGTCTGGTTGGTGGCTGGCAAATCGCAGCAACTCGAGTAATGATGCTCATGTGCACAATCGTTTATCACGAGAATACGTAGTTGGACTTAATTATTTATTAAACGAACAATCGGATAAGGCAGTGGATGTTTTTATTAAGCTGCTGGAAGTTGATAGTGACACAGTCGAAACACATCTTGCTTTGGGGAGCCTATTTAGACGCAGAGGTGAAGTCGACAGAGCCATCCGCATTCATCAAAATTTAATTGCACGACCACAACTAAGCATTCAGCAAAGGAAAGAAGCGCTAATGGCTCTGGGGCAAGATTATATGAGCGCCGGAGTTTTTGATCGTGCCGAGCGCATATTTCTTGAAGTCGTCGAATTAGGTGGAAGCAGGGATACAAATAGTCTTCAAGGACTATTAGCTATTTATCAGCAGGAAAAAGCTTGGGAAAAGGCTTTAGATATTATCAAAAAGCTGGAAATCTCCACTGGTACCAGTTTTCATAATCAAGCAGCTCATTATTATTGCGAAATGGCTAACCAAGCACTTAAAGTTAATGCTATCGATCGGGCAATTTATTGTATTAAACAAGCAATGAATGTTGATCCGGAGTCCGTACGAGCCAGTTTGATGAATGCAACAATAGAAATTAAAGAAGGTCGTTATAAACAAGCGATTCGTTCTTTAAAACGGGTGCCACAGCAGGATGCAGAATTCCTGACTGAAATTATAGAGCCACTAGTTCACTGCCACAAAGAACTGGATTCCATGCCTGATTGTATTCATTATCTTGAGCAGACTTTAATAAAACACCCAAGAGCTTCAGTCATTTTCGTTATTGCTGATTATTTGCGGCAAAATAAAGGTATGGATGCGGCAATCGATTTTGTAGCTGACAATTTAAGTAAACATCCTTCAATCAGAGGCTTAAATCGTTTGATCTATTGGCATCTTGAATCAGCGCATGGAAAAGTACGAGAAAAATTACAAATGCTTTATGATATTACAAGTAAATTTTTAGACAATAAGCCTATATATCGATGTGGTCAGTGTGGTTTTGGAGGTAAACATTTACATTGGCATTGCCCAAGTTGTAAACAGTGGGGTAGAATGAAGCCTATTCATGGGTTAGAAGGAGATTAGGATTAGTCTCACTGCCATAAGTTAATGAATGAATCTCATATAGGTTGAGGCTTTGGCCTAATCAATAAAGGCCCGGTGTCATGGTGGACTGAGCCCAACCTATGATCCTTAACTTAATGCCAGCGAGGATGATCCTAGCCCGAGAGATATTTATTACTAATTATGAGACTATAATGCAATTTATCGACTTAAAAACACAATATTCCTTAATTGAGAATGATATTCTAAACAGCATAAAGAGAGTGTTAAACCATGGGCAATACATTATGGGCCCCGAAATTGCAGAACTGGAAAAACAGCTGGCTTCCTTTATTGGTGTTAAGCATGCTATTGTGAACTCAAGCGGAACTGACGCTTTATTGATGGCGTTGATGGCTTTGGAAATTCAGCCAGGAGACGAAGTAATTACTAGTCCTTTTAGCTTTTTCGCCACAGCAGAAGTCATTAGCCTTTGTCATGCGATACCTGTTTTTGTTGATATTGATCCTGCAACATATAACCTCAATCCAGAGCAGTTAGAAAGAGCTATTACAAAGAAAACAAAAGCTATTATGCCAGTTGATTTATATGGCCAGTGCGCTGATTATGATGCCATTAATGCTGTTGCAGAGAAACATGGTATTCCGGTTATCGAAGATGCGGCCCAGAGTTTTGGCGCCACTTATAAAGGCAGATATTCCTGCTCTTTAGCTACTATTGGTTGTACCAGTTTTTTCCCATCAAAACCTTTAGGAGGTTATGGTGATTCTGGGGCTTGTTTTACCAATGATGATTCTCTAGCTAAGAAATTAATTGAAATTAGAATTCATGGCCAAAACGCACGCTATTGTCATAATAGGGTTGGAATTAATGGGCGGATGGATACTATTCAGGCCGCTGTTTTACTTGAAAAATTGAAAATATTCTCTAATGAAATTTTATTGCGACAAAAAGTTGCGAAGCGATATGATCAATTGCTTTCCACTTTAGTAAAAACTCCTTTTGTACATCAATACAATACCAGCGTTTATGCACAATATACTATTGAAGTAGAGAATAGAGAGGTATTTGAGAAGGCAATGCAATCCTCAGGAGTTCCTACCGCAGTGCATTACCCTCTTTCAATGCATCAACAACAAGCCCTCAGCTACTTAAATTATAAAGCAGGTGATTTTCCTAATTCAGAAAGGGCAAGTCGACATGTCATTAGTTTACCAATGCATCCCTACTTGCGAGAAGAAGAGCAACTGAAGATAGTTGGAGCAGTGAGAAATGCATTATTAATGGTCGATGAAGAGGCTGTAGCTTAAATGACTCCTAAATTAATTGTGGCATTAGATTTCGATAATCAACAAGAAGCATTGAATTTAGTTGATAAACTTGATCCTGTTCATTGTGCTTTAAAGGTCGGAAGCGAACTGTTTACATTGTTGGGACCTCAGTTTGTAAAACAACTTATTAATAGGCAATTTAAGGTATTTTTAGATTTAAAATTTCATGATATTCCTAACACGGTTGCTAAGGCATGCCATGCTGCTGCAGAACTTGGGGTCTGGATGGTGAATGTTCATGCTTTAGGTGGCATTAAAATGATGCAAGCTGCAAAAAATGCTTTAGAACCTTACGGTCATGATAGTCCTTTATTAATTGCAGTCACTGTATTAACCAGCTTTGAAGAAAATGAGTTGGCTCGCATAGGTATCAATAATTCATTGCTTGATGAAGTCAAGAGTTTAGCAATACTTGCAAAAGACGCAGGACTTCATGGTGTAGTCAGCTCAGCTCATGAAGTAAAAATGATAAAAGAGAAATGTGGCAAGGATTTTATTACTGTAACTCCAGGAATAAGGTTACCAAATAATCTAAAAGACGATCAGTCACGAATAATGACCCCACAGCAAGCCGTCATGGAAGGCAGTGATTTTTTAGTTATTGGCCGGCCAATTACGCAAGCGTCTAATCCTTCTGAAATTGTCTCCGCCATCTTAAATGATCTTTGATTATTCATGTTTTAATCAAATGCGTCACATGGTATAATTTTCCCTCATGTGCCAACAAATTATACCATTTTTGTTTAATTCCATAGAAATTTATGATAATTGTTATAAAAATAATTGATAAATATTTCATATGAACCGTCATTATATTTCAGACACTTATTCTATGGACTACCTGAAATAAGGATTTACCGATGACCCCACAGCATGTGATAAGTCAGCTGCTGGAATCTGACACAAAATACCCACAGAATTTAGATTTATTAAAAAAAATCATTATAACCGCTTATTTAGGTCGACTTAGGATAAATGGATTGCCTCCGGACAATAAGATTTCATTAGGTAATTATCTATTTGATGATGAACGAATGATTTTTGATTTTACCCGCTTAAGTGATGAGAAACGCGCTTTATTTACCAAATGGTTGCTTGACCCGCATCAACAGGATAAGGAACAAGGTTTTCTAAGTGGTGTGTATGTTAACGAATATCGAGGATTTACTGCCGAAGTTGAATTAAGCTGGTGGGGTATACTAAAAAATTGGTTATTCAATAATAAGTCTGAGCATTGGAAGATAACCGATTTAGGAATCTCGCTGAATTATCAATTGACTGGAATTGATATGTTTCAGGGGAAACAGGGTATTTTGATTGGGTTTAATCAATTTTTAATTCCTCCTGCAGGAACAAAATATAGAGATCCGGATGACCTCCAAAGAGAGCCTTTGGGTAATGCTAAAAGAGTATTTATAACTGACAAGTTGGTTGATGAATTAGTTGGACTTAATTATAAAAGCCTTAATTTTGAATCAGTGTGCAAAAGTCCTCATCCCCAATCCATCGATGTAATAAATCCCGAGGCACGTCATAAGGAGATGTATATCTATAGAAAAATGCAACGTTTTGTGGGCTTAAAACCTTGGTATGTTAGACTCTGGAAATGGATATCTCAAATGTTTACTGATCACACGGATGATGTAAAAAATGGGAAGCCTTCTGAAGATAATAAGCTAGTGTTACTTTATCAAACAGAGACCGTCAATATTTATCAACGCTCCAAATCAAAAGAAATCTTGGTCACTGAAAAACGACCTGACATCACTAACTTGGTTTTTTGCGGTGGTGGTGCAAAGATTTTTGCTCATATAGGAGTATGGAAAGCTCTAAATGAAGCAGGAATCAAGCCTACCAAATTTGCAGGGAGCTCTGCTGGTGCCATTATGGCACTTATGTGTTATCTAGGATATAGCGCTGAAGAAATTAGGGAGCTTTTTAAACATTTTAAACAAGAACATTTAGTTCAATTTGATATTGACAGAAATGGTTTATCAGACGCTCATTCATTAAAAACGGCACTAGATTACGCTATTAACAAGAAAGTGAGTCAAATTGTTGCTCAATATAATATTCCATATCCGAAAGGGAAAATTACCTTTAGCACTTTGGACTCACTAAGACAACAGTTTCCTGACTGTGGTCTTGGCGAAGAATTAATTGTTACTGCGACGAACAAGCGGTTGGGTAAAACGAGTTATCTTGATCTAAAACATTGCCCATTGATGGAGCTCAGTGAAGCAGTTAAAATTTCAGCCAGTTTTCCAGTGCTATATAGACATACACTCTTAGATGGTGAAGAACATAATGATGGAGGGATATTAAGTAATTTCCCAACGGAGGTTTTTTTTGATGATCATTCTACATTATTGGAATCTGAATTTGGTAACAATTTAAAAGTATTGGCAGTACAATTTGATAATGGAGTTGAAAGAAATATTATTGATCGAATAAGGGATAAAGTTTATCGCGAAAATTTTATTCTTAATTGGATTTATAGTTTATTAACGGGTGTCAGTGACCCTGCTAGTGGATGGGAAAGGGACCGCTTAAAACTTAGACAATATGCTATGCAGACTATAATTCCCAATACAGGAAAAGTCTCTACAACGGGTTTCAGTGTAGATGAAAAGTGCCAGGTTGAATTAATACAAAATGGTTATGATTCAACCATGGACTATATTAAGGTACGTTATGCCAGAAGACGTAATGCCTATGTTAATAAAGAATTAATGTATTCTACCTTCAATTCTTTAGGCGATTTGCTTGCTTATTGCTGTTATAGAGGAAACTCGCAATGGTTTGATATTGTTAATAATCTTATTGTTCAATCCACATTACCTAACAGAACCGCTTTGATGAAGCAGTCCCTTGAGCTCAGAAAACTATATTATTTTGCTATGCCAGAGTTACCCTCTACGTCTCAAAAAGAAAAAACGGTACCAAATGAAACCTCTAATCTAACCTTTTTTGGTAATGCAGTTTGCCATCACCATCATAATCATGATGCAAGCTCTGAAGAGGGGAATCATAAAGTTTTATTAGCTTTATACCCAATTTTTTTGAAGTTATCCTCAGAATTAGTGAGCAAAGAGGATAAAAATCGATTAACCCGTGCCCGCCATGCCCTAAGTATACATGCCCCTTTTGATTGCCTTAAACACTTTAATAAGATTGCAAAAGATGCTCATATTATTATTTATATCATCACCAAATTAATAAAAGAGCTTGAAAAAAATCCACGTCAGGAAATTTATGATACGTTAGAAGAAGTTAGGAAATTATTGTACAGTGATATCAACTTACTAAAAGCAAATTATTTTGGCACATGGGACTTAAGTGTTCCTCAATGTAAACGGGTTTTGAATTTGTTTAAGCAAGAAAACCATACCAACGCATGTACGTTAGTTGCTTATCTAAGAGACAATATGGAACCTATGAAAACAGTAAAAGAAGGCGTTTATCATGATGACCTTAGTGACGAGGGTTCCGAAGGGCATAGAGTTCGCTTTAGTTAAGAAATACATGATTGCACTATATGAAAAGCAAAGGATTTACTTTAATTGAAATAGTGGTGACATTAGCTATATTGTCAGGGTTGTTATTTATAGGTACAAAATCACTTTTTTCTATAACTCAAAAAAATGAGCGGCAAGTTCTGATTGACAATATTAAAACTGCTATACAATACTCTAAAATACAGGCGATCAGCCTGGGAGCTCCGCTCCATCTTACTCCCTTAAATTCCAATGAAAACTGGTCTAATGGTATGGCACTGTTAAAATTAAACGAAGCAAGTAAAAAAATGGAATTGATATACCAGTGGCAATGGAATTCAAAACATTGGAATATTGATTGGCATGGGGTAGATTCTACTAATAAGATTACTCTTTCAAATAACTTAGCTCATGCTATAAGTAATGGTAAATTTATTTTGGATAATAGGCTTACTCATGAGAAGGTTACTATAACTCTTAATAGGTTTGGTAGAGTTAAAACTAACTAAGTAACGTGAATTAAACTTTAAAAAATTGCTTTGAAGCAATCTAGTGGTTGTTCAATAGTAGGTAATTTTGTAATATCTACTAAATTATTTTAAATATGATTTTATGCACATCGATAATAATCACCAGCTCCTTGTTGCTGATGCCAAGGAGCCTGGGATGCTCAATAACTGGCTGGAGTACCAAGGCTCGTTAACCGATAAATTAAAGGCAATAAGAGGATCTATTGAATTAGAGCTTTTATCTCAGAGCTGGACATCGCCCAAATGGTGGGATAGGCATGTCCTGCATATAAAGGATGAAAATATCTTTCAGCGTGAAATTATTATGAAGAATAGCGGAATTGCCTATTGGTATGCCCGATCTATTATCCCACAAACATGCTATGATCTCAGCCCTGAATTTTTTAATCGCTTGAAACATGAATCCATAAGGAATTTGATTTTTGGAGAAAGCAGGGTGCGTCGGTTGCCAATGCTTTGTTATCCTGTAGACCAGTTAAACCTTGAATTTCACTGGGTAAAAAAATATATTGGCTCAATACAGGCCCCTTTATGGGTAAGATTAATCGAGCTGGTTTTTCTGGAAAAGAGTTCTTTTTATTTGACTGAAATATTATTGCCAGAGTTAGGAAATTTGTCATGATTCCTTGGGGTTCTTATGTGCGATTGTTACGCCTGGATAAACCAATAGGAATTTTATTGCTTTGGTATCCTACGGCTTGGGGGCTCTGGATTGCCAATCAAGGCGTCCCTCCGTTTAATTTGCTTGTGCTTTTTTTATTAGGCACAATATTTATGCGTTCGGCGGGTTGTATTGTTAATGACATAGCCGACAGGAATCTTGATAGGTATGTAGCTCGGACTAAATTGCGGCCATTAACCTCCGGCGAAGTGAGTCTCCATGAAGCCTTTGGGTTGTTGTTTGTATTACTTTTTGCCTCATTACTTCTGCTGTTAGAATTGCCTATTTATTGCTTTTATTTGGCACTTATTGCGGTAGCTATTATCTTTCTATATCCATTCTGTAAAAGATTTTTAAATATGCCCCAAATGGTATTAGGAGTTGCTTTTTCTCTGGGAATTCCTATGGCATTTATAGCTTCAGAGCAGATTTTAAGCAGTAACTTTATTTTATTGTTCTTAATTAATTTTGCCTGGATTATGGCTTATGACACTATGTATGCCATGACAGATAAGGCTGATGATTTAAAAATAGGAATAAAATCAACAGCAATTTATTTTGCTAACTATGACCGATTAATAATTGCTTTATTACAATGTTTCTTTCATTTTTTATGGCTGGTTTGGGGGATTAAGAATAATGTGGAATGGTTTTTTTATTGTTTTTGGCTTGCTGCCACACCGATTTTGATTTATCAGCAGAAATTAATTTATGCGAGAGTTCCTGAGAATTGTTTTAAAGCATTTTTGATTAGTTCCTATTACGGATTAGTTATGTGGTTTGCAGTGGGGGTAGGATTTCTTTAATAAATAGAAATAAGTGTATGCCTGCACAGAAATCAGTTATAAGAGACAAGCTTTATTCTTTATTTATTAAGCTATTGTAAAGCGCTCTATTTTATAGCTATGATTGTTTAATTACTTTTTTTACAAAGCATTAAAGGATGTCGGAAGTGATGAAAACAAAGCTCATTGTGCTAATGACCTCGGTGATGATAACGAGCCAAATGGTAAATGCGACGAATGCTATTAATAGCTCATTGGATCGGCAAGCTTCCAGCAACAATGATAATAATGCTAAACAATCCCCTAATTTTCTACAGCAAATAACTCCTGAATTTCTTTATAGTTATATCGATTTTGACTTTGATTCGACAACGGGCCTCAATTTTAACCGATACCAGGGGCATTCGAATCTTTATTCCGTTGGAGGGGACAATGTCCAGTTCATCCCTTCTGTGACTGGCGGTATCTATGTTTTTAGAGTAAACACAGAGGTCAACTCTCAATTTTTAGCGCTACCATTCCCATTAACAAAGTCTTATCAATCCATCGACAACAACACACTGTTTGGGCATTTACGTAAGTCCTTCAAATCCCAATCTCAATCGAAATTTGATGTCGATTTAGCAGCTGGATACGGCCAGAACAAAATTAATTCTACAACCTGGATTGGACTAGATACTGCTAATCCAGTTCTTGGTCTATCCAACCATGACAATTCTAACTGGTTTACCAGTCTTAATGGAATTTATAGAAAACAAGGGAAAAAAATCAATTTTAAAGCATTTGCTGGTCTATTATACAGTCAAATCCATAGCGGTAGTTATTTTTTATTTTTTCAGCCTGTCCAACCTGTTCAAGTAGTAACTCCTCTAACGAACAAAACAACTTACGTGATGGAAGGAGCTGAGGTAGGTTATAAGCTCAACTCCAAACTAACGCCTTTTATCAATGGTGGTTTAATTCAAGTAGCAAATATTTCTAATAGTCGCCCTTTATTTGCAGCACCAATAAATGGTTCTCTCCCTCAATTGAATATGGACAAAAATGGGTTTAAATTGGGTGGAGGTTTTACATTTAAACAAAAGCAGTTTACTGTCCGCTTGGAAGAAAGGTATTATCAGGCAGGAAGAATTTTCGCGAGTTACCAAACTGTTGCAGGGTTAGAATATCGATTTAGTTAGAGAGAAATAGAGAAGGATAGAGCAATTGGTGAAGGAGCATCGTTTTTTCTCACGAAAAAAATATACAAAATGGGTTGAATTTTTTATAGGATTCCTTTGCACTGTATTTATTTTCCTTACTTTATTTTTCAATATTCCTCTATTGACCTCAATAATCCAGTATTTAGATGGCCAAATTTATGATCAAATTATCAGGTTGAATTGGCATAAATATCCCCAAATTCCTCAAGTGATAATTGTTGATATTGATGAAAAATCCGTGCAAAAGGAAGGAAGGTGGCCATGGCCTCGAGATAAAATGGCAAATCTGGTCAATAAATTAAAGGGAAGTGGAGTGGTTACTATAGGTTTAGATATAGTTATGTCGGAACCTGAGACCAATTATGCTATTGGCTAAAAGAAAAATTAAGGAGGATCATCAGCAAGCCTGATAAACAACTAATGTCTTCTCTCGATAAAATAGCTGGTCAGATAGACAATGATCAACAGTTTGTTAATGCTTTGCTTGATAAAAGTGTTGTCCTAGGATTTTTATTTCATCATGATAACGAGGTGAAAAAAGGTGCGTTACCTCCCCCTTTGACTGATGCCCAGAATAACTATTTAACAGCGGATAACTTACCCATTTATCGATTTTATGGCTTTGATGGTAGTCTCAAGATATTCATTGAAGCTGCAACAAAAGCCGGCTTTGTTACTAATTTGCCCGATAAGGATGGTACAGTACGACATGCGCTGGTGTTAGCTAATTATAACAATTACCTTTATCCAAGTCTTCCACTGGCTATAGTAATGAACTACTTATTAATCAATCATGTTGATTTGATAAAACATAAAGGTCAACTTACTGAAATACAGCTTGATGGGATAAAAATTCCTGTCAATGCGAAAGCCCAGCTCCTCATCCCATTTTGGGGTAAGGCGGGTACTTTGAATTATTATTCGGCCACAGATATATTAAACAATAAGTTCAACCCGGATGAATTAGTTGGAAGTATTGCTGTAATCGGTTCTTCAATGACCCTCTTATCCGATTTGCACCAATCTCCCGTTGCTCAATTATTTCCTGGGGTTGAGCTTGTTGGGAATATAGTTAAAGCGATTATAGCACAACAGATTATTGCAGAATTTAATTGGCATTCTATGCAAGGGTTGATTTATTTTATTTTATTTGGAATTATTTTAACCCTACTATTTCTTTCTTTTGGAGTTATTGGAAAGTTCATCATAACATTAATAGTAATAGTCGGTATCTTGGTAGGAGCTATTTCTTTTTTAATGTGGGGAAACATCTATGTACCGCCAGCTTCTTTATTAATACTTGTTACTTTGCAAGCGTTACTCAGTTTTTCTTATTCCTATTTCATTGAGCGGCGACAAAAAAGAAAAATAAGCTATTTATTTGGACAATATGTTCCTGAAGAATATGTAAAAGAGCTCATAGAGTCTCCTGAGCAATATAGCATGGAAGGAGAAACTCGTGACATGAGTGTACTTTTTATTGATATAGTCAATTTTACGACCTTGAGCGAATCTTTAGATGCAATTGAAGTCAAACATTTATTAAATACTTTTTTCACACCGATAACCAAAATTATTTTCGAACACAGAGGCACGATAGATAAATACGTGGGGGATATGGTCATTGCTTTTTGGGGAGCCCCAATAGAAGATAAGGATCATGCTTATCATGCCCTTATGGCTACTTTTGCAATATTTGATCATTTGCCAGGCATTAATGCTCAAATGAAAGAACAAGGATTACCAACTGTTGATTTGTGTGTAGGAATCGCTTCTGGTCCCATGAATGTCGGAGATATGGGATCTGAATTTAGACGTGCTTACACCGTTCTCGGAGATACGGTTAACCTTGGTTCGCGATTGCAAGACTTAACCAGATTCTATCAAGTCAAGATATTAGTTAATGAAGCGACGCGTGCTAACCAGAATGAATTGGTATGGCGACCCATAGATAAAGTAACTGTGAAAGGGCGTAAAAGTGCATTGACTATCTACCAACCTCTGGGTATTGTTACAAAGGTATCACCTGAAGTTTTGATGGAATTAGAATTATATCAAAATGCATTGAGAGATTATTATAAACAAAACTGGTCTGAAGCAGAAAGCAAGTTTACAGAACTAAAAAAGCAAAGGCCTGAAATCTACTTGTATCATATGTATCTTGAACGTATAAAAGCATTCAAAAATAATCCTCCACCGAAAGATTGGAATGGGGTTTATTTTCATATGCGAAAATAAGTAAGGCTAGTATTAAGGATGAATTATGATTAAAAATCAATTAAAAGGATCAATATTACTCGCAGTCTGTGCACTATTTTCTTTGTCTATGCAAACTTCCTGGGCAGAAAAATCATACAGCTCAGGAGAGCTGGAAATTATATCCATAAAAAGTGTCACCTCAAATGGACAGACTATAATCCGTCCTTGCGCTAACAAATTTTTGCAGGATTGCACTATTAACCTAAATATTGAGTTTCCAGATGCATGCGGTTATATTACAGTATCTAATAATTCTGGGAGCACGGCGACTTTCAGTACTACTGCTGGTGAATCATTAGTAGACGAAACCCCATGCACAGCCTCTTCGCGGGGAAGTTGTACAATCAGTCTTTGCCCAAAGCCTATGGCACCACAAACTAATGGCAAACAGGTATTCATAAAAATAGATAATCGACAAACTACAGTGTCTTTTATCCTGAATATCCAAGGTGTCTCTTTTTCATTACATCTCAAACAGTTTTACCTCAATAACAGACTCTAAGGAAAATATGAAAAAACTTATTTTGATATGTTTAATTTTGGGGATAAATAGTGTCTTTGCCAAGTCAGTAGCTACAGTATTATTTACCTCAAAAAAAGTGGTGGCAAACAGAAATGGGATAGAGCGTACACTCTCTCGAGGCTCTTCTTTAGATGTTGGTGATGCAGTTATTACCGGAAAAGGAGCTTTAGCCAATATTAAATACAATAATGGAACTTTAGTAAATATTGGTGAAAATTCTAATTATAAGATTTTAGCTTATTCTTCTAAACCCTCGGATATACAGGTTGCTGCGGAATTAGATACAGGAAAGATCAAATTTAAAACGACGGGCAAATCCAAAGAAACTTTAAAAACACCCGTCATTGCTCTTGCTATACTCGGAACTGAATGTTCCGCTTATGTTCCAGCATCTGATAAGACCTATGTGGAATTAAAATCTGGTACTATCTCAGGTACCATATCTGGTAATCAAGCAGTAGGTAGTGTATTAATGAATGCTGGAGACAGTATTCTTGCTACAAACGAGGGAATAAGGCATGCTCCATTTCCTCAAGGAGGCAGAGTAGAAACAGTAACAGGAGCTGAGGGAAGTATTGCTGAAACTACAGAAGAACGCACTGAAGCAAGGTCTATAAGCGAGCAAGAGGAAGTGGAGAGCGGGACGGACGGTACTAGTGCTGAAACTCCAGAAACTGCTGCTGAAGCGATCGGTTTAATCGATAATACCCAAACGGTAGCAGAAGCATCAAGTAGCGAGGCAGAAGCAATAGCAGTTATAGAGACAGCAGAAGTTAGTATCTTGAGCTGTACAAGCCCATTTTGATACTAAAGGATAGTATCTACTTACTTTCCAAAAAAATTATCGATATTTCATACCATATTCTGGATTCCGCAGTTCGTACTTTATACGTAAATCCCATGGTATATTTTATTCATAAATATGTGAATGATGATAAACTAGCAAGAACATTTAGCATGTTTGCCTTAGCAAGTTTAAAAGGGATGCCTACCTCTGTTAAAAGATATACTTATGACACGATTGTTCTGACCAGGGATGGTATGTCAGTATCTGATATGCCATGTCGAATGCGAAAGCCATTAATGCAGCGTTTTTCAATTTTAATAGCTCCGAATGGAATCATTAAAAATCAGAAAATAAAAAGGATGATGTAGTTATTAGCTTGAGTGATGTACAAGCGATGAATAGGATCGGCTTTTTAGGAAGCGGTTCTCGAAAAAACTCGGATGTAACAAGCACAGCTTCCTTAACATTTCGTCCTTAAAGAGTTTGTTGGTCAAAAATGACCCAACCTACAATATTCTTGGTAATTAATACACGTCGCTGCCATTGTCAGCTACTACACGGGTATGTCTTCCATAAATGACCAGAATTTTTTGCTTGGTTTTTAACTTCAAATCTTCTGCCTGAACTACTGAAATAATGCTACCTGAGTTCAACTTGATAACATACTCCACACCATGAGTTTGGTTATAGCCGCCACCATCTATCAAGTTGGCATCGGCGCCACCTTTTACATGGAGATTGGCGTCGGCATTTTGTCGATGTAAGTTAACAGGACGTTTGGAAATAATCACCCCTGGTATAACTTTTTTGATTTTACCTATTTCATTGGCATCGTATTCACCAGGGGGAAGATCTCTGCTACAACCAATAAAAAATAGGCCTAATAGCAATACAGAAATAGATTTAAATATCATTTTACCCATAGTAATTTAAACTCCAATGCTCATTAATTCATTTTGCCTCATTATTCTAACTGAGATTTCGAAAATTATTAATTAATTTTTATTCACTTCCAACACAGTGGTGACAACTGAACAAATTTTCAGGATCATACCGATGTTTTATTTGCAATAGCTTTTTATAATTGGCACCCCACAAAGCATTTTGCCAATTCTTGAGGTTATAATCTGCTTCATTACCGTAAGTCCTGCATTAGGACATAGGTTATGTATTAATTCCATAGCCTTTCGGGCATTTTTTGCAGAAATTTCTGCTTTCTCTAAATCAGGCTGATGCCCAGCGATATCAGGGAAGGCATATTGTTGTCCCCCGCTTATTGTGACCAAGGCCACAGCATCCAATACGGCAGGATTCATTGATGTTTTCTTTTGCCTTTCAATGGCCTGCAGAGAAGCTCCAGATAAGCCTTTATTGAAATGCAAGGATAATGCAGTGAGACGTGATGCTTCAAATAATGTCTCAGACAATGGATTGGCGAATTCTTTTTGAAAAAGAGAGTAGGGCAAATACCCTGATTGATAATGAGTTAAATAAATGGAAACTTCCGATTGATTTCCAACCCACCAAAATTCCCCATAGGGAGCATTTTTTTGTTTATTAATAACAATATAATTAGGTAGGTTTTTACTTAGATAATCGTAATCCCAGAATTTCCTTGCTGGGAGAGCTAATCTATTAATAGTAAATTGATAATGCTCCGGTCTTTGAGACAACCATGTTTTGAAAGGCTGCCATAATTGGTCAACTTGAGCTTCATCCATTCCCTGGAAAACCAAAGCCAGTTTCATTGTATTGTCAGGACCTAATATAATTTGTTCACCCCAATGTTCATTATGCAGTTTTTCTCTATAAAAATTACTAAAGTAATTGATAAGTTTTTTAAAATCTTGATCTGATTTGGCGGTAATAGTGCCTGTTAACGCACCAAATATTTTTGGCAATGGATGAGTTGCCAATGTAATTTTACTGACTATGCCATAAGTGCCACCACCGCCCCCTTTCAGTGCCCAATATAAATCTTGATTTTGACATCCATTGGCGACAAGTATCGATCCATCAGCAGTAATAATTTCAGCTTCTAAAATGCCTGCAGCTCCCGTTCCATATTTTTTAGAAAAACTGCCAAACCCTCCGCCTTGAATAAATCCACCGGCTACTCCGACAGAGGTGCACCCTCCACCCTGAACATACGTCCGTGGTTAACCACTACTTCTTTATAGGCTTCTAACCATCTAGTGCCCGCCTCAGCACTTACAGCAGGAACACTTTGATAGTTAGCTGGACAGCCTTGGGGAATGAAGTGATCTTCAATTTTTGTTTTCCTCATGGAATGTGTCCAAATCAACAAAGAATCCGGGGCGCTCGATCGCCCAAGGTAATCATGCCCAGTGCCTTTTACTACTATTTTGATATGATGCTTGTGAGCAAATTTTACTGCGTCGGCTATTTCTTGGGCTGTTTCGGCAATGACGATGTAAGGGCTTACTTTAGCATTCCACGCTTTATACCATCCAATAGTTTGTGTTGCAGTAGGTTGTTCCTCTAAATAAAAAGGGTTTTTAATTTCTTCAAAAGTCTTTTTACACGCTTCACTTTTAGATTCTTTGATACAAGGTAATAAAAAGCTGTTGCCTTTTATCAGATGACCATTAACTTGTTTGTTAAGAGCCTCCCATTCTGATTGGGTTGGCCAACAGGACTGGTTGGGAAGGCAGTAAGAGTTTTCTGATTTTAAGGTGGTAGGTTTGGCGTGAGAAGCTAATGTCCCTAATATTCCTATAGCGCAGCTAAAAAGTATTATCCCTAATTTCATCAAAATTTCCCTGTGACTTTGTCTGACTATATTAACATAGAATAGCAACTATATTACATCAGGGTATGGGCTCGGATGTTTCAACATTTTGTTAGCTCATTGAGCAGGCTGCTGGCCCCTATGCGAAACCAATCGTTATGAATAGTTTTTTCCATTATTAATTCAACGAGTTGCGCATATTGTTGTGCTTGATGAGGCGTTTTGATGCCCCCAGATACTTTAATACCACAGGAGGACTCAGAGGAGTCTTTAATGGCAGAAGCGATTGCAAAGACAGCTGCTAAAGTAGCTCCTAGAGGAGTTTTTCCAGTTGAAGATTTTAGAAAACGACCTCCCAGAGTAATGAGTTCTGTAGAAACTTGATAGATACTTTCCATGTCTGGAAAGGCTCCAGTCTCTAAGATTATTTTTAAAGTCACTTGATATTTTTTGCAAGTCTGAATAATGACATCACAATGATTCAGTGCTTTTTGCTTGTTTCCTGTTAAATAGTGTTGGTAGGGGAGGACGTAATCTATTTCCTGGGCACCTAACTGAATGGCATTATCTAGGTCCGTTAGGCAAGCCAATAAACTCTCGTCTCCATGTGGGAAGTTGATAACAGTAGCTAATTTGATTTCAGGGTGATGATGAAATTCATGAAGATGTTTGGGTAAGACACAAACGGCAGCAACATGATTGATACGGGACTGATCTTTTAGCTGGTGCAAAGCCTCTGGGGAGGCATTTTCTTCCAATAATGTCAAATCAATACATTGTATCAATTGATCTTTTGTGACTATTGGGTTGTCATTGGAACATAAAAGGCGATGTAAAATATCATTGAAATGATTATCTATACTCACGATAATTCCAGGATATATTGTTTAATTAATGTATTAAGTTTTTTCGATGCCGAAGAGGCCATTTTAACCACTTCATCATGATTATGGCTGGTTTTTGCCAAGCCTGTAGCATAGTTCGTTATGGTTGCGATGACTGCAACACGCAGACCACAATGATTGGCTACTAATACCTCAGGGACTGTAGACATTCCGACCGCATCCGCACCTAGTAATTTAAAAGCACGAATCTCAGCAGCCGTTTCGTAATTTGGCCCTAATACAGAGATATAAACTCCCTGATGTAAATTAATTGAATTTTTTTTGGCAATATTCAATAAATCATTGCGCATGGTTTCATCATAGGCGTTATCCAAAGGATAAAATCTGGGGCCAAATTCCTCATCATTAGGGCCAATTAGGGGATTACTCGGTTGAAAATTGATATGATCGGTAATTAACATTAATTCACCTGGTCCAACGTTTTCTCTAAGTGAGCCAGAAGCATTAGTTGCAATAAAATATTGACAGCCTAATAGCTTCAATGTTCTCACATAGGTTTTTACAGTCTCATAATTTTCCACCCCTTCATAGGTATGAGCACGGCCTTGCAAGCAAACAACCGCTGTAGGTCCATAATACCCTAAGATTAATTTTCCACCATGTCCGTGCACCGTAGTTTTGGGAAATCCGGGAAGGTTTTCGTACTCGATACACGTAGCATCTTCCAATTCCTCGGCAAATTGACCAAGTCCAGATCCCAATACTACACCAACTATTGGTTTAAATGAGGGGCATAATTTCTTAATATATTCTGCTGCTAAATGGACATAATTTGTGGTTGTTGGAGTGGTCATATTATCTCATCCAATTAAGGGTTAAAATCAAAAGCTAAGGGTAGCAATTCATTAATTGTTATACTGTGGAATATTGTATCTTTATTACATAGATGGATCATAGTATCAAGGTATGAAAATTCGTAGATTCTTTGGCGGCAAGCACCACAAGGAGAGCATAGTAAATTGTTTCCTGCTAATACTACAACACTTTTAATTTTTTTTTCCCCTGCGGAAACCATATTACATATTGCTGAGAGTTCAGCACAAGCTGTCAACCCATAAGAACTGTTTTCTACGTTAACTCCTGTATAAAAATTATTTTTATCTGTGCAGATACAAGATGCAACAGAAAATTTAGAGTAAGGGGCATAGGCATTGGCCAATGCCTTATGTGCCTCGGTAATCATTTTCGAAGTTATGTGGTCCATTGTAGTCCTCTTGATTGGCGTGGAAAATATACTCGATTAACGAGGTTTCGCACAAGTATGAATCGATGAATCCATCAATAGATCAGGTGGGGATTCCTTTTCATTAGGTCTCTTTCCAGATTCTGCTTTAGTTGGGAACTGTTTTGTCGATACAGTGCTCGACGAATTGTCATGTGGGGTTGTATACTCTATGGTCCCAAGCCTCCTTTCTCCTTGCTCTTCCTCTACTGCAGCGAGGTTGAAAAGAGGGGTATTCGCTGCTTTTGAACTTGGAAGATTGCTGCCATGGCATAGGGTAACAGCTGAGGCAGAGTCGCAATTATTGGTTTTCCCTAATTGATTGTTCATTTGCTTATAACTTTCATCCATAACGATGCAAGCTTGAGAATCTCCAAAATTAGATTCCAGCCAATATTCTACAGCCCATGCCCCTAGTCCGATACAAAGAAAAGATGTGGCAACAAGTATAGGAAGCGTTATAACAGGGAAAAGAAATGTAAGTGTGGTAGATGCGGATGTAACAATACTTATTAAACTTATTGTTAAAGCATAAGACACATACTTGCTTTGACGTTCGTGAACATAATCTTTCTCATCAACCGGAGGGTTATTTAATTTATGATATTCACTGATAGTCCATAGAATATTACCGCCTGCAAAAATCCATCCGGCCGGGAGAAGCAATATAGGTGAAAAAATTGCAATGATGCTAATGACTGTTGCAGCAAGTCCGAGGGCAGCAGCATAAAGATGCTGCTCTTTAAACTGAGCAAATCCATACCATTCTTTTTCAATCTTGCCTTGGCTAGGATAAAAATGGCTGGCAATAAACCATAGAGAATAACCAATGAGGTAAAGAAAAAGTGAAACTAAATTAAGTAGAGGAGATAAGATGATAAAGGGCAGATATCTGATTTTTGAAATAAAAAACCCTGAAAAAAAGAAATAAGTGCTTGCCTTACTTAATTTTGTATTATCACTCACCGAATTAGATTCCAACAGGTTTTTTTAAAGTCATTTTACTTAAAACTCAATCTATTATCTAGTCATTTAATATTATGAATAAAGAGTGTTATTGGGTTCTATTGTGGACAAGCCATGAAGTGTAAAGTTTATGATGAAATGGTTCCTAACTAGACTAGCGTGAGAAAAATTAAACTTTAAGTTTTGCTGGCATTAATTGGCAAAATGATACGAACCAGCAGGCCGCCTTCCTTTCTATTTTGGGCGATAATTTCACCTTGATGGAGAACAACTGCTCGAGCAGCAATAGCCAAACCTAAACCATACCCACCTGTTTTTTTAGTCCTAGATGCGTCTACACGATAAAAAGGATTAAATATCTTTTCTAGTTGATCTTCCGGTACACCAGGTCCTTTGTCCATAATATCAATATAGAGTTTCTCTGTACTTTCATCATAATTTGATGAGATGAGGACCTGTTCATTGGGAGGGGAGTAGTGTGAAGCATTGCGGACTATGTTCTCAATGGCTCTATGTATTAAGCGTTGATCAATAACTAATTGACAAGAAGCCATCGGTCCAGCTTGCATTTTCACTGAATTGATGCCAAATTCATAATTGGCATCGTTAATAATCTCTGTCAGTAAATCGGAAATATTGGTTCGGGTCAAGCGAAGATCAGCGGTTGATTTTTCTAAACGTGCAAAATCTAGGATTTCCCCTATCAAATCATTGAGTCTTGAGGCTTCAATTTCCATACGATCAAATTCGCCATCAGCTAAATGCTTAGTTTTCTTTCGACCAAGCTCAATAGCTATTTTAAGCCTGGCTAAAGGGGAACGTAGCTCATGAGAGATGTCTTGTATTAACCTCTCTTTCGAATGAACAAGCGCTTCTAATTGCTCAGCCATTCGATCAAACTCATTAATTAATTCTGCAATTTCATCTTTATTATGGCCTCTAAAGTGGCCAACACGAGTATTTAGCTTTCCTTTTGCTATCGATTTTGCAGCCATGCCAAGTGAACGAAGGGGTTGTGTTAAGTAGATTGAGAGCAAATAGCAGATAAGTCCACTAATGAAAGTAGCTAACGTTAAGCGAATGGTAAGTCCAGCCCAGGGTATTTGCACAAAATAGGATATTGGTTTCTCACTAACTGCTACTAACCGGTAATATTTTCCTGATGTTGACATAATCTCATGACTGACAATCAATTTTCCTGATTTAAATATGCCTTCACTTGGAAGTTGCTCATTAATTATGCTTTCCGAAATCTTTTTAATATTTTCAGGCGGCTTTTGAGCACCTATAATTTCTCCAGTACTGGAGAGTAGATAAAGGGTCATATGGCGAGACAGGCCAATTTGATCAAGCCAGTTCAAAAGAGCTGATTGTCGGCCTGATTCATAGGTTGCAACAGCTGCATTGGCATAGCTGTCCATGAACATCTCTTCTCGTACAGGCTGAGAAGATTTTTGCGCGATTTGGCTGGTAACCCAAGCGTGGTAAATATAATTAAAATGGTGGCAAGCCAAAAGGAAACAAATATTTTCCAGTACAAACTACGCATTAAACATGTATCCAAAACCACGTACAGTTTTGACCAGGGGTTCTCCTTGAGGGTTATCACCTAATTTATTTCGTAAATTACTAATGTGAACGTCAATACTGCGGTCATAGGCGGTATATTTTCTACCTAAAGCGTATTCAGTGAGCTCTTCTTTGGAAAATGCTTGCCCTGGGGATTTGATTAGCATTTCCAAAATATTAAATTCTGCATTAGTTAATTCCAAAAATTTTCCTCCCATAGTCACATGACGCTTTGAGCAATCCACCACAATATTATGTTGTTCAATAATTGGTTTGGGAGTTGGAATTTTTTGGGTACGTCTTAAAATAGCTCGCAAACGAGCTACTAATTCGCGAGGATTACAAGGCTTAGGTAAATAATCATCTGCGCCGATTTCTAAACCAACAATGCGATCGATGTCATCGCCGCGAGCAGTTAACATTAACACAGGAGTTTCCAAATGTTCTCTTATCGCCTTTAACACTTCAAAACCATTCAGTTTGGGGAGCATAACGTCTAGAATAATAGCATCAAACACCTGATTTAATGCTTTTTTTACGCCATTTTCTCCATCGTGTACGCACACAACATTGAAGCCTTCTGGTTCTAAATATTGTGTTAATAAATCTGTCAGTTCGGTATCATCATCTATAATAAGAATAGAGTTGCTCATGAATTATTTATCCTTCAACATTAGAACTTAGTTTGTCAGAAATTCTTTTATCGAGACACTCTAATAACTTTATTCTTCTCGAATCAGCATTAAGGACTTTAAACTCAAAATCACCTATGGTTATGGTTTCACCTCGTTTAGGTAAATAACCAAATTTATTCAATACTATACCTCCAATTGTATCATAGGTTTCGTCACTAAAATTAGCTTTCAATTGCTCATTAAATTCTTCAATTGGCGTATGGGCTTTAATGATGTAGCAATGGCCTTCATGAGTTTTAATATAAGCATCTTCATCTATATCAAACTCATCCTCTATATCACCAATGATTTGCTCGATGATATCCTCAATAGTAACAAATCCTGAAACTTCTCCATATTCATCGACTACAATGGCCATATGATTTTTATTACTGCGAAATTCGCTTAGTAAACTATCAAGACGTCTGCTTTCAGGAACAAAAGTCACCTGTCGACAGATGTCTAGCAAATCGAATGATTCCAGATTCTCTGGCTGATATCTTAACAAGTCTTTCGCGTGCAAAATTCCAACAATTTCATCGGAGTCTTCACCAGTGACTGGGAAACGCGAATGCCCTGTTTCTGTTACAACGCTGATAATGTGCTTAAAGTCATCATCCTTATTGATACAGACCATTTGATTTTTAGGTAACATGATGTCGCGAACGCGCATTTTGGAGAAAAGGATTGCTCCTTCTATCATGGCGAGAGTTTCTGCGTTAATTAGAGAACGTATCTGTGCGTCCCTCAATAAACTAACAAGCTCTTCCTGATTTTGTGGCTCCCCTTGTAAAAACTGTTTTAAACGGGAAAACCACGACCCACCTTCTTCCATTTTACTCAAGTTCATTTTCCTCTACTTCATAGGGATTAGCATAACCTAACTCAGCCAGCAATTTAGCTTCGAGTGCTTGCATAATAGAGGCTTCTTCATCTTTTATATGATCATAACCTAATAAATGCAATACTCCATGAATTAAGATTAAAGACCAATGTTCTTGTAGCGATTTATTTAGTTGTTTACTTTCATCAAGCAAAACTTCAGGGCAAATCACAACATCACCAAGAAGAGGGCACTCCAGCTCAATGTTTGAAGGCAAAGAACAAGGGAATGCAAGAACGTTAGTTGGTTTATTTTGCTTCCTATAGGTGTTGTTGAGATAGATCATTTCTTCGGAATCCACGATGCGTATGGTTAGTTCAGCATCGGTTATATGATCTCTGAGCGCCAGAGAGGCTAGCTGAGTTATTTCATTGTCACTCAGAGATAAAGGTTTTTCTGTTGCATTTTGGATATCAACATAATAAGTCATTTTTTATTCCTTTCTACCTCATTATCATAGCAATCCACAATTTTTGAAACCAAAGGATGCCTTACAACTTCCTTGCTGGTAAAAGTGTGAATGCTAATATCAGGGAAATGTTTAAATAATTTAAGGGCATGGTTAAGCCCAGAGTCAATTCCCTTCGGCAAATCAACCTGAGTTACATCGCCGGTAATTACTGTTTTAGAGCCAAAACCCATACGTGTTAGGAACATTTTCATTTGCATGATGGTAGTATTTTGAGCTTCATCAAGAATAATAAAGGATTCGTTTAAAGTTCTTCCTCTCATAAAGGCCAGAGGGAGAATTTCAATGATATCTGTTTGGATCAATTTTTGTGTTTCTTTAAAACCAATCATTTCATATAAGGCATCATAGATAGGTCTTAAATAAGGTAATACTTTTTCTACGATATCACCTGGTAAAAAACCAAGTTTTTCACCAGCTTCTACAGCTGGCCTTACAAATATAAGTCTTTGAACTTCTCCTTTTTCAAAACATTCGATTGCCTTAGAGACAGCAAGATAAGTTTTACCAGTACCCGCAGGCCCTACAGCAAATGTAATATCGTATTGATCTATCGCATCCAGATAGGCCGCTTGTCTGTTATTACGGGCTGAAATTGATTTTCGAGATAATCGGATATGATGTGTCATTGCTGATTGATAATCCTCATTGATTAATGCACGTAATGTTTTGGTATCTATAGGTTGTTTCGTTAAAGGATATAATAATTTTAATACTTTTTTTATCTCTTCAAAACGATCATCGGATTGACCAAATAAGATCATGTTATGATTTTTGATTTTTATGGAAACTTTGAAATGTTGTTCTAAACTTTTTAAGTTACTATGTAATACTCCACACAGGTTTGCAAGTTCCTGAGTATTAAGAGGCGGCAATTTAATTATTTCGCTATTTAATGTACTGCTCAAAGGGATTAAAAAAGTTAACTAACCATACTTAAAGAATAGTGCAAAAGTGCCCTGTTGTGCAAGTTGTTCAAAGAAAGGGATATCTTTTGTTGGTGCAATTTATAACTTAGACACCTGCATATCGTTATTGTTAACGTATAAATCACACCCCTTCGTCCCGTATGAAGATCACACCCAACAAAATGTCAATATATCCCTGATTTATTGATAATATGATATACTTTTGTTTTTTGAAGCTTATTTCAATTTATGATCGATCTCCATTGTCATAGTTCCTTCTCAGATGGTGCCCTAACCCCAGAAGAATTGATAAAAAAAGCCAATAGCTTACAAATTCAATGTTTGTCACTGACTGACCACGACACTATTGCAGGTTACCCATCTTTGTATGAAGCAGCACAACAAACAAGCATTAAAATAGTGAAGGGCATAGAATTCAGCACACGCTGGAAAAAATATGATATTCACATTCTTGGCTATCAATTTTGTGACACACCAGAAATACAAGAATTAATTTCTCATCAAAATAAAAGCCGGATAAAACGTGCAGAGCAAATTGGTGAATCTTTGCATTCCCTTGGTGTCGCAGATGCTTACCACAAAGCTTGTGAATTGGCTGGCCATCAAAGAGTAGGTCGGCCTCATTTTGCCCAATTATTGATAAATGAAGAAAAGGCAAGGGATATGCAGGCAGCTTTTAAAAATTATTTGGGAAGGGGGAAAAGAGCTTATATTCCGACGCCTTGGCTCAGCCTCCAGGATGCCGTGACAGGTATCTTGCGCTGTAGTGGCCAAGCTGTAATAGCACACCCTCTTAAATATGGATTGACGCGTACTAAATTGCATGAGTTAATCAAGGATTTTAAAGAAGCAGGTGGTGTTGGCATGGAAGTAGTTTCGGGAGAAATGACACAAATCCAGATTCAAGAGATGGCTGGGGTGTGCGAACGATTTCATTTGCTTGCATCCTCAGGATCAGATTACCATAGTGACACTCAATCTCGTATAAATCTTGGACGTCAGCAACAATTACCAATAACATGTACGCCTATTTGGCAAGAATGGAACATTTAACAGGGGACTTTATGAGTCAGTTTTTTGCATTACATCCTGATAATCCTCAAGCACGCTTATTGAGAAAGGCAGTTTCAATTATTGAGGATGGCGGGTTAATTGTTTATCCAACAGATTCAGGTTATGCATTAGGATGTAGTTTGGGTAATAAATCAGCTCTTGAGCGCATTCGCCGTTTAAGACAATTAGATAAACATCATAATATGACTTTAGTTTGTCGTGATTTATCCCAATTAGGAACCTATGCTAAAGTGTCTAACCCTATTTTTAGGCTACTAAAAGCATTTACTCCGGGATCTTATACTTTTATTCTAAATGCAACGCATGAGGTACCTCGTTTAATGCTTCATCCTAAACGCAGGACCTTGGGTTTAAGAGTACCAGATAACACAATTACTCTAGCATTACTAGAGTGTCTTGAAGCTCCCTTGATGAGTACCACATTAATTTTACCTGGAGCCGAATCTCCTTTGAGTGAGCCGGAAGCTATTAGAGATCTGTTAGGTAATCAAATTGACTTAATTATTGATGGTGGAAATTGTGGTCATGAACCGACCACGGTAGTGGATTTAACGGGAGACTACCCAGTGATTATTAGAGAGGGTAAAGGAGATCCTGGGCCATTCAGATAAACAAGGTTTGTATATTGACAGATTTAATTAATTTTTAATAAGAAGAGGAAATTGATGTCAGCATTGTTTACTTCCAATAAGCGAGTTGTTTCTGGAATGCGAGTCAGTGGAAGATTGCATTTAGGTCATTATCATGGTGTTTTAAAAAATTGGATAAAATTACAGCATCAATACGATTGTTTCTTTTTTGCGGCAGATTGGCATGGCTTAACAACACAATACGAAGAGCCTGGTTTTATTGAAAAATACATATGGGATATGTTTGTTGATTGGTTGGCTTGTGGTGTAAATCCAGGATTATGCAAGATTTTTATTCAATCTTGGGTTCCAGAGCACGCTGAACTGCATTTGCTTTTATCAATGATTACTCCCTTGGGGTGGCTTGAGCGAGTTCCAAGCTACAAAGATCAGCAAGAGAAATTAAAAGAGAAAGATTTATCGACTTATGGATTTTTGGGGTATCCCTTATTACAAAGTGCTGATGTTCTTTTGTATCATGCTGACTATGTTCCGGTAGGAGAGGATCAGGTTGCTCACATTGAGTTAACCCGAGAAGTGGCCCGCCGTTTTAATTATCTTTATGGTAAAGAGCCTAATTTTGAAGAGCTGGCAGCTGCAGCCATTAAGAAAATGGGTAAAAAGAATGGGAAAATCTATACCGACTTGCGCAAACAATTTCAAGAGCATGGAGTTCACGAAGCGATACAAACAGCTCAGGCGTTATTAGAAGATCAACCTAATTTATCTATTGGTGATAAAGAGCGGTTGCTTGGTTATTTAGAAGGTAGCGGCAAAATTATATTAAGTGAACCACAAGCTTTGCTAACCGAGACAGCAAAAATGCCAGGTCTAGATGGACAAAAAATGTCCAAGTCTTATCATAATACGATTATGCTAAGAGAGGAGCCTGCGTCGGTGGAGAAGAAAATTTTGACTATGCCCACAGATCCGGCACGTATTAAGCGTACTGACCCAGGAGAGCCAGAAAAATGCCCGGTTTGGCAATTCCATAAAATATATTCTAATGAAGACGTGAAAGATTGGGTTCAAGTAGGTTGTAGGAGTGCTGGAATAGGATGTATTGATTGCAAAAGGCCAGTTATAGATGCTGTCTTACAAGAACTTAAACCAATACAGGAAGCCATTGTTGAGTACGAATCTGATTTAGGCTCAGTGAAGCGCATCGTCGCCGAAGGAAGCGAGGCAGCAAGAGAAGAAGGAAGCAAGACTTTGAATACTGTGAGGGAAGTCATGGGACTTGATTATTAATGAATGCCGAGTTATTAGAAAGACCTGTAGTAAGAGCTGTAGTAGATGGTAAAGAAATTACTCAGGTCCCGGATGACTTGTATATTCCTCCTGATGCACTTGAGGTGCTGCTTGATTCTTTTACAGGACCTCTGGATTTGCTGTTGTATCTGATTCGTAAACAAAATATTGATATTCTCAATATTCCCATGACGAGCATTACTGAACAGTATTTACAATATATTCAACTCATGGAAAATCGAAGAATGGAGTTGGCTGCTGATTATTTGTTAATGGCTGCTCTATTGGCTGAGATTAAATCACGATTATTATTGCCTGTGACACCAGAGTCTGGAGAAGAGGAGGAAGAAGATCCCCGAATGACTTTAGTCAGGCGTCTACAGGCTTATGAACAGATAAAACAGGCGGCTGAATTATTAGATTCATTGCCCAGGCAGGAGCGTGATAACTTTATAATTCAGATCAATCCTGATGAAATTGACACAATTAAAGTTTATCCCGACGTTCAGTTATCTGATTTAATAGAAGCTATGAAAGCTTTACTGCAACGCGAAGAACACCACTCCAAACATGAGATTGCTAGAGAACCAATGTCTGTTCGTGAGCGAATGAGTCGTATTCTTTTGCAATTACAGCAACAAAAAATTATGGAATTTAGCCAATTATTTACCCTGGAAGAGGGAAGAATGGGATTGGTTGTTAGTTTTTTGGCTATTCTTGAGTTGGCAAAACAATCTTTATTAGTTATTACGCAAACACAACCATTTTCCCCCATACATTTGCAGGCAGCGTAAAATGGATGACAATGAATTAAAAAATATTGTTGAAGCGTTGATTTTATCCAGTAGTGAGCCGATTACATTAGGAAAAATTCAGGAAACCTTTGATGAGTGGCAAAAGCCAACATTAGAAGCCTTGCAAAAGGTTGTTGATGGTTTAAAAATGGATTATTCTTCTCGCTCTTTTGAGCTTATTCAGGTATCTAGTGGATATAAGATACAAACCAAAGCCCAATATGGCTTCTGGGTTGCACGACTGCAAATTGAAAAGCCTACAAAATATTCACGAGCTTTACTTGAAACTTTGGCAATAATTGCTTATAAGCAGCCTGTGACACGCGCCGATATAGAGGAAATACGAGGAGTAGCAGTTAATAGTCAAATTATTAAAACATTAATGGAGCGAGAATGGATACGTATTGCTGGTTATAAAGATGTGGCAGGAAAGCCAGCCGTTTATACTACAACAAAAGAATTTTTAGATTACTTCAATTTAAAGTATTTAAGTGAACTTCCTTCTTTACCAGAAGTAATGGAAACATTAACTTTGCACCAGGCAAACCAACCTACTGAAGAGTGTTTGATAGAATGAGCAGTGAACGATTACAAAAAATATTAAGCCAGGCAGGGCTGGGATCTCGTCGGGAAATGGAAAGATGGATTGAAAATGGCTGGGTCTCTGTTAACGGCAAGCTAGCCAAGTTAGGCGATTCCGCTGGTCCTCGTGATAAAATTACAGTAAAAGGAAAATTGGTTCCTAATCCTTTAAAAGTAAAACAAAATACCCGAATTTTACTTTACCATAAACCTATTGGTGAAATTTCTAGTCGGCATGATCCTAAATTTGAGAAGACCGTTTTTGATAATTTACCGCATCTTAGACAAGGCCGTTGGGTACAAGTAGGACGCTTGGATTTGAATACTTCTGGATTACTTATTTTTACTAATAATGGTGAGTTAGCTAATCAATTGATGCATCCCAAATATGGTTTGGAGAGGGAGTACGCAGTCAGAGTTCATGGCCAAGTCAGTCAGGAGGCTTTAAATAATTTATTAAAGGGTGTCCTATTGGATGATGGTTTAGCCCAATTCACGCGAATACAATTTCATGGCGGGGAAGGAACAAATACTTGGTATCATGTGACCCTTAATGAAGGAAGAAACCGGGAGGTCCGTCGCTTGTGGGAGTCTCAGGGAGTTGAGGTTAGTCGATTAATAAGAATACGTTATGGTACTTTGTCCATGCCAAGATTTTTGGGAAGAGGTCAGCACTATGAACTTTCTCCTCAAGAGGTGACGGAGTTTCTTGCTTCTTTACCTAAGGTGTGACCTTATTGATGTATGACTAACGGTCACTTCACATAGGCTTGATGAAGAAAGTTACTCAATTCCTATTGACGCGACTCGCCCGATTGTTTACTATCTCCCGCGACCATTGTCATATGGAAATTATGGAATTGTATCATGAAGCAAGTTAAATTAATGGAATACTTTGTATTTTTTCTAAATAATCGTCAAGTTATATCTTTTGGTTATCCTTTTATTCTTCCAGTACCAATCTTACTTTCCTGAAATAAAAAAATTCAATCCATTTGAAAAATTAAGTCTGGGAATTGCCTAATCTCGTTATAACAAGGAATTATTGTGAGAAAATTGGTACTGGTTTATATATTATTCTTCTTTTATTCTATTTCTTATGGGGCCCGTTATCCTCAAGTTAGGTTTGTCTTTCCTGTAAGTCCGGTTCCTACCGTATTTTATGGCGATACAATGCGTATTCCAGTGCAAATGCATTGGTGGGCGAGTGCAAGGAATCCAATTAGTCGTAGCACCTGGAATATCCCAATAGGAAGCAGGATCGAGTATGTTTCAGGGAGTTGTTATGAGTTAATGACTTATGTGGCATTTAATACGTATTATACTTGTTATTTGAATATTGTAATTCCAGGAGACATAGTTGGAAAAACTATTTCGGGAGTTTTAAGTTATGATACGGGCGTGTGTAAACATTCCCCAAATAAAAACTGCGTTTTCTCATCGCCTCTCTTTTCTGTGAGGGTTATCCCTCATCCCTTGTCTATGTCCACTATTCCTATACAGCAAGCTACAGCCAATTTGGATTTTGTTTATAATTTAAAAAATTCGATTCGGTATTTCGATGAGAATATTGCGGCAGGGAAAGCAATTATTGGCATCGTCAGTCCAATGGAACAAGACGGTGTTCATTTTGAGCAGAGTAAATTAGCATTTGTTGGTAAACCAAATCGGGTAGGTCCCTATTATTTTAAAGCCAGCGTTCAAAACGAGTATAGCAAAGCCCAGCCTACTGATTTCATTATTCATGTCAAAGCCAATCCTAAGGATAAGCCCATATTTAAAAAACATTATTCTATTACTAGCGCCAAGCGAAACCAGAAATATACGATGAATCTTTTGGAGTTAATTGAACCCCGTAAGGATTTTCAACTAACAAACCAAATTAGATTTCGAATACAGAGCAATTATAATAATCCTGATTGGTTAACCATTTCCAAAGACGATGCTACCCGTCTGGAAGGTTTTGTCCCAGGTGATATTAGCCATTCAGAAGTGGAAGTGGCATTGATTGCATCCTCTAATACCGGTGGTGATTCCGAGCCATTTGTTCTGAAAATACCATTGGCTCGCGACTCTTCAAAAGCGCCTATAATCGAGGATTTTGAGCTGCAGGGTATTTCTGGTAACCAGATTAGGGAAGATTTATCACGGTTCATAAAGGATCCTCTCCAGGATGGAAATCTAAAAGTGATTTTGGATGAGGTCATGCCTAAGGCATCTTGGCTAAAAATATCTGCAATGAATCCTACGGTATTAGAGGGCGTGGTTCCAGATGATGCTTCAGGCCAGCAGTATTGGCTTACTCTGCGGGCTAGCACCGCTGTTGGCGGTAGTTCTGAAGCAAGAAGAATTCCTTTGCAAATCAATTTAGATAAACAAAAGACGCCACGATTCAAAGCCTCCAACCCTGTGCTCCCTTTAATTTATCCTGGGCAGTCTTTCTCTCATGACTTTGTGGCTAATAAGGATGTTTATCCTGAGTATGAAGATTTTCCTTATGAAATTAGTTTCAGCAAGGGAGGAGAGGGGCCATCCTGGCTAAAAATTGAAAATAATCAACTCATAGCGAAACAGGTTCCTGAGCAGCTTAATGAGTCAATGATTGAAATCAGCATTATTATAAAAAATAGGCCAGGGGGCAAATCACCTCCTTTGAAGTTGTCTTTAATGGTGATGAATGAACTTTTATTTATTAGATAGCATCAGGAAGTATAATGGTTCAAATATTTACTGGAGAAGGATTGGGAATACGGGGATCATCCCTGGGTTTAGGTAGTTATGGGCCCAAAGGAATCGCATCACTTGGGCAAGGGAATGAATCGGTTTACATCAATGCTGCTAATGGAAATCTTGTCCTGTGTCAGGCCGATGGATTTATAGCGGGTCTTGGTTTTGGATTGGATTTATTTCAAACATATAATTCTCGTGGAGAAAGTGCAAGCAATTGGTACTTTAATATGGAATCCAGATTGGTGTGTTATGGTGAAGCGAACTGTGTCGGATCCTTTATAATTCGAACAGATGAAGATGGTCATTGCAGTCGTTATCTATTCGATGCCAATAAGAATTCTTATCTGCCTGAAGCTGGTGGGACAGCAAGTATAACTTTTAGAAAAAACTGCTGGGTTTATCATGAAGGGAGCCAGAAAACTTCTTATTATTATAATCAGCAAGGCCAATTAAGTGAAATCAAAGACTTAGATGGTCATAGTGTGTCTTTTCACTATTCAAATGGTCATCTTGATTCCATTACCGATAAAAATAATCAACAGAAGATAACTTGGTCATTTAAAAATGGCTTATTAACCGACTTAACGACAAGTAGCGAAGGTAAAATGATTCATCACCTTCATTATAGTTATGATGATAGAAATCGTCTGCATCAAGTAAGTCGTGATTTGGGAGGAGGTAAAACTTACTGGATTAGTTATAATTACGCCGAAGACTCTAATTGGATCATCGATATTAGGCAATCTGATGGAACATCTCTTCATATAGACTATGATGCCCAGGGTCGAGTTAAAAAAATAATGGATGGTGAGGGGCGAACAAGTTTGTATGATTATGGGGAAGGAAAAACAACCATCACCAATGGCCTGGGTGAATCATGGATTTATTATTATGATTCTAAAAACAGGCTAACTGGCATAGATGGCCCAGAACAATACAAGATTCGTTATCATTATGAAGGAAAATATTTATCTTCAGTAGTTCAGGGAAATCAGATATGGAGGTTTTCCTATAATGATGACGGTGATTGTATTCGCATAGAAGAACCATCAGGGCAAGTGATTCAACGCATGTATGATAGCAATCATCGTCTTGTTTCTGAAACGCATTACCAGTCATTTGATGGTTCACATCATCCTGGCAAACCTCAAACTACACGATATGTTTATGATGACAGGGGACATTTGCTTTTTGTCATTAAAGCAGATGGCTCGGTTACAGAACATCGTTATGATGAGAACGGACAATTAGCGAGTAGCCGATGCTATTTAAATTCAATTTATGATTTAAGTAATACTCATGAAGATGAGTTGCTCACTTCAGCTCAAATACAGTTATGGATAAATCATCAAACTCCTCAGGATATTAGTTTAATTGAATATCATTATGATTGGCGTGGTCAATTAACTGAAGAAATTCACTATGAACAAGTTGATAACAATGGCCAAGGCATGAAAGCTGGTGCGCTGATAACCCGCAGCCGTTATGATGCGGCAGGACGCCTGGTTGAAAAAAGCACCCCTACAGAGGATGGATGGAGTATTACTCAGTATCTCTATGATGATCTGGGTAGGTTAATACAAACCATAGACAATCAAAATCACTGTCAACGAATAGAGTACGATGATACCAATCATCGGATAATCCAAACAGACGCAAATGGACTGCAAACCGTTCGCATTTATGATCATAGTGGTTTATTGCTTTCAATAACACGAATGGATCGTAATCATTGTTATGGTACCACGACTTATCAGTATGATGCCTCTGGCCATTTAATAGCTGAAACTGGTATTAATGGTCTGACTAAATACTTGTTTTATGATCACCAAGGGCGATTGCTAGCAGAGGTCAGTATTAGCGGCCAAGTGATAGAATATCAATATAATGAAGAAGGGAAACTCATCCGAACCCATCAGTATGAGCAACGAGTTCTTAGTTCAGATTGGCGAGGAAAGCCCCCTGCTTATGAAAAAATTAAACCTCGGGCCGGTAGTCTTGATAGGATCAACCAAACAATTTATAACCAGTATGGACAAGTTGCATATCGAATCGACAGGTGCAATCACTTCTTACCAATATGATGCGGAAGGGCATGTTCTATTGAGTATTGCATTTGCTAATAGACTTGTTAATTATAATCCCCAACGGCTCCTCAGTATGAATGACATTCAGCTAAAGGCATCTCATCAGGATCGGGCTGTTTATTACTATTATGATCAACTGGGAAGGCTGCAAGCAGAAATAAACGGCGAAGGTTTCGCTAAGTCTTATCGTTATAATACGATGGGGCAGCTTGTTGAAGTTTGTAAATACTATAATGTCGTCTCGCAACAGTTAAGTGGTGATTGGTTAACGGATAAACCAACAAGTGACAAACGCCGGGATGTTCATATTTATACTCTCTATGATGGGCGTGGGCTAAAAATAGCTGAGATTGATGGAGAGGGATATCTCATAGAATATCGCTACAGCGAAAGTGGTTTGCTTAAAGAATCATGTGCTTACGAAAAGGCCATTCATGTTGCCTTACTCAATGAACATACCACGATAGAGCAAATTCGCCCGCAATCTATGAACAATGATCATCATACCTATTACAAATATAATGATCTGGGGTTGCTCGTAGAAGAAAAAACCCAGAATGGCAAAGTGATTACTTACGCTTATGACGAAGTGGGAAACAGAGTCTCTAAAACTGTTAGTGATTATAAAATACATCAATCACGTCAACAATGTTACCGATACGATGGTTTAGGGCGAATCATTCAGAGCTTGGATGAAGCAGGGAGTCGCTTGGTGAATCAAGATGGTCTGAGTGAGGAGGAGATCGAGGTTATTTGGCAGAAGCATGGTATTCATTTCGAGTATGACAATACAGGGTTGCTGCGTTCACAAACCAATGCTTTGCACCAAACCACACGATATTTTTATGATGAATTCGCAAGATTGAGGTATACAGTCCAGGATGATGGTGCTGTTGTTGAAACGTATTTTAACTCTTTTAATCAAATCGAGTTCACTAGAAAATACAGTTCCTATTTAAAATTAAACCAGCAGCACGATACTACTGAGAGAATTAAGGTCAGTCTCGATTTGATTAAAAATGATCAGCAGGATGAAGTAATACGTTATGAGTATAATAGTGCGGGTCAATTAGAAAGAAAATACATAGGGAATAGTGGGCTTGAAATAAATAGTTATAATGCCTTTGGAGAAATAAGTCACACCATTCAGAAAATTGACTCTCAAAATAATAAAGTAAAAAACTTTGACTACGATCGTCGAGGGTTTCTGACCTCTACAGTAGACGATTCCGATGGGGCTGCGATAAAGGAGTTTATTCATTACGATGCCTATGGCCGGGTTATAAAAAAAGTGGATGGGAGAAATAACAGCATCAGCTTTTTGTATAACAAAAAAGATGAGCAAATACTTTTTACTAATGCAAATAATAAATCAAAAAGAGTCGGCTATGATGCTTTTGGTCGAGTGTTGTGGGAAACCGATTACACCACGTCCAAACCTATTAAAGAATTTGTCTACGATGATATCAATAATTCTTTTATTTTGACGCATTCTCAGGAAAATATTCAGGTTATAACTCAGTTTAATGCTTTTGGGGATAAAATTGCTGTAATGGATGGCAATGGATATAAAACGAGCTTTTATTATGACGAGAAAGGGCAATTAACTCGTGTCGACACTCCTGAAAATGGATTTCAAGAGTATTATTATGATTCCTTGGGGCATTTAATTATTCAGCAAGATGCTGGAGGCCATATTATTCATTATCAATATGATGCGCAGGGGCATGTTCTATCCAAAATCGAGGATCCTGATGGATTAAAGATCACGACAATTTACCAATACGACGCTTTAGGTCGACAATTACAGATTACAGACGCTAATGGTTTTATCAAACGATTTACCTATGATGATAAGGGACATTTAATTGAATCTTGTGTTGATCCTAATGGATTAAATTTGGTTACTAAATACTCTTATGATGACAGGGGGTTGTTGATCAGAGAAACGGTAATAAACCCGCTTGGGAAAAATAAAACGACAGTTTATCAGTGGGATCATTTAGGTAGAAAAATTGCTACTATCATCGATCCCGAAGGACTGCAAATTACAACCAGCTACCAATACGATGACAATGGTAACCTGATCTGTGTTACGGACGCTAATCGACATGATACCAGGTACGTTTATGACGGTAATAATCAATGCCTTTATCAAATTAATGCACGTGGGGTACTCACTGAATACACTTATGATATTAATGGAAATCAAATAGAAACCGTAACCTATGCGCGAGCTATTCCTCGATTGTCAGAATACAATGAATCAAGTATTAAGTCTGTACTTATAGAAGATCCAGTCCATGATCAGTATCAATTCAGAGAATATGATGCTGCTGGTAGGGTAGTGGCTGAATATGATGCATTGGGATTCGTAACTACTTATCGCTATGATGGTAATGGCAATTTAGTGTATAGCTGCCATTATGCCAAAGCTGTAACAATGAATGAATTAAAAAAGGGTAGTCGTCCTTTGCCTACTTTAGAAGGAGCTCGGCAGCAATATTTTGTATACGATGCTTTAAATCATTTACGCTTTCAATGCAATCAATACGGACGGGTTATCGAATCGTGTTATGACGCAAATGGTCAATTGCTTAGTGTGACTAAATACGGAGAGACAATTAGTGTCAGCGGAAAAAACGATTTGACCTTACAGGAGATCAAAGGGCAATTAAAACCAGATCGCAAACTGGATCAAACAACTCGTTACTCTTACGATCAAGCGGGCCGTCTTTGTTTAGAGATAAGTCCTCAAGGAGTCGCGAAATCTTACCAGTACGATAAATTGGGACATGTTCTTGCCAGTACAGTGCACGCTACCCTTGTTGCCTCTGATGGGAATGTCTCAGTTTTTACTGCCCCAGTCAGCACAAAAGATAGAACAAATCATTTTGTTTATGATGCGGCTGGACGAGAATTATATAGAGTTAGCAGTGAAGGGAGAGTACTTGAACGTCGTTATGATGCAGCAGGCAATGTGATTAAGGAATTCAAACACTCGGAGTTAATAAAATTAGCGCACTTTACTGAAGAAAGTATTAAACGGGCATTTGAGAATATGGCGGACTCTGTTAGGGCAACAAGCTTTGAATATGATACGGCAGGGAGGTTGATATCGCAAACAAATCCCCAGCAAACGTCCGTTCAATATAGTTATGATAATAGTGGCAATGTCTTGCGTAAAACAGAAGCGAATCAAGCGGTATGGACTTATCATTACGATGAGGTTAACCAGTTAATTGAAACCATTTCCCCTGCTATTTTAGTGACTTCATCCGCAGGGCAGGAAAGACGCTCTATAATTACGCGAAACGTTTATGATAATTTTGGTAATTTAATTTCTGTTATTCATGATGCCGAAGGGATTAAACAGACCGTATTTTACGAGTTCGATAACAAAAATTGTAAAATTAAAACAATTTATCCGGAGGTCAAAGTCAATAAAACAGGGACTTCGGCGTCATTGCAAAGACAGGAAACCATAAAAACGCTGTATGAAGAAGTAAAGTACAATGCTTTTGGGGAGAGCATTGCCGCAATAGATAAAGCGGGAAACTGGAAACACTTTGCGTATGATGATCAAGGTTTATTAATTTATAGTGTGGATAATCAGGGTGGTCTCACTCAGTATAGTTATGATACTTTCGGTCGCGTTGCTTGCAAAACAGTTTACGCTCAAGCCATTTATTTGGAGAAAGAGGGCGATTACAGTGTTGCTTATATTAACAAAGCCTGCCAAGTAAGTAGATACGATAGGCATGAATTTTATAAATATAACCTGGATGATCAGGTGATTGAAGTGTCACGTGATGCCGTCAGAATGTTTAATCCTAAAACCGGTCATTATGACGTCAGCTTAAAACCAACAACCCGAACAATTTATAATTCATTCGGAGAAATCATTAAAGCATCGGTAAAAATGAATGAATCAGAATGGGCTGATACGTTGACCTATTATGATAAGGATGGCCATAAAACAGCAGTGATTGATGCTGAAGGTTACCTGACAGCCTACACTTACGATGCATTTGGTGAGATGGACTCCATGATCGAGTACGCTCAAGTTTGCAATGAATGGGATGATAATCGCTATGTTAATCCCCAAACCAGTGATAAAGACCGGGTTGTTGTGTTTACCTATGATGTTTTAGGCCAAATGACAGGCAAGACCTTAAAAGCAGTCAGTTTTGAGCGTAAAAAGAATAAGGGGATTGCGTTTGAGACAGTGAAAGGAGATTTGACAACTCAATACAGCTACGATGCTTTAGGGAATCTGACCGCTGTTGTGGACGCCAAGGGCAACACTTCTTATTGCTATTACGATGAGTTAGGACAATTAATAGCTAAGGTAGGACCTAAAATTAAGGAAACAAGGTCAGCAACTACTTATTCTTATGATGCTTTGGGGCATTTAGTAGAAACCAGACGCTGGGCGCAAGGAGCTATTGAAGCTGATGAGCAGGGCTTCACTCTCAGAGGAGCTTCAGGAAAAGATATTACTACCCATCAAGAGTATGATGACTACGGACATCTTATTGCAGAGATCGATGGTTTAAATCATGCTATTTATTACAGTTATGATGAGAATGGAAATTTGGCGCGTAGTTGGCGTGCCTTAACTCAACCAGATAAAAGCTTTGTGATCCAGGATAAGAGATATAGATATGACAAGGAAAATCATTTAATTCAGACCGCAACTTTTAAAAACAATGGTCAGGTGAAAACGGAAGACGTTCAATATAATGTTTTTGGGGAGTTAATTGCAAAAGGTGTGGATGGCCTCTTAAATGCTCATGTTGAATATGACCGTTTAGGCCGAATTTGGCGCTGTAATACCCAAGGCTATTATCAAATTTATGTCTATGATTTAATGGATCATGTGACTCAGATTGTCACTTCAACTGATAATTTTCGCGGCAATTATGGTGAAAAAGGAGTTGATTTATCAGAGAGCTGGTTTGAAACCGCAGTGAGTTATGACAAAGACACCTGGAAGTATGATCTACAGCGACAAAATAACACTTATAATGCTTTAGGTCACTTGATTAGACAAACCAAAGAATTTACAGTCGATTCTGCTAACCAGAGTGGCAATGTGTGTTTGCAGTATTGCACTCAATCTCAAACTGTTGATCGCTGGGGAAATAGGTTAAGTTTTATCAATGCCCAGGGATATCAAACACATTATGAATATAATGCTTTTAATGAGGTAATAAAGCAAGAACTACCAGAAGTGTACATTGTTGATGAACATGGCGTAGGGCGCTATCTAAAACCAATTAATCGTTATGCTTATGATGAACTGGGGCAGGCTATTGCTATGATGGATGCCAATGGTCACATGGTAAGTAAAGAATACGACGCGATGGGGCGGGTTATTAAAGAAGTAGACGCTAAGGGGAATCAAAGAACCAAACATTATAATCTATTGGATCAGATGGATTGCTCCACCAATGAATTAGGTGGAATAACCACTTATACCTATGACAAGATGAATAGGCTAGTTTCTATCAACACTCCCAAAACTCATCAAGAATATGTTTATGATGAAGTTGGGCAATTAATCAAACAAAAGAATGGAGAAAAAGAGGAAACAGCCTTCTGGTATGATACATTAGGTAATCAAATACAACGAGAGGACGCCCGTGGTTATAAGACGTTTTATGAATATAATGATTTTGGCCATAAAACAAAGGAAACCGATGCCTCTGGCCGTTCGCAGTCCTGGAGTTATGATGATCAAGGCAAATTGCTGCAACATACTGACTTAGGCAAACACACCACAACTTATCAATACAATACTAACGGGAAATTGCTTGAGGAAAGTTCTACCTCAGGAAAACAGATTAAATACTACTATCGTGGTGACGGAGATCTCATTCAATATGCTGATGAAGCGCGTCATGAAGTAGTGAATTATTTTTACGATGAATCTGGACAATTACTTGGGAAGGAATCCGGGCGCAATGATACCGTCAAAGATGGATGGTTACGTGAAACAGATTATTACCAATATGATGCCTTAGGCCGATTGATTCAGGTAAGAAGACGAAATCCTGAAGACATGGATAAGCGCTTCCCTGACAAGGATCATGCTTTATTGTCCATTGATTACGAATACGATGCGGTGGGAAATATTAGACACACTAAAGTTGTTGCTAATTATACTGGGTATGAGCGAGTAGAGAGTGATGATTATTATCTCTATGACGAAAACAATCGCATGATAGTGAACAAAGGCCAATTAGTTCATGGTGACATTGTGATGTCTGCCAATAAAGGCAGTACTATGATTTATGATGCAGCAGGTAACATTAAAGAAGCAGCAAAATACGAAAATGGGCAAATTACTAATTATCGTTATCAATACAATCAAGACAGTCAATTGGAGCTGGTGCAAAAAGGCAATATTTCTCTCCAGGCAAAAACATACGATGCAGCTGGCCGCGTAATTCAGGAAAATTTATTCGATACTTTAGGCAATGTGGCTCAGAAAAACATCACTACCTATGAGCATGGCTTACTGGTTGCTCAAAGCAGTCTGAATGGAAAAGACAGAGAAATCTCCAAAACAATCTACGCTTATGATGCTGTTGGCAATATGACGGATTTAAATATGAAAGTAAGTCAGCAGAGTAGCGCACCGGGTTACGAATTAGCGCACCATTACAGTTATGCGCTTTGGGATGGTTATCAGCAAAATATTGATGATGCGAAGTTAACTATTGATAAACAACCTACCACCTATGGCCGAAGTACTCGCTCTTTTGATGTCAATGGAATGTTAACAGATGCTATTGATGCACAAACAGACAATAGCGGCAAATCCAACACCACTCATTATTTAAACAGCAGCGCTGAAGGAATTAAGGCCAGGATAGATAAAGAAGGGCAAACCACTTATTTAACTATTGCTGGTAAAACAATAGGCGATTTACGTCTGAATCGACAAGGGAAGCAATATTTGAATGTTTATGGTGGTTTCACCCCAACTGGTAGTCAGGAAAAAGCGACACCCGCTGCGCATTATATGTGGCGACGCGAGAAAAAACTTGAAACAGGCGCTGCGTATTTAGGAAGAGGTAATGAAGAAACATCCAAAGAGATTCTCCCAGAATCAACCCAAGACAATTTAGGTGCTTATACCCTGCAATCTGGAGATACATTAGAAAGTATTGCCTTACAAATATATGGTGACAGCAGTTTATGGTATTTGATTGCCGATGCGAATGGTATCAGCGACAGGAATGCACAAGCGAGCAATAATGGTCCTTTGCATATAGGACAGAGAATTAATATACCTCTCGTTGCAACAGGGCAACATCAAACCTATGCTACTCATAAAGTGTTGAACGCTGATCAAGTGATAGGGAATACCACTGCAACAACTCTTTTACCACCATCCCCACCTCCCTTGCCTACGAAACACCATGGGCTTTTCGCAAAAATTGTAGTGGCAATCGTGGCAGTGGTTGCCACAGTACTTACAGCCGGTATTATAGGAGCAATTGCTGGAGTTGCTGAAGGCATTAGTTCCTTATTTTCAATAGGGACCAGTGTTTTAGGAGGTGGGGTGATTCCTACCATGAGTGGTACTTTAGCAGCTGGATTTACGGCTGGATTTGTAGGGAATATAGCCAGTCAAGGCATTGCCAAAGCGATGGGGGTACAAAATGGAATTGATATCAAAGGCGCACTGATATCAGGATTGGCTACTGCAGCAACAGCTGGGATGACTCGAGGTCTTTCTAATAGTAACGCCTATCAGGATTTAATGAGCTCTGTGGAAAACTTACCCATTACCAAAGCATTTAGTATTAAAACAGCGGCAGAAATGATGGAACAAAACGCTGCCAGCCAAGGGCTGAATGTGGCACTAAGAAAACATCAACACTTTGACTGGGAAGAATTGGGATTGGTAGGAGTAACAGCTGGTCTAATGGGAGGCAGCACTGGAAGAAAGTTGGAACACACTTTAAGAAAAGTCGATCTGAACACAGGAATTCTATCCTCAGAGCTAAGAGCCCTGACGACCGCAGGCGCAGCAATCACCACCGGCCAGCATTTCAACGTCGAAGATGTTATAACTAGTAATCTCGGCAGCGCCATCGGCTCCGCGATTATCAATTCAACCAACCCACAAGAAACACTGGAGTTATCGAGCGAAAACCCCCTACCCGACGAACTTTACTTAACAGACACCCTTCTGAACATAACCCATCCCGAACGAACTTTGGATATCGTATATCAGAATTATTTAGCCCAACAATTGAGTGGTAGTGGAGGGTATGAGGGATTGGACAATGAATTAGTGGGAGGTGGCAATGAATCTAACCAGCAGAGTAATTTTGAGTTATTACAAAATAGAATATTTGATCATGAAGGTGGTATTTCCAATCATAAGAATGATAGAGGAGGTTACACTAATAAAGGAATAACATGGGATACATTTAAAAAATTTGCCAAAACAGATCTGGGAATCGAGCCAACTATTGAAAACCTTAAGAATCTAACCAACGAACAAGCCTCCGTGATTTATAAAAAAAGATTTTGGGACCCAATTAGGGCAGATGAGATTAATTCAATCAGCATTGCATATGCATTGTATGATTTTCATGTTAATGCACCAAGTCAGGCTGTTAAATTATTACAAAAATCAATTAATATGCTAGGTGGAAATTTAGTGGTTGATAATATAATGGGTTCTAAAACAATAAAAGCAATTAATAATATTACCGCACACAAGTTGTTTGACATATACCAAAAGGAAAAGATTAATTTCTATACCCGAGTAGCAAATAGTCGGTCTAACCAACTAGAGTTTTTAAATGGTTGGTTAAATCGTGTGAATAGTATTAAGTTCGAGAGTTAATATGAGTAGACTTAAAAAATTATTACAATATGTTTTAATTATATTCTTATTAAATATAAATGAATCAATTGGTGCTATGATCGACTATTCTGGGAAATGGTGTTTTGATGGAGTAAAAGAAATTGATTCTTTTACAGTAATTATAAGTAAAATTTCAAATGCATATAGAGGTTCTTATTTAACAGTCGCATATCGTGGAATGAAGATTGACGATGTTGAAGATGCTTTTAATTTTAAAGAGACGGAAAAAAAAATCGTTAAATTAGAATTAAAATCAGGTACTAGTAAGAAAGTAGGATCTGTGCGGATTAAGTACATCAATAATAATACAATTAGTTGGCAAATATTAACTATACCTGGAGGGGAGTTTTATGCTCCAGAAAAAGCCACATTACATCGATGCGGTTGATAAACATTGTAGTCGTATTAGTAAGTAGCCTGATTGCTTGGTGAGTGCCCATGAAAATGCACTAAGCAACTAGGCTATCTCTGCTGGATTTTAATACCCATAGCTTGATGATGACAATTCAGTTAATAGAATAATCTGTAAAGTTCAAACAAAATCGTAACTCCCCAGGTACATCAATAGCCTCCTCTCCCCGCGCGCGTAGCGCGTGGGGGAGAGGATTGAGGAGAGGGGGGTTATAAAAAATGTCGCGAAGCGACTACCAAATAAAAAAAGACTTGAAAAATTATGTGGTTATGATCAAATAACCTCATGAAAAATTATGAAGAAATTATGAAGAAATTATGAAGAAATTATTGACAAATTGCTGACTCGGATTACCGAGCTAGAGGCACTTGTGGCAAAACAAGCGATTGAATTGCCGAATTAAAACGACGTTTAAATAACAATAGCAGTAACAGCTCAAAACCACCATCAAGTGACGGTTTGAAGAAGCCAGCTCGTACAAGCTCATTGAGAGAACAGGGAAAAAATAAAAGTGGTGGTCAGCGTGGCCACAAAGGCACGACACTATTTGCAGATATGTACAATCTTCCCATCTCTACCGCATCAATTGCTGCTTTTTCTAAGAGAGCATATAACCGACTACAGCGTTTTGAGCTAAATGTCTTGGTATTAGCAAAAGAAGCTCCGATAAAAAATTTAGATGAAAGAGGGTTTCGTGTGTCTGGTAAAACGCAATGGATCCACATATTATCAACGCCAGACTGTACCTATTATCATTTTTCACCCAAGCGAAAATCGTTGATTGATGGTGTCAAAGGTATAGTTGTACATGATCATTGGCGTCCATATTATCAAATGCCAGGAGTTACTCATGCGTTATGCAATCAACATCATCTCAGAGAACTTAAAGCATTGGTGGAGCATGATAAAGAAATCTGGGCAGCACGAATGAGTAAATTATTAAAGCTGATGCTACGATGCAGGCATCGCTATGGCGATAAGGCCATTCCTAAAAATCAACTCAATCGATTAGAGCGCATCTATGATAGCATCATCACCCAGGCCTTAGTCTGGCATGAGTCTCAACCACCATTAAAGCCTCAAAAGATCATTAAAGGGCGCCCTAAACAGAAGCATGGACACAATCTGTTACTTCGACTAAACAATCATCGTGAGGGAGTGCTTCGCTTTTTGCATGATCCCAGCGTCCCTTTTACTATGGTGAAATGTAAACAGAAGGTATCTTTTGGTTATAGTATAGCAGCAGGTGCTGAGTATTTTGCGAGAATTCGTGGATTTATCAGTACGGCTAGAAAGCAAGGATGGGATATTCTGGAGTCCACCCATAAGGCCTTCTCATCTAGACTTCCTCTGCTCGTGACAACATAAATGATGGTCGCTTCGCGACATTTTTTATAATCCCCCTCTCCTCAATCCTCTCCCCCACGCGCTACGCGCGCAGTGGAGAGGAGGCTATTGATGTACCTGGGGAGTTACGAAAAAGTAATATTTTCTATCAATAATGACTATTATAGCCAATACCTAAATCACGAGCTATCGATTGTAAATGGTGTGAATTGCATGAAGATGCTTCTCAATGATCATAATTCAGGATTAAATGATTAATTTTATTTCAATGGTGTTTTTTTTGCTCACAGTTATTTTTATTTCAAGAGCACGAAAGGCAAAAAACCAAATGGAATATGTTACTGCTGGTAAACAAACAAGTGTGTTCCCTTTAGTTTCTACATTGGTAATGACAGAAATAAACCCAATGGCGCTTATTGCTATGGCTTCATTAGGTTATCAAGCCGGATATTGGGCGCTGTGGATGGCAGTTATAGCATTTTTAGGGCCACTTTTTGCTGCATTAACCACCTCAAAAAAATGGAAAGATTTTAATTCAACTTGTGTTTCAACTTTATTTGATAAATGTTTGGGCTATATCATTTTATTTGTATTGTTGTTATCAACTAATTTATACGAAAAAGCATTTGGTGCTATTGTGAGGCTGTTAAAAATTGCTTTCTGACCTTGGTATGCCATATGTTTATCTATGGCAGATGAGTAATTTTAAGGATTATTTTAAAGCTCACTCGGTAACATACTAATACAGGTAAAATCAAGTCTAACCTAATGGATTGTTAACGTATTATGATAGTAAAAACACTACACAAAGATCTGTATTGACTCAAAATGATTGTTGTTTGTACTATATTGTATTAGAATGTCTGCTTCAGCCAACCTTCTAAAGGAAAACAATGCGCAAACACATTATAATAGAATTAGCAGAAAGTGTATTTGTTGGATGCCAAGAGAAATCATACCTTAAAAAAATGCAGAAAAAAGCATGGGAATTGGATTTATATGATGCTGATCAACTAACACCTGAAATTCTTGAGCAGAGTCCCTACAAACTTCATGTTTCATTACAAAATGAAGAATACACTAAGCACAAAGAAAAGATAAAAGAAATTATTATCACCCATCTTGAAGGTGGGGCAATAAATGATTTCAAGTTTATTGATGATAATACATTAAGAGATAAGATGAATTCTGAGGTTCAAATAGTCCAGTGGATTGCTGAATATAAAAACATGGTTGCGAAAAATGAAAAACCCGGCTTGGATTGGGAGAATAATTTTCTGTGTGCTATCAACGATTATTTTGGCTGTAGAATTGATTCAATTCCTGATAAAACCGACATAGAGAAAATCCTTACTCGCATAACAATACTAATTAAAGATGGGCAACGTTTGTTAGATGGTGATCAATTTACTATTTATATTCCTGAAAATTTTGACAGGGATATGATTTTTAGACTGTGTTGTGAGATCAATACCTATCTAGAACAAAATAATGTCACTCCTGGAAAATTATTAGATATTGAATCTCCAATAGGAAATTATATTAATTTGAGACAGGAATTCCTAATAGAGGATTTTCATTCGGTAAATAGGGAAGGGGTAATTGACAGGAATAAGAAAATCGACTCTGTAAAAATTCATAATGATGCTTTAGAAAATGATCGCAGAAAACGTGTAGTGCTTGAACAAGAGCAGAGTAATTTATATCAATATATTATTGGAAAATTTCCTAAATCACCTAATTTGCAAAATGCCTCAGCATTCTTCCAACCAACACCTGAGAAAGAAGAAGTAGTTAATTCAACAAAAAAATTAGATTGTAGTGCGTAGCTCCTCGAATTACTCTGCGCTAATACTGCTTGCTGATCAAAGGCAGGAAAAAATTCACCGGGCTTTTATCGTTTGGAATACTTGCCTATGAGTTCGCTTGATTCAAGAATATGACCTTGCATGGCATATTCTACATCCTGCTTTGTAGATTTTTCATCTAAAGACAAAAAGATATCTAAGGCATATAATTTAAAAAAATACCTATGGGTTCCGCTAGGTGGACATGGTCCGCCATACCCTGTATTGCCCCAGCTGTTCTTGCCGCTTATCGCTGGCTCAGGTATGTCAATAGCAGCGTCTAGCTCATCGCAGCTTGCCGGTAAGTTGAATAAAACCCAATGAACCCATATGCCTGTTGGTGCATCCGGATCATCCATAATTAATACAAAAGATTTAGTATCTTGGGGGGCATCTTCCCAAATCAGAGGAGGGGGGTAATCTGCTCCATTACAGGTAAACTCATCGGGAATTAATTCATTATGGTCAAATGCTGGGCTTTTCAGTAATAAACTCAAAATACTCTCCTTATCTCTTATAGATACAGCATTATGAATTTCAATTGAAATATTTTATTTGCTCCTAAGTGCTTAAATATCCTTAATTAGTTCCGTTACATCAAGAATATATTGGTTGAGTTCTTAAACAAAATAAATGCTTTTTTCTTAAGGCCTTGTATTTTATTTTAGCATGATATTTGGGGCCTGCCACATCTTCTACATCCTCTTCATTGACTCCTACCCTTGCTGATCATTAGTATATATAAGTCTCACGAAAGAATTTCCATGAAAGTTGTTTTATTACATCCTATTTTTTATTTTAACTGCAGAAAGGAATTGATTTTGGCGGCTTATGAAGAAAGAAAGATTACATTTTGCGGTTTTAGTATTGCCCTTAAAATCTGGAACCCCGAAAATTCTAATCCAGTACTCTGTTTGCATGGTAAATTGGATAATGCGGCAAGTTTTGATTTGTTAGCGCCGTTATTAGCCGACAGGCAATTAGTCGCTGTAGATTATCCGGGAACAGGATTATCCAGTCACTATCCTGATGGAGTTGTCCCTCATTGGAAAAATGATGCTTTTTTGATGTGTCATGTTATCAAAGCATTGGGATGGAAGTATTTTGATATTATCGCGCATTCGTTGGGCTCTTTTTTGGCCAATGTGATAGCTATTTATCAGCCAAAACAAGTTAGGAAGCTTGTGTTTTTGGATATTTTAGGACCAACAGTTCATATTATTGAAAACAGTGTTTCTTATTTGCCTTTGAATATCGAAACCTATTTGACCTACGGTCAACATCAAAGATCTGTGTTTGCCAGCCAGGATTCTGCTATAAAAGATCGTATGGCTATAGGCAATGTCAGTTATCAGGCCGCTCAAGCGCTAGTTCGGCGAGGTACGAAGCGAATTGAGGAAGGATGGGTTTGGACTTTTGACCCTCGCTTACGATGCATTAGTTCCACTATCCCTCATGAGGATGAAACGAGGGCTATGCTTCGTGGTATTGAGGTACCAGTTTGTCTTATTCTTGCTGACCAGGGAGTGTCTTATCCTCAGGCTATTTTTGAAGGCAGGGCACAATCAATAAGAGATTTAACCATACACAGGGTGCAGGGGGGGCATCACGTGCACATGGATAACCCAGCTCCTGTTGCAAAGATTATTTCTCAATATTTAGGCTCTTAAAGTAATTTTACAAAATTTTACTTTTCTTCTGATTGGAGCGAAATCTACTCATTGATAGTCTAGGCCTTAATGCCGTATAATTGAGCATTGTTTTAAATGATGGAGCATGATTATGCCTGGTTGGTTTAGAAAAGCTTTGGACAAGGGAGAAAAATTTATTATTGAAGTAGCGGATGAACTGAATGATGAAAGTCAGGTTCATAAGGCAGCAAATCGCTTGTGTTTGCGTGTTGAGCAAATTTTGAATGCCAATAGAGCAAAACTTGAAAGGCAAGTGATAGATGCTGCCGAGAATTTTCTTCGTGATCTCCGGATTGCTTTGGATGAGGACTCCCAGTTGAGATATCCCCATGCTCCAATAAATCAATATATACTGGTCGATAAATGTACGAATATTATCCACAAATACAAGCCTTCTTTAGAGTCAGCCCCCGGCTTTTGGAATCAATTAAAAGCGCATATTAATAATTTTATTGAAATGGTATTCGGAATAGAGGATGTGTTTTCTACCAAACCAACAATGTTTTCTAAAGATGTTGATTTCATAAAGTGCCAAAGAAACCTTTCTGCCTTAAAGGAGTCGCTTGAGTATAATGCGCTGAACTCATCTGCTGTATCCGTTAGTTCCTAAGAATGAGCTCTTTGAGTATTGAATATACCTTAAATTCGCTTGCTTCTTCAGAGCAGAAGTTAGGAAATTGGATGTCAGGCTACGAGTCTGACATCCACACATGGTACGCTGTTACGCTATTCCCAAGTATGCCATTTCATAAATATCTATAAAACCTCAGTGAGCTTTTCATGAAAAAATTAATAGCTTTATTCTTGGTAGCATGTTTCATAAATACATCAATATGGGCCACAAAAGAATCAGATTATTCCAAATTATTTAAAAAATACCATGCTTGCTTCATTCTTTACGATTTAAATAACCATAAAATTGTAAGCGAATATAATCCAAATCAGCGATGCTCAGAAAGAATAGCTCCTGATTCTACTTTTAAAATTCCCTTATCCTTAATGGCATTTAATCAAGGTATTATCAATCAACATACGGTCTTTAAATGGGATGGCGTCAAAGAAGATTTAGTGGACTGGAATCATGACCAAACTCCAGAAAGTTGGCTTAAGTATTCTGTTGTTTGGGTGTCTCAGCAGATTACGCGACAAATGGGGGATGGGCGAATCAAATATTATTTGGCCGGCTTCGATTATGGTAATCAGGATTTTAGTGGGGATCCTGGTAAAAATAATGGTCTTACTCATGCCTGGTTAAGTAGTAGTCTAAAAATATCAGCGATGGAGCAGCTTACTTTCTTAAAAGCCATGTTAAACCATGAATTACCCCTTACTCCAGAGGCGATAAAGAATACTTGTAAAAATATGTATTTGGGGAAATTGGAAAATGGGGCGTCGTATTATGGTAAGACTGGTTCTGGTCGGCATGGACGAAATGAAAGACAAACCAATCCCAGTAGATTGCGAGATGGTTGGTTCGTAGGGTTTATTGAAAAGGGTAAGGCACGATATATTTTTGTTAGCAATTTGACAGATAAAGAACCCGTGCCCATGCAAAAATTTGGCGCGAATACCCCTTTGTTGCCATACGGCAGTGCCCTTTTGAAACCAATCACTCTACAAATTTTGAATAATTATTTTTCAAGCCAGGAGTAGTGGCAATAGGGGCATTCCTACCCAATTGGTGGATTCACCATAGGGTAGGCAGTGATGCCTGGAGAAAATCTAGTAGTTAACCCCGGTATTTCTTTTAAAGTTGAGTTTTAATTAATTCTTTTCCATCACCCGTTTTTAAGTTGATAAAAATTATTCCAGATAGAAAAGTCAATATCCCTAGTGATAAAAAGGTGAATTGGAAAATTTTAAGTGTTAAAACGAGATGCTCTGACTGCAGGGAAGCAAAGATTGTTATAAACGCCGCTGATATTGCAACCCCAAAACTTTGAGATAATTGCTGGACAGTGCTCATGATGCTTGTTGCATAACCGGTATCATTTTCATCGATATTTGCATAAGCAAGAGAGTTCATTGCGGTATATTGCAATGCAATAAAGAAGCCATAAATACAAGTCATAAAACCAATTTGATAAATTGAGGTAGCTGGTTTGATAGCAATAAAAGACCATAAAGAAAAACTTACTAAAATAGTGTTTAAAATCAGAGTTTTTTTATAACCTAATAGGCTCAATATGGAGAAAGATAACGGCTTTGCGATGAAGACACCAAGCGCAACAGGAGCAAGTAACATACCCGATAATCGAGGTGAATATCCTAGAATTATTTGAAATAGTAGGGGCAATAAAAAAGGAGTTCCTCCAAAACTTAAACGTCCTAATAAGTTGCCCAATACAGAAATATAAAACGTTCTTGTCTTAAATAAACTAACTTTTACAATGGGATGTTTTTTTCGGCGAGAATGCTTGGTATAACCGACTAATAACAGTATCGATAAAGTAATAATTACAGCAGTATAGGTAAGACCTATTTCGCTTTCGCTAAACATAGATAGGCCCAGGTCAAGGAGGCCAAGCCACTTCCAAAAAGTATAAATCCTAACTTATCTAAAGGTGGGACCAATTTGGGTGGCATGGTTGGTAAGAGCTTATAAGATAGAATAACAGCAAGTATGCCAACAGGAATATTGACCCAAAATATCCAGCGCCAAGAAAAATGATCGGTAATAATACCCCCCAGAAGAGGACCGAGCAGCATTCCTAACGAGGCTATCATGATAACAATGGTCATTTTGGTAATTAATTCCTGGCGTTTGCACGTTCTTAAAATAATCAGACGTCCAACGGGCATAGTTAGCGATCCGCCTATACCTTGGACAATTCTGGCCAAAACGAGTTCCCAGAGACTTTGAGTAAAACCACACCATAAAGAACTTAAGGTAAATACACCAATAGCCGTCATAAATACTGTTTTAACTCCGTATTTATCAGCTATCCAGCCACTGATGGGGATAAAGACTGCCAAGCTTAAAAGATAACTGATAAGAGCAAGTTTCAGATCGATTGGATAGACCTTCAAACTCCTGGCCATGACAGGAATAGCCGTATTGAGTATTGTAGTATCAATGGCCTCCATAAACATGGCACTGGAGACAATAAACATAATAATATTTTTATTCATAATGTTACTTCTCTCATGGCTGCGAGATTTGAAAGAAGTCTACTAAATTTTATCAATTTGAAATTCAATTAAAGTAACTAAACCGCTCCAGTATTTTGTCCAGTGATGATCATAATAATCTTTATTTTTAACTCGTTTGAGCAGAGTTCCATTTTCAACTTTGAATAAAGGGGCTGAATCGTTAAGTTGTTCAATTAAACTATAATCAGGGAATACATCCATCTCGGCATAATGTTCCGGGATAACTCCTGTCATAAAAGTATTATAAATACCATCAGCGGAGCGTTGCATGGCGTCTAACATCACGGCTCTTTGTAATTCCGCTTCAGGTTTATATAAATAACCATCTCCATAGGCAAACCAGCTTGTCCCCTCTGCATTCACAACATTTAAACCGTGCTTATTATCTTCATTGTGCATTAAATTGGCGATGAGAAGGTTGAGTACGGCAGGGAGTAAAATGTCTTTCCCTATGGCTCGCCGTGGAGTACGCATATGTCCTGCTGAAAAAGAATCAGTTAAATAATGGTTTGCAAATGCGTTTTGTGCGTAGGCTAATTCAAGCAGCTTATTGGCTTCCTTAACAAGGCCTTCTTGTCTTTTTTTATAGCCCAGCAGTGCAGTTTCCAAAGCAACCCTATGCCCAGTTTTGTAGGCTATCAGTGAGTCAGGGATAAAATGATCATAATTGACTTGGGCTAACTTAATGTAATTACCAAAAGGGAGAAACGCACTGACAATGCTGCCTCCACAAGTTAGCTTATTAAGTTCCTTACTGATGTTCGTTTCATGCTGCTTATAATAGTCCCAATCACTAGTTCCATTTTGATGAGCTTGTTCTAGTTCATTGGCCAGTTTTACAAAGTATTGATTCAGATAACTTATTTGATTGAATGGATTTGAACAACTTTTGTCTTGCTTTTTTCCCACAGTTCCAAGAGCATCAAACTGGGCCTGAAAACAAGTTAACCTGTCTTTTTCAGCACAGTTTGAGATGGGAGTTTCTGGACTTCCGAATATATCTCCCCCATACATAATGATGTCCCCATAACTTAATTGAATTCCATTGGGTAACGTTAGTTTGACTGATTCACCACTTGTATTGGCGTTAGGCAAATAAAGAGTAACCAAATCCCCGATTGTCTTATGTTCAAGATTAGCAAAGCCTGCTCCAAATTTTTCTAACAATTGAGTTGTGGTTGGAGGGGTGAATGTCTTTATTGATGAGGCTTCATTTGCAGAGAGGTTATGGGTTACTAACAATGACAAAGACAAAGCTCGTGTGATATTCTTTAACATTATGTATTCCCTTAACTAATGAGCCCATTGTATGGGCATTACTTGTTTTTATATCCATATGGCACATCTAAAAATGTAGCATGAGATTTTTATAAGTGATAATTTATTTGAGAACTATTCCATGAGTAAAGCTAAATCCAAACCAAGCCTTGACCCGCAAACTGCTCAAGTTGTTAATTTAAGTCATGATGGAAAAGGTGTGGCGCGAATTAATGGCAAAGCTACTTTTATTCAAGGAGCATTACCAGATGAGATGGTTGAATTTCAGTACACTCGAATAAAAAAAGATTTTGATGAGGTAGATTATTATCCATTGTTCATCCTTCCCCTTTACGGGTTGAACCTAAGTGTCCTCATTACCAAATGTGCGGAGGTTGTTCTTTACAACATCTGAGTGCGGAGGAACAAATCCAGTTTAAACAATTACAGCTTTTGGATTTGTTATCTCGTTATGGCCATACTCAACCTCAAACCGTATTATCTCCTTTAACTTGTAACCCTTGGAATTATAGAAACAAAGCTCGCTTAAGTACTCGGTTTGTAGAAAAAAAACAGGCTTCTATGGTGGGATTCCGCGAACGAAATAATCCAAGATATATTACAGAGATTACTCAATGTCCTGTACTTAATAAAAAACTAGATACTGATATTGTGCATTTAAGAAAATTAATTGACTCTCTGGATGACAAGCATTGCATAGCTCAAATTGAGGTGGCTGCGGGAGATAATGAAGTAGCTTTGATATTTAGAAATTTATCACCACTAACTGTTCAAGATGAATTAAAGATTCAGGAATTCGCCAAGCAATATGAATATAAAATTTTTCTGCAGCCAGGGGGACCTGACTCGGTTTTTTGTTTTTACCCATCTCATGCTGATGATTATTTAACTTATCATCTACCAGACTATGAAATTACTTTTCAATTCCACCCTAATGATTTTACTCAAGTGAATGCTGAATTAAATAGAAAAATGGTGGCTCAGGCAATCCAATTAATGGAGTTAAAAAGCTCTGATATAGTGCTAGACTTATTTTGTGGGCTGGGAAATTTTTCACTTCCTATGGCTAAATCTTGTTTTAGGGTAGTAGGAGTCGAAGGCAGTAAAAATATGGTTGATAGAGCCTATATGAATGCAATGGTCAATCATATTAATAATGTCGACTTTTATGCCGCCAATCTTGATGATGTAACGGAAGTAAAAAATATAGTTAATGCTTCTTTTAATAAAGTTTTAATTGATCCACCCAGGTCGGGCGCGCTTGAAATTGTGAAGCAAATAGATTCAATCAATCCTGAGCGTATAGTATATGTATCTTGTAATCCGGTAACATTAGCCCGTGATACGGATGTATTGGTTAATCAAAAAGGTTACGTTTTGGTAACTGCTGGAGTCATGGATATGTTTCCGCACACAGCGCATGTTGAGTCTATAGCCTTGTTTCAAAAAGGATAATACGTATGGTAAGAGTAAAAGATACTACTCCTTTGACTTCCGATGGCAGTATTGATGTAGAGCTGTGGTTACATCATCTCAGCTCAAAAGGGTATTTGGATAATCTTGAACTCATACGAAATGCTTGTACTTTAAGCCAATTGGCGGGTCAGGATCATGCTACTGAAACAGGACAAACTTGTTTGCAACAAGGGTTGTCAATGGCCGATTTACTTGCTGACTTGGAAGTTGACCAAGAAACTTTAGCTGCAGCAATTATTTTTGAAAATGTTCACTACGCCGATTTATCTATCGAAGATGTAGAAGAACAATTGGGTCACAATATTGCCAAATTGGTCAAAGGTATAGAAAAAATGAGTGCCATGCATAATTTGCAGGCTCTGAATAAATACCCACAAAATAAAAATCAAATTGATAATATCCGTAAAATGTTGTTGGCAATGGTGGATGATGTTCGGGTCGTTTTAATCAAGCTCGCGGAACGCCTGTGTGTTTTAAGGACAGCCGGACATCTCTCTGAAATAGTGCGCAAGCAGATTGCAACAGAAGCTATGGAAATTTATGCTCCTTTGGCCAACCGATTAGGGATAGGTGCCATTAAGTGGGAAATGGAAGATTTGGCTTTTCGTTATTTGCATCCGGAAGAATATAAAGAAATTGCCAAAGGATTGAAGGCCAAACGGTTGGAGAGAGATAACTTTGTTAACAAAATTGTTGAACAACTTGAGCATCAAATTCGGGCTACTGGAGCTCATCATTTTGCTGTTTACGGACGCTCGAAACATATTCATAGTATTTATAAAAAAATGAAGCGTAAAAATGTCTCACTTGATGAGATATACGATGCTACAGCAGTTCGTGTTCTGGTCGATACCGAGGCGCAATGTTACGAAGTGTTAGGTATGGTTCATACTTTATGGAAACAAATTCCAGCCGAGTTCGATGATTATATTATTAATCCAAAACCTAATGGTTATCAGTCTCTTCATACAGCAGTAGAAGGCCCTGAAGGAAGAGTTTTTGAGGTGCAAATAAGAACTTTCCATATGCATGATTTAGCAGAAATGGGAGTAGCTGCGCATTGGAAATACAAGGAAGGTGGGGTATCTCAAAAAGAAAGCCATGAACGAAAAATTGAATGGTTAAGAGATGTATTGGCATGGCATAAGGAAATGGCTACCAATAAAGGTGTTTCCGAAAATATTACGACGGAATTTCTTGAAGACAGAGTCTATGTTTTTACTCCGGATGGTGATGTTCTCGATTTGCCTCACGGAGTGACACCCCTGGATTTTGCTTACCATGTTCATAGCGATTTAGGACATCGATGCCGCGGTGCCAAAATTAATGGCCACATTGTCCCGCTGACCTACCAACTAAAAACAGGGGATCGTGTGGAAGTGTTGGCGGGAAAGGAAATTAAACCTCACGAGATTGGATTAATCCTCATTTGAATTACTTAAAGACAGCAAGAGCCAAAGCCAAAGTATTACATTGGTTTAAAATGCAGGATTATGAGGATAATGTACGCGATGGCCGCGAATTATTAGAGAAAGAGCTAAAATCTTTAGGCATAAAATCAGATAAACTTAATGAAGTTATTAGCGCCCTGAATTATAAAAAACTAGACGATCTTTATGCCAATTTGGGGCGTGGCGACATTAAAATAGGACAGATTATCAATCGATTGACACCCCCTGATACTTCTGAGCAAAATTTACAGAAATTTATAAGGCACCAACATAAACCAGAAGTAACGGGTAGTGATCTTCGCATTGAAGGCGTTGGAAATTTATTGACTTTTATGGCAAGGTGTTGCCAACCTGTCCCTGGTGATGAAATAGTAGGGTATATCACTATTGGAAGAGGGGTATCAGTACATAGGAAAGATTGTCCCAATATTATTCATGCCAGTGAGAGGCAAAAGCGGCGATTTATTCAGGTGAATTGGGGTAGCGCAACACGAGAGAATTATGTTGTGGATGTTCTCATTAAAGCATTTGATCGATCAGAGCTATTAAAGGATTTGACTTCTTTGCTTTCCAATGAAAGAGCCCATGTGTATGCTTTGCAAACTCAGAGTAACAAACATGAAAATATGGCTTACATTACACTAACGGTTGAAATTGACGGCTTAAACAGCTTATCGCGCCTGTTAACTAAATTGGAACAAATTCCTAATGTGTTGGAAGCAAGAAGACAATTATAATTTTTATATTTTAGGGGGCGTTGACGGCGCAGGCTACAAAATAAGCCCGGCAACGACAGCCCTGTTTTCTCCCAATAAAACATTATAAGTTCGACAAGCTGCTCCTATAGACATACATTCTATACCTATTCTTTTTTGAGATAACTCACTGATTAGGGTAATTGGCAACATTCTACCAGTCTGATGATGTCCAATAATAATGAGTTCAGGATTGCTTCTTAATAATAAATCAATATAGTGATCATTAATTTCTAGGATGTCTTTAATTGCAAAATCAGTAATGATTTCTTTGCGGGAAACAATTAAACTAGCTTCATAAACTATGGAATTAATCTGAATTTTTTTATCGCTGTAAGCTTGCACGGCATGTTCTTCAGCATTTTCTAGATTGATATTCATGGTTTTAAAAAAATCATTAGGTTATAGTGACTAACAGTATATCACAGAGGTCAATATTATGAGCCAATTTCCGCGCATTAAACGCTTGCCCCCTTATGTATTTAATACGATAAATCAACTTAAGACTGAAGCGCGGGCACGAGGAGAAGACGTCATAGATTTTGGTATGGGGAATCCTGATCAACCAACCCCGCCTCATATTGTGAGCAAGCTTATAGAAGTAGCACAACGACCTGATACCCACAGATACTCTATGTCAAAAGGGATACCAAGATTACGTCGGGCTATGGCAACATGGTATCGTCGACATTATGATGTGCATTTAGACAGTGAAACACAGGTATTGGCCACCATAGGGTCTAAAGAAGGCCTTGCTCATTTAGCACTGGCAATTTCTGGTCCTGGTGATACTATTCTGGTCCCTGATCCGGCTTACCCTATCCATACTTATGGGTTTATTATTGCAGGGGCTAATGTAAAGCAAATTCCTTTAATTGATGAAATTCAATTTTTAACCGCAGTAGAAGATGCTATTACCAGAACCTGGCCAAAACCCAAAGCTTTAGTGTTAAATTTCCCCGCTAATCCAAGTACTCATTGTGTTGAATATGATTTTTTTGAAAAAGTAGTTGATCTTGCCAAACGCAATAATATTTGGATTATCCACGATTTGGCTTATGCCGATATCGTTTTTGATGGTTACAAAGCCCCCTCTATTTTGCAAGTCCCTGGCGCTATTGATATTGCAATTGAAACATATTCCATGTCGAAATCTTATAATATGCCAGGATGGCGTGTTGGTTTTGCTTGTGGTAATGAAGAACTTGTTGCCGCTTTGACGCGCATCAAATCGTATTTGGATTATGGTACCTTTACTCCTATTCAGGTTGCTGCGATTGCTGCTTTGGAGGGCTCGGATGATTGTGTAAAGGATATACGAGAGCTTTATGAGAAACGCCGCAATCTTTTATGTGATGGGCTAAATGATATTGGATGGGAGGTTAGCAAACCCAAGGGCACTATGTTTGTTTGGGCTCCTATTCCTCTTAATTACCGCTCTATGGGTTCATTGGAGTTTAGCAAGTATTTATTGAAGGAAGCCCAGGTTGCTGTTTCGCCAGGTATAGGTTTTGGGCAGCAAGGTGATGGCTATGTCCGATTTGGATTAATTGAAAATAAAGACAGAATCAGACAAGCGTTAAGAAATTTAAAGGCATTATTTAAAAGAGATGGATTGCTTAAGGCTGTTTAACAATGGATGTCATTATAAATACAGAAGGTAGCTGCAATAGCGATGATGAAAAACAGCTAAAATCACAAGGATCAGCGATCCTTAATTTGTTAGTTTGTTGCGGTTATGAGGCAAATAATCCTCCCATTGGGGAATTATTAAAATCCAGCCATTCCCTCGAGGGAGATTGGGTTGTTTTAACTCCCATACATTGGAATGCATCACATAATGATGCAATGATTGTAGCAATTAATGGAGATTTGCAATGGACTGATCAAGAGGCTAAGCATTGGTTTGAGCTATATTCTGCTTATTTGGCAGAAGAAGGAATGACACTTTATTTTCATGATGCGTTTACCTGGCTACTCCGTGTTGATAACATGCCCTATCTTCATGCAAAACCAGTTTATCAAATACAAAATAAATCGTTAATGCCGGAGTTAGCTCAATTAGATCCTACTTTGTATTGGCAAAAATTTTTTACTGAAAGCCAGATGTTTTTTGCATCTCACTTTCGAGAATCATTAATAAATGGCATATGGGCTTGGGGTGGAGCCAAATTGGGAACTAAAAAAACAATACCTATTTGCACCGATAAAGAATTTTTCTCTCTTGCTCAAGGGTGCTCTTCAAATGTGACTCTATATAATCCTTCGGTGAGTTTGAAAGAATTCCAAATCATTTTACTGAGAGACATCAGTTCTTTAAGTGAATTACATCAAGTTGAAGTAAAAAAAATACACGCCTATTGGTATTGGAATAACTGCGCTTTTATTCGCACTAAACACAACTGGTTTACTCGATTTTGGAGAAGTCTGACGCATGCTGATTAAACAACGACAACAACCTGAGCACATTGTAGATTTACCCAATATACCTGACGTACTAAAACGTATTTATGTGACACGTGGTATTAGGAATGAATCTCAGTTGGATAAGCAATTGCAAACATTATTACCATTTCATTCTTTAAAAGATATTAACAAAGCCTGCTTGCGACTTGAGAAGGCGCTACGCTCAGAGCAACGTATTCTCATTATCGGTGATTTTGATGCCGACGGAGCAACTTCTACTGCTTTGGCGATCACAGCCTTGCGAGCTATGGGAGCTAAGTTTGTTGAATATTTGGTACCTAATCGCTTTGAGTTTGGTTATGGACTTACTCCTGCGATTGTAGAGGTCGCAAGCAAATGGAATCCTCATTTAATTATTACTGTCGATAACGGTATAGCCAGTTTTGAAGGAGTAGAAACAGCCAATCAAATGGGAATTGATGTACTCATTACTGATCACCATCTGCCTGCTGAATCACTCCCTGGTGCCTGTGCTATCGTTAATCCTAATCAGCCTGATTGTTTGTTCCCAAGCAAGTCGATCGCAGGGGTTGGGGTTATTTTTTATGTGATGCTTGCTTTGCGTAGACACCTTTCCAATAGTAACTGGTTTAGCGAAATGAATATATTGGAACCCAATATGGCCAGTTTTCTGGATTTGGTAGCATTGGGAACTGTGGCAGATGTTGTGGACTGGATCAGAATAACAGAATCATGGTTAATCAAGGGATGATACGTATTCGTCAAGGACAATGCCGAGAGGGCATTAAAGCTTTAATTGAGATCTCCGGCAGAGAGCTTTCTAAGCTTAGAGAAGCTGATCTTGGTTTTGCTATTGCACCAAGACTCAATGCGGCAGGCCGGCTAGATGATATGTCACTTGGTATTGAATGTTTAATTACTTCTGATCCTAAAAAGGCGAGGGATTTTTGTCAGCAATTGGATGAATTAAATCAGGAAAGAAGACAAATAGAGTTAGAAATGAAAGAGCAAGCGATGCTTGCTCTGGATAAATTATCCATTAATAGTGAACCTAACAAGCACTTGCCTGTGGCTTTATGCCTTCATGATAAAACCTGGCACCAAGGAGTTATAGGCATTTTGGCTGGAAGAATGAAGGAAAGGTATCATCGCCCTGTTATTGCGTTTGCATCGGTTAGTGAGGAAGAGTTGAAAGGATCGGCGCGCTCTGTTCCTGATTTAAACATTAGAGATGTGCTGGCTGCTGTTGATAAGGATCATCCTGGTTTAATAATTAAATTCGGTGGTCATGCCATGGCCGCAGGCTTAAGTATTAAACCGGAATTATTGGGTAGTTTTCGCGATGCTTTTGTGTTCGAGGTTCTAAAGCATCTTGATTTATCACAATGCGAAGGAGAAATATGGACAGATGGGCCATTGCAACCGCAAGAGATGAATTTGGAAACAGCTCATTTAATACAACAAGCAGGCCCTTGGGGACAATTATTCGCGGAGCCAGTGTTTGATAATGTATTTGAAATTCTGGATCAGAGAATTGTTGGAAAAAATCATTTAAGAATGACATTAGTCTCGGTGCAAGGCGGTGATCCACTGGATGCCATTGCATTTAATATAGACTCAAAATCTTGGCCAAATCATCGGATTAAGCACATTCATGCGGCCTACAAACTCGATATTAATTTTTATCAGGGTAGAACAAAGTTGCAATTGCTTATTCAGGCCATGAATATTGTGCAGTAAGCCCGTCATGAATAAAATTCATGCCCTATAATTCGAGTTATTCATAATAAATTGCAGCTTAAAGCCCAATCTTTTAGTTTTTTTGTATATTCCCCAAACAACGGGTTATAATATATTTATTTTGATTTGTATTGAATGTGGTAAATAGTATCAAATCCAAGTTATCCATAGCACCAATGATCGATTGGACTAATAGCCATTTCCGTACACTGATGCGATTACTGGCCCCCCACGCGCTTTTATATACTGAAATGCAGACGACAGGCGCTATTCAAAATAACCCCGGCAGAGCTTTGTATTTTAATTCTGCCGAGCATCCTGTCGCGATTCAGTTAGGCGGGGCTGATAAATTGGCTTTGGCGAAGTGTGCTGTTATTGCTGAGCAGAAAGGTTTTGATGAAGTTAATTTGAATCTAGGCTGCCCTAGTGACAAAGTACAAGCAGGGCGATTTGGAGCCTGCTTGATGAGGGAACCAACACATGTTGCTGATTGTATTCGTGAAATAAAACAAGCAGTCAGGATTCCAGTCACAGCTAAAACGAGGATTGGTGTAGATAATCAAGACAGCTATGAATTCTTCAGATCCTTCGCGCTCCATTTGGTTGATGCTGGCTGTGATAAGCTTATTGTGCATGCTCGTAAAGCTTGGCTGCATGGTTTAAATCCCAAACAAAATAGAACTATTCCACCAGTAAATTATGATTATGTCTATGAATTAAAAAAAGAAATTCCACATGTTACTGTAGTTATTAATGGAAATATTTTGACTATTGATGAAATAAAAAATCATTTAACTCAGGTAGATGGAGTGATGTTAGGAAGGTTGGCTTGTGATAATCCCTATCAAATGGCTGAAATTCATCATGCCTTATATCCTGAATCTTTCCAAGTGAAGCGTAGTCAGGTGTTAATTGAATATCTGGATTATTTATACGATGAAGCTAAAAAAGAAGTGTCTTTAAGTATTTTGGTAAAACCTCTTTTTAATTTAGTTTTTGGGCTGCCTGGAGCAAAGCTGTGGAAAAAGAAATTAATGAATATTATCCAGGAAAGAAACACTTCTGGCTTTCATGAGTTAGTTCAGTATTTGCTGAATTTGGAAGAGATGAGTCATGTGGAATGTATATGAGAAATAATAAGGTGAATGTCATCAATTCATGGCATTTTTCCATGATTTCTAGTACATTAATAGGTTTATTAATTGGAACATCCTGAGGGTTATTTAGGCCATGCTGAATACGTTAATCAAGAAAATGTTTGGAAGCCGAAATGAACGGACATTACGGCGTATGGAAAAGTCGGTAATGGCTATTAATGCATTTGAACCACAAATGCGAAATTTGTCAGATGAAGAGTTGGCAGCAAAAACACAACAATTTAAAGCACGTTTCAATGATGGTGAAAGCCTGGATGAATTGCTCGCAGAAGCATTTGCTACGGTTAGAGAAGTGTCTGTCCGAACTCTTGGTCTTAGACATTTTGATGTGCAATTAATAGGTGGGATGGTGTTACACGATGGGAACATCGCTGAAATGCGTACTGGGGAAGGTAAAACTTTGGTTGCCACCTTGCCAGCCTATCTTAATGCAATTACTGGGCGTGGTGTACATATCGTTACAGTCAATGATTATCTTGCCAAAAGAGATAGCCAATGGATGAAACCCATCTATGAATTTTTGGGGCTTACTGTTGGTGTTATTTACCCAGACATGTCACACAGAGAAAAGCAGGAAGCTTACAAGGCGGATATCGTTTATGGAACCAACAATGAATTTGGATTCGATTATTTACGCGACAATATGGCTTTTAGCTTAACAGATAAGGTCCAAAGAGAGCTGAATTTCGCTGTTGTAGACGAAGTAGACTCTATTTTAATTGATGAAGCAAGAACTCCTTTAATTATCTCTGGAGCTGCTGAAGACAGCTCAGAATTGTATATTAAAATTAATTCACTGATCCCTCATTTGAAAAAACAAGAAGAAGAGGGTGGAGAAGGCGACTATACGGTTGATGAGAAGCAAAAGCAGGCCCATTTAACTGATGCTGGTCATGTGCATATTGAAGAATTGCTGACCAAAGCCAAATTGTTAGATCCTGGTGAAAGTCTTTACCATGCCAGTAATATTATGTTAATGCACCATGTGAATGCGGCATTAAAAGCTCACGCTATGTTTCACAGAGATATTGATTATATAGTCAAAGATAACCAAGTGGTCATAGTGGATGAACATACCGGTCGTACGATGCCTGGAAGACGTTGGTCAGAAGGATTGCACCAGGCGGTTGAAGCCAAGGAAGGAGTTTCTATTCAAAATGAAAATCAGACATTAGCCTCTATTACTTTTCAGAATTTCTTCAGATTATATAATAAGTTAGCTGGAATGACGGGAACTGCCGACACAGAAGCGTATGAATTCCAGCAAATATATAATCTTGAGGTTGTGGTCATACCTACGAATAAACCCATGATCAGAAAAGATGAAGCGGATTTGGTTTATTTAACTCAAGCCGATAAATTTAAAGCAATAATTGAAGACATTCGAGCCTGCAGTGAGCGCAGGCAACCTGTTTTGGTGGGGACAGTTTCAATTGAAGCCTCTGAATTTTTAAGCCAGCTTCTAAAAAAAGCCAATATAAAACATCAGGTATTGAACGCCAAATTTCATGAAAAAGAAGCACAAATTATTGCTGAAGCCGGTCGTCCTGGTGCTGTAACTATTGCGACCAACATGGCTGGTCGAGGAACAGATATTGTTTTGGGTGGAAGTTTGGCTGCTGATTTGGCAAATCTTCCTGATGATGCCAGCGAAGAAGAGAAAGAGGCAATCAAACAAGATTGGCAAAAACGCCATGATGAAGTTATTGCGGCTGGCGGGCTTAGGATTATTGGTTCCGAACGTCATGAATCAAGGCGCATCGATAATCAATTAAGAGGGCGGGCAGGCCGCCAAGGTGATCCTGGTAGCAGTCGGTTTTATTTGTCTCTTGAAGACAATTTAATGAGAATATTTGCTTCTGATCGCGTAGCGTCTATGATGCGACGTTTAGGGATGCAACCGGGTGAGCCTATTGAGCATAGTTTGGTTACTAGAGCAATTGAGAATGCTCAACGCAAACTGGAAGGGCATCATTTTGATGTTAGAAAACAGTTGTTAGATTATGATAATGTGGCCAATGATCAGCGCCAGGTTATTTATACCCAACGCGCCTCCATCATGGGAATGACGGATACCCAGGAAGTTGTTGAGATGATGAGAGACGAAGTAATAAACAGTCTTGTCGATACTTACATCCCTCCTCAAAGTTTGGAAGACCAATGGGACCACAAGCTTTAGCTGATGTGTTATCGGATGAGTTTAAAATTAGAGCACCGGTAGCTGATTGGATTGAGAAAGATCACAGCATACAACCAGAACAAATCAAAGAAAAAATTCTTGCTTTAGCTGCTGAGCATTATGATGAAAAAGTAAGGAAAGTAGGAAGACCGATTATTTCTCAGTTTGAAAAATCAGTTATTTTACAAACTTTGGACAATCACTGGCGTGAACATCTGGCCGCAATGGATCAATTGCGTCAAGGAATTCATTTACGAGGTTATGCACAGAAAGATCCAAAACAGGAGTACAAAAAAGAAGCATTTGGTTTGTTTACTATGATGTTGGATAACTTGAAGTATGAAGTGTTCAGGATACTTTCGTCTGTAGAAATTCAAACTGAAGAAGACGCTAATGTGGTGGAAGAGCAGCGTAAAGCTGATCAGATTAAAAAAATGAATTTGATGCATGAAAGCCCTTCAGGGAGTGAGGAGACGAGCGAAGCTCAAACATTTAGGCGCCAGGAAAAGAAAGTAGGCCGCAATGAACCTTGTCCTTGTGGTTCGGGTAAAAAATATAAAGCATGTCATGGTAGTTTGGTGTGAAAGTAGCTGTCGCTGTTATTATCGATGAGCAACAACGTATTTTAGTTACCCAACGTCCTTTGCATACTTCCCATGGTGGATTTTGGGAGTTCCCAGGAGGCAAATTAGAGCCTGGAGAATTAGCTGAGGACGCTTTAGTTCGTGAGCTTAGAGAAGAGATAGGTATAGAAGCAAATGATTACCAATTCTTAGGTAATGTAAATTATGATTATCCTGATAAGTCAGTGCAATTAATTATTTTCAAGGTAACTCGATTTATTGGTCAGCCCAGCTGCCTGGAAGGGCAACTGAATATGAAATGGGTAAAAAAAGAGGAATTAAATTTTGATGATTTTCCTAAAGCAAATCATGCTGTTTTTGACTTAATTGTCACTCCTGAATTGTATTAGCAAATGATTATTAAACAAAAGGGAATTTTTTTTTCATTCGTCACTTTATTACTGCTCTCATTTCAAGCAAAAGCGGTTAGTGATTACGAAAACGTTTGTGGAGGACGCACTGATATGCTTTCCTTTCTTGAGAGAGGAGGTATTGCGTCTAATGCTTGTGTTGTTCCATCCGAGAGTGTATTAATAAGCTCTGGGTACCAATATCAGCAATTAATTGGTGAAGGTATACAACACAATTTTCCTGCTGCAGCAATACAATTAGGTCTACCAGGCTATTTTGAGGTGGATTTGCTTTTACCTAACTATATCAATCAGACAGTAGCTCCACGTTTCGGATTTAGTGAAACTCAATTAGTAGTTAATCATGTTCTATGGTTTAACAATAAATGGGTTGCTACAGTGAGCAGCGAATTTATTTTCCCATCAGGCAGTGCTTCTTTCGGTAGTCCCCATCCTGGTGGAGGTGTAACAGGCATTTTAAGTTATAATTTTAATTCTCAATGGAATCTAACCGGCACTTTGGGGGTCATCTCCCAATCAGAGTCTAGTTACGACGGTGGGCAAAGTTACACCAGTATTAATCCAGATCTCATTTTATCGTGGTCTAAAAATAATATATTGTTGTTTGCTGAAGTGTATGGACAAAATAAAACAGCACCAGATGAAGGGAGTGGCTACGGCGCAGATGCAGGCATTCTTTATCAGATTAAAAAGAATATAGCGCTTGATTTTGAAGTGAATCAGCGCATCATCGGTCTTTTGAATGGTATTGAGCGTTATTATGGTGGAGGAATTACTGTTCAGTTTAATTAAAATGGATTACAGAAAATTAATGTCTGTTTATATTTGGCAAAATGCGATTTCCATATCTATTGTTTTATCTCGAACTTCGTGAGCAGTAACTAATTCATAAAGTCGGATAGTCAAACTGTGGTGCCCTAGCTGAATTTTAGGTGTAACCCCTAATGTTTTATCCATTTTTAATAAAATGAGATGATTGATTGATTTCGGTGAAATGCTGTGTTGATAAAAGCCATTATGTGCTTGAATGGGGATATATTGAGTGACATCACGCAATAAAGATAAATAAATTGCTACAGTATCTTCTAAATCTTTTAGACAAGAAACCCATTGATTAATTGTTTTTTGTCTCATAAAAGGATCAGAATCAAACCATAATACCAGATGTGGGGAATTAAACTCACACTCTTTAGTATTTGGGTGGTGTATTTGTCGTAAAGTTTTTAAAAACTCATCATCATGAATGCTGTTGCTGAATCGTCCTGGTACATGATTTAGCACATGGATTTGAGTAGCTAACTTATCAAATAACTTATGGTTATTTAGCAAGTTAGGTTTTTTTAGTACGTGCTCTATTCTAATTAATTCTTTGATAAAGCGACTTTTTAACTCAGGCTTTTCAATTATTTCAACAATTTCAATTATATTTTTTAACGCAAAGCGATGAATAACTTCGTGGGACTCGCTACAGGCTTCATTAATCGTTTTAAATAGATACTCTAAGCGTAACGCTATTCTTGATAAAAAATGTGTTGCTAGTTGAAAAGTTATCATATTATCATGCATAGATTAAGGCTGTCCTTAGCTCCATCTTACCGTAGCAGCAATCTGAATTTTTATAAAAAATAAATTGTAACTTGTTAAGTCAAGCTATTAATGCTTAGTTTGCGCCTAGACTAACATAAAAGTTATTGAAAATAAAAAGATATCTTCTATAGATTTGATGATTTGATGACTGCTTTGGATAATTTATTTCTCATGCGCCATTTTTGCTTCTTTGAGATATTTTTTATGTAATTTATTTACTTTTTCTCTTAGCTCATTTAATCCTGCGTCGTTGATAAGCACATCATCCGCTATTTCCATGCGTTGCTCTAAATTCGGTTGAGTTGTTAAAATAGCCAATGCTTGTGCCTTAGTGCAATGATCTCTTCTAATTATCCTCTCTAATTGAATTTCCAATGGCGCAGAAACTAATAAAATTTTTCGAAGATAAGGATAATTTTTTTTATCAAATAATAACGGGATCTCGATAAGGCAATAAGGAGAAGAGCATGTGCTTATTTGTTCTTCAATTTTCTTACGAATGGCTGGGTGTAACAGGTTTTCAAGCCATAAGCGTTGTTTGGGTTCGGAAAAGATAATATCTCGTAGACGTTTTCTATCCAAGTTTCCATTTTCCAATACTATTGAAGAACCAAAATGAGAAATAATATCTTTATAACAGGGTGTATTTACAGAAGTTAATTCTTTTGAGATTTTGTCAGCATTAATGATATTTATACCAAGTTCAGAAAAAAATTCAGCGACTGTACTTTTGCCGCTTGCAATATTACCAGTTAACCCCACTGAATAAACCACGAGATTGGGCTCCTTCATTTTTATTGATACAAGTTACCATATTGACATAACAAGTTTCAGGTAACGTACTATCTTCTTTGCAGAATGCTTGGGCTGCCAACGCAGCGTCATCACGGTATGGATAGAGATTACTTTCCCATGGTTGTGCAGCTAAATCTATAGCAGTGCAACGCCACAGTGGTCTAGTACTGACTCCATTTATAAATCCCTCGCAACTTGAATCGGATGTTTTGCAACTTGCGGGAGCTTCACTTTCTTTTTTACAAGCTGCAAATGCCATATTCATAGCAACTCGTTTATAAGGGCTATTGGCAACCCATTGCTTATTCGCTTTATCATGAGTCACACATTTCCAGTAACTGGATTTACTTATTACTGGTGCGCTAAGCCCTGTATTTGCCAAACAAATTAGTAGCGGTAAGCTATAAAAAAAACAATTCCTCATGTTTTTTCTCCTTTTAGCAAGGTGAATAATTCTTCAATAGATAAGGCTTTGGAATAATACCAACCTTGCTGTAAATAAACTCCATTATGTATTAAATAAGCGGCTTGTTCTTTTGTTTCTACACCTTCTGCTATAATAATCAAGTTTAACCCTTTTGCCATCCGAATAATGGCATCATTTAAAGATTCAGTGATAGCATTTGAACCAATTGCCTGTACAAATAATTTATCAATTTTTAAATAATTGAAGGGAAAATGTTGTAAATAACTGATACTGGCATGTCCAGTTCCATAATCATCAACTGCGAGAGAAAATTCTGCCTGCCGGAGCTCTTGCATTTTATTAATAAAAATCGTGTCGTTTTGATCCAAAAGTTCTCTTTCCGTGATTTCAAGTATAATCTGATTTGGCGCAATATGGTATTTTTCTACTAGCTGATTGAAATGATTAAAAAAAGTAGGAGCAAGAAAATGCAACGCTGAAATATTAAAGGCAAGGTGAAAATCAGAGTAGTGCTCCAAGAGAGATTTTGTTTCTTTAAATGCGATCTCGATAATTTGAAGAGTAATTGGTACAATTAAACCAGTAGCTTCTGCCTCAACAATGAAAAAATCAGGCATAATGATTTGACTGTCTTCATTTTCCCATCTTAATAAGATTTCGACTCCAGAAAAACGTCCTTTCTCATAATTGAACAAAGGTTGATAGACAGGATAAAACTCCTTATTTTTTATGGCTAATTTTATCATGCCTTGTAAGGAATAATGTTTTGTCATTATATTTTTTATAAGGAGATATAGGATAAATGAGCAGACTAAAATGACAACAATAATTATTGTTTGGCTATACAAAAAATTACGAAAGGCAGTTTTACTGTTTTCAAAAACGATTATAGAAATACTATTTATACTTTGTAATTGTTCTATAGCAAATATTCCCATAGAGCTATTGGGTGTTTGAATTTTTGAGTTTTCACTTAATACCCAATTGGGGTTTTTATCAGTGTGTTCCATACGAAGTATATTTTTTTTCTCGAGGTCACTATAGAGGATGATTGCGCTTGCTTTGTCTCGTCCCGTCTTTAGCTCATTTTGTATGATCGATGCAACAATAAGAATACTTATATAGTAATTACCCATTTTTTGCTGAATTAGGTAAATGGGTTGATCGAATAATGAGAAGGAATAGGGGCCTAAAATGGTGCGAGTGCGAGTAGGAATTGTTGCAGAGATAGGAAGAAGATTCTTACTGTTTGGTAAAGTTGAACAAAATAACTGATTATTATCACTAATCATAACGCCAGAAATTTTAGGATTATTCAGAATGATATGCTCTAAAAAAGGATGTAAATCAGATTTGCACTCAATGAAACTTTTTCCATACACTGGTAATGCGTAGATTTCTTGGAATAAATCTTCAACAAAACCGTCTATCTTGTTACTAAGACTTATAGCGACTTCTTTTACATCTTTATAAGTTCTTTTTTTGTTAAGATCCCAATTAATATAAAAGGCTATGATCAGGACGCCAATAATTAAGAGAATCCATATCGATTGAAATTTCTTATAAATGAATAAAGACAATTTATGAACACGTTTACTCATATCCTTGAGTTCTTATTATAGGCTCCTTTTATAGAGTTTAGTGTTATTTCTGCTAATTTCTCAATGATTTTTTTATCTGTATTCAATGGGGGTAACCAATAGAGCGTGTTTCCAATAGGCCGAATTAACGCACCTAATTTTATTGCCTGCTGATAGATCTCAAATCCTATTCTTGGGTGGCTAGTATCAATTAGATCAGCAGCAACGACAGCTCCAACCCCACGAACGTTTCTAAGTTTTCCACAATCTTGAGAGATTTCTTGTAAATACGCTAGCATGATTTCCCCAAGCTCTTGAGCATGCCTTAGGATATCCTCTTGCTCTATTATTTTGATGGTAGCTAAGGCAGCACTTATTGCTAGAGGATTGCCACTATAGGTATGGGAATGCAAAAAAGATTGGCCAGTGTAGTAATCATTATAAAAAAGATCAAAGATAGAGCTGTCAATCATGACGCAACTAAAAGGTAGGGAGCCAGAAGTTAATCCTTTCGATAGGCAAATAAGATCGGGATTTATCCCGGCATGCTCACATGCTAACCATTTCCCGGTTCTTCCAATCCCCGTCATGATCTCGTCAGCAATTAAATAAATATCTCTTTCTTTGGTCCAAGCAGCGATTTTTGATAAAAAATCAGCACTGTAACACAACATGCCACCGGCACCTTGAATAATAGGCTCAAGGAGAATGGCGCATACTCTATCGCTAATTTTATCCAGTTTTTGAACAATTTTATCCCAATAAATATCACAATCCCTCCAAAGAGGGTCTTGAGCGTTAACGACATAGGGTATATCACTAAGATAGTGACAAGGAACACCAAATGGGGCATATGGCGCTTTATACAAACCTAAATCACTAACACTCATAGTACCAATGGTTTCACCGTGGTATCCATTTTTTAAGGCAACGAACTCGTTTTTATTCTTATGTCCTTTGATTTGAGAGGCATGAATTGCAAGCTTCATAGCGATCTCAACTGCACTTGAACCATCACTGGCAAAGAATATGTGTTGCTTTTTAGTAATTTCACTTAATTTTTCGGCCAATTCTACCATCTGCAGGTGGGTAGTATTGGCACTAATTACATGTTCAAAATTGTTTAATTGATTTGTGATTGCGGTGATAACGGCTGGATGACCGTGGCCCAAAGACTTACACCACCAACTGGAAATAGCATCAATCAACGGGCCTTGATTGGTATATAAGTAGCTGCCTTTTGCTTTATTAACAACAAGCGGTGGACAAGCCTCAAAATCTTTCATTTGTGAACAAGGATGCCAAATATGTTGTAAATCTTTCGCTATCAGTTGATTGATGTTTACCATTTTTCAAATTTTGGTTGACAAGTGGGTGAGTGACTTTATCATGTTCCCCATGTCAAATTAAAGGGGTTAATCGTGTCTGAAGAAAAGAAAAAGTGGTCAATTTCTGAAATTGAGGAGATATATCAACAACCATTTAATGACTTGCTTTATCAAGCGCATACTGTACATAGGAAACATCATAATGCGAACTCCTTACAGTTTGCCACTTTATTAAGTATAAAGACTGGTGCTTGTCCAGAGGATTGTGGCTATTGTTCGCAAAGCGGCCATTATAGTACGCATGTAGAAAAAGAAAAATTGATGTCAGTCGCAGACGTATTGCAATGTGCTAAAGAAGCCAAAGAAGGCGGGGCAAAGCGCTTTTGCATGGGAGCTGCCTGGCGTTGTCCTCCTGATAAAGTCATGCCGCAATTAAGAGAAATGATAGAAGGGGTAAAATCTTTAGGGCTTGAAACTTGTATGACTTTAGGCATGTTAACTAAAGAACAAGCCGAGCATTTAAAAGAGGCAGGTTTGGATTATTATAATCATAATATTGATACTTCGCCTTCTTATTATGAGAAAGTGGTGACCACACGGAAATTCAGTGATCGTTTAAATACTTTGAATAACGTTCGAGAAGCGGGCATTAATGTATGTTGTGGTGGTATTTTGGGATTAGGTGAAACCCGAGATGATCGAATCGAGTTTCTATTTACGTTAGCTAATATGGAAAACCCGCCGGAAAGTGTACCCATTAACCGTTTAATCCCAGTTGAAGGGACGCCTTTAGCTAAGGCAGAGCGTGTCGAAGGAGTTGAATTGGTAAGAACCATCGCTACTGCCAGAATTTTAATGCCTAAGAGCGTCATTAGATTAACTGCAGGTCGAACAGAGATGAGTGATGAATTGCAAGCGATTTGCTTTTTTGCCGGGGCAAACTCAGTTTTTATTGGTGATAAATTATTAACAGAAGATAATCCACAACGAGTCAAAGACAAACACCTTTTTAGCAAACTTGGTTTAACCGAGATGGTATAATGACAATTAATGCTAAAATTAAAGAGTATACCACACGGTTACAAGAACAAGGGTTACTGCGTCATAGGCAAATTTTGGAATCTAATGCTTCAGATTTGATTCGCTTTGATTCTAACGATTACTTGTCGTTAACAGAGGATAGGCGTGTTCTTGAAGCATATCAAAAAGGATATCAATTATCTCCTTGTGGGAGCGGAGCTTCTATGGTTTTAAGTGGGTATCATGCGAACCATAAGGCTCTTGAGAAGGCTTTTGCAGAATTATTACAGGTTGATGATTGTATTTTGTTTTCTTCTGGTTATGCCGCAAATTTGGCAATTACTGCTTTGCTTGGGCGCATCCAGGTACATTGTTTTATAGATAAAAGTGTTCATGCCTCTATTTACGATGGATTGGCCTTGTCACAAGTGGCATACTCGCGCTATGTTCATAATGATATGCTGGCGCTATCCAACTTATTAAAATCTAATTCAGAAGATTCGATTTTAATAACTGAAGGGGTTTTTAGTATGAGTGGGCAAATGGCTCCTCTATCAACAATCAATAGCTTATGCAAGAAGACTTGCACGGAAGTTATTGTAGATGAGGCCCATGCTTTTGGGGTGATAGGACCTGATGGCAAAGGAGCTGTCCCATTTCATGGCTTGACACAAAATGAAGTCCCTTTACGGGTAATTCCATTTGGAAAAGCTCTGGCTTCTCAAGGGGCTCTGGTTGCTGGGCGTCAGAATTGGATAAACGCTTTATTGCAAGCAGCGCGATCATTTATCTATTCTACGGCTATTAGTCCGGCGTTATGTTATGGATTATTAAAAACTTTAGACATCCTTATCAATGAGGAGTATAGAAGAATAAAATTGCAGCAGCTAATTACTCACTTTAAGAATTTAATTCAGTCTTCTCCTTTGAATTGGCTTGCCTCGGATACTCCTATCCAGCAATTAAAATTAGGTTGTCCTCATAAAGCACTTCATTATGCCAGTGAACTGAAAAAGAAAGAATTCCATTGTTCCGCTATTAGATCCCCAACGGTAAACAGTTCTTCGTCTGGTTTGAGAGTTATTATTAATTTTAAACACACTCCAGAACAAATTTCTGAATTATTTAATGCATTACACTTAATATATGAACATTCATTTCGATAAATATGGAAAGGTATACCTTTAGTTTTATTTCATGGCTGGGGTTTTGACTGCCAAATTTGGTTACCTATAGTTCCATCACTTCAACTGACTTACCAAATGATTTTGGTAGACTTACCGGGCTTTGGGTTGACCTCTATGATGGATTGGCAAAGTTTTAAAGAGAATTTACTGAAGCAATTGCCAGATACATTTGTTTTGGCTGGATGGTCAATGGGCGGGCTCTATGCCACACGGTTAGCTATTGAAGAGCCTGCTCGCGTACGCTATTTATTAAATATTACCTCGTCACCACGTTTTATTTCTGATATGGATTGGCCGGGTGTGGAACAAGAAGTTTTTGCTAATTTTTATAGCAATTTATCAGAAGATATTACTAAAACTTTAAATGAATTTCTTTCTTTGCAACTTAGTAATATGAAATTTGACTTTAAAATTGGCCATCCTCCTTCCCCAGAAGGATTAGAATTAGGACTCAAAATTTTATACACTTGGGATCTTAGAGAGGATTTAAAAAAACTATCTATTCCTACGGCATATCTATTTGGTCGTCTTGACCCAATTACTTCAGCAAAGACAATGAAAACAATGGAAGAACTTTATCCTGATTTTAAATACATATTATTTAACAAAGCAGCTCATATGCCTTTTCTATCCCATACTGATTTATTTGTTAAAACAATTAATGAATTTATAAAATGAAACGTTATTTTATTACTGGCACTGACACTGATTGTGGAAAAACTTTTATAACCAATGAGTTAGGTAATTTTTTTCCTAAATCGGCTGCGATAAAACCGATAGCTAGCGGATGTCATTACAGGGAAAATCAACTGGTAAATTCTGACGCGCTCTTACACCAGCAACTGAGTAATCTGTCTTTAGAGATCATTAATCCTTGGCGATTTAAGTTGCCTGCTTCCCCTCATTTATCTGCAAAAGCAGATGGAGCAAGCATTAATGTCACTAAAGTGGCAGATTACTGTCTCAATTTGCAATTAGACAATATTGAAAGGTTATTCATTGAAGGGGCAGGAGGGTTAATGGTCCCTCTAAATGAGGAGGAAACCTGGCTTGATTTTTTAAAATTAACTAACATCCCTGTCATCTTAGTGGTAGGTATGAAATTAGGTTGTCTCAATCACGCTTTACTTACTCAGTCCACACTAGAGTCAAATAAAATTACGTGTAAAGGATGGATTGCAAATTGCCTCGATCCCAATATGCTGATGCTTGAAGAAAATATAAGCACACTCATAACTCGATTAAAATATCCTTTGTTAGCAGTGACAAGTTATGGAGGACAAATTTCTGATATTTGTTTAAGCGGCTTATAATTCCAGGCGCTCATCATCATTAAGTTCTTCAGGATATAACAATATGCCTTATCATTTAAGCCCTCTTAGCTCTATTGCACTGTTATCTTTACTGTCTTCTCTAAGCTCTATAGTCGCCATAGCGGTCGGTGGTTCATAGATTGGGTGAATTGAATAGCTGGGTATGGGATTCATTTTATCTTTTAAAGTAAAGTCATACTGGGTTATTACCAAACCAACAGCAAGCTTAAATACTAGCTTTGCAAAAACAGCAGCAGCGGGGCATGACCGATCCCCTAATAAGAAAGGGATTGAGCCATTGTGTGAATATTCATTCAATTTTTCAGAGGAATCGAAGCGAGAAGGATCAAATTGATGTGGTTCTTTCCACAATCTCTTGTCATGAGACATTGCTCTTAATGGAGCAAACAAATACGAACCTGCAGGAACAGAAAAATGTCTGATATTTCCTTCTTTGTTATGAACATTCCATTCACTGGCCTTACTAGTCTTTCTTGCGGTCATGACTCCAGGTGAGACGTAGCGTAGTGCTTCCATGTAAACTTGCTGGAGGAATCGGCATGTATTAAGCTTTGAATATAATAATTTTGCTTGCTCGGCATCTTCAGGATTAATGCCAAAATCAAAATCTTTTAACTCTTGCCGTAGTTTTTCTTTAATTTCATCATTATCCATAATGAATGCTAATGCTATCATAATAGTATTTGACAGATTCCCTTCAACTAATATTGAGCTACCGGCTTTGATATTAAACAATTTTTCTAGGCCTTCATTATTATCCAATTGAGCAGCAAGATATTTATTAGCATCTATGATGTCTTGACCATATTGTTCTAAAATTCTGTTACCTAATTCTTGAAGTTCTATACTGGCTTTTTTGAATTCCTCATGTTTGGGCTCATAATATGCCAGTGCATAACTCATATTTTGTAATATGTTCATGTCTTCAATTGGTATATGAGGTATGCCGAAAATGCATTTCCCGATAATATTGCTGACCAAATATCTAATATTTTCTTGATAACTGTAGTCGTAATTCCAATTTTCGGCGAATGTTGAAAACTGGGAAAATGTTTCATTGTAGGTATCCAATACATTATTCAGGGGGCGCTTTATTTTACGATGCTCTCTTATGCCTTTATCTCCTCTAAATTGAGCAATAGTATCTGTCCCTACGGCATGTTTTACCCTATCCAATGGTTGGCGTGCGGCAGGATCATCATCGCTAGACTCTCCCCATCGAAACAGCCTGATTAATGCTTTTTTATCATAAGGGCCCAATACAAATATTGCAGGGGCATAACCTAATCTAACCAATGCGGGCGCGAAGGTTGGTGCAAGGGCTGCTCCTTCTTTAGATGCAATATTATATAGGTATTGCGTAATAAAGCGTTGTGGATTAGTTAATAACTCATAACTATAGCCAATTGCATAATATCCACAATAGGTCATTTTGGACAAGGCATAAGGTGTTTCATTGAACCGTTGTTCTTGCGCTTGTTGAGATTCATCTAATTCTTGTGTAGTTGCCATATCAAAATTTTAATCGATTAAATCGACGTATAATAATATAGAAACACTTTTATTACCAAGTAGTTAATTCATCATATTGTAAAAGCTAGGAAGGTTGATTCTAGAAACATTTGCTATTTACTGGGTTATGAATTTATCCAGCTGCAATACGAACTTCTTCACAATACGAACTTCTGCTTGCGCTAAAGCCATGCTGGAATTATAATAAAATGTTAAGTTACAGATACTTCAAGTTTATGGAGTCATGCTAGATGCCAATTTATGAATATCAATGCACAAGTTGTCATCATCATTTTGATTTGATGCAAAAAATTACAGACGAACCGGTTAAACAATGTCCAAAGTGTTATGAAAATTCTGTTGTAAAACTTGTTTCTGCTGCTGGATTCCAGCTGAAAGGAACGGGTTGGTATGCTACAGATTTTAAAAATAAAGGTGGTACCGCAAAAGAACCCACAGAAAGTAAATCAGGTGACTCTGCCACCAATGCAGATAATTCTTCTAAGGAAACTCCCGTATCAACCTCAAAAGATACTCCAAAGTCAAAGAAAGGTGATGCTGAGTGAAGTCAACTTCAATAAGAGCCTATTTAATTGCTGGATTAATTGTATGGTTACCAATATTTGTAACTATTGTGGTTCTGCGATTTATTATCGAGATGCTGGATGGTACACTGGCTTTACTCCCAACGGCTTATCAGCCCGAGCAGCTACTAGGGGTTCACGTACCTGGGCTTGGTGTTTTGTTTTCACTTATTTTGCTGCTTGTTACGGGAGTGGTTGCAACTAATTTTTTGGGACAAAGATTGGTTATTTGGGGTGAGTCCTTATTGGCAAAAATACCTTTAGTACGTTCAATTTATAATACTGCAAAACAAGTTATTCATGCTATTTTCTCGACTAATAGTCAAGCTTTTCGAAAAGCGGTTCTGATTGAATATCCTCGTGCAGGACTTTGGACTATAGCATTCCAGACTGGGACTGTAATCTCCGAGATCAAAAATAAATCTCAAGAAGACATGATGTCTGTATTTGTACCAACTACTCCGAACCCTACTTCGGGTTTCATGTTGATGCTCCCTAGGCAAGATGCCATTGAGTTGGATATAAGCATTGAAGAAGCTTTAAAATTAGTTATTTCCTTAGGAGTAGTGCAATCTGATCCAGCATTGGCATTACCAAGTACTCAATAATTTATATAGGTGGTTTTATGCGTACACACTATTGTTTGGCCGTGGATGAATCAAGCTTGGATAAGCAAGTCACTGTTTGTGGGTGGGTACATCATAGGCGAGACCATGGCGGAGTTATCTTTTTAGATATTCGTGATCGTTCCGGTTTGTTGCAAGTGGTGTATGAACCAGAAAATAAAGCGATTTTTGCCATTGCTGAGAAATTGAGATCAGAGTTTGTTGTTCGTGTGACAGGTATTGTTCGCAAAAGACCGGAAGGAATGATTAATGACAAAATGGCAACTGGTAAGGTTGAAGTACTAGGCACTCAACTTGAGATACTGAACCAATGCCCAACACCTCCTTTTTTTCCTGATGAACACCAAACTGTTAATGAGGATCTGCGATATAAATATCGTTATATTGATCTGCGGCGGGCAGTCATGCAAGATAAGCTGACTTTACGACATAAGTTAAATACTTGTATTCGTAATTACCTTAATGAGCGAGAATTTTTGGACATAGAAACCCCTATGTTAACGAAGGCTACTCCTGAAGGGGCTCGCGATTATCTTGTGCCATCTAGAGTGCATCCTGGGCAATTTTACGCTTTGCCCCAATCCCCTCAATTATTTAAACAATTATTAATGATGTCTGGATTTGACAAATATTATCAAATTGTTCGTTGTTTTAGAGACGAAGATTTACGTGCTGACAGGCAACCTGAATTTACTCAGCTTGATATTGAAATGGCTTTTATCAATGAAGAGCATATATTACAACTGATTGAAGGACTGTTAAAAGTTGTATTTAAAGAACTTCTTAATGTGACATTACCAGATAAACTACCAAGAATGTCTTACAAGGAAGCTATGACCCGTTTTGGTAGTGATAAACCAGATCTTCGCAACCCATTAGAGCTAATTGACATAGCGGATCTGGTTAAGGATTCTGATTTTAACGTATTTGCTTCTGCTGCGAATGATAACTCCGGCAGGGTGGTGGCTTTAAAGCTACCTAACGGATGTGATCTTAGTCGAAAAGATCTCGATACCTATGGTCAATTTGTAACAATTTATGGGGCTAAAGGACTTGCTTATATTAAGGTAAATGATTTAAGTGCAGGCATTCAAGGATTGCAATCGCCTATTCTGAAATTTTTGTCTGAAACTGCGATACAGGCAATCCTTAATCGGGTTGAGGCGCAAACAGGCGATGTTATTTTCTTCGGAGCTGATAAAGCCTACATTGTTAATGAGTCTATGGGAGCTTTACGCAATAAACTTGGCCAGGACAGAAACCTGATTAATCCTGGATGGCAATTATTGTGGGTTGTTGATTGGCCTATGTTTGAACTGGATCCCCAAAGCAATAAATTACAGCCTATGCATCATCCATTTACTTCTCCCCAGGAAGTATCTCCAGAAGAGCTTCGCTCAAAACCAACTCAATCATTAGCAAAAGCGTATGATATAGTGATTAATGGTTATGAAATTGGTGGAGGATCGATTCGTATCCATCAATCTGAACTTCAGAAAACAGTATTCGAATTACTTGGAATTAATGAACAGGAAGCGCATGATAAATTTGGCTTCTTGCTCGATGCATTACAATACGGAGCTCCGCCTCATGGTGGAATTGCTTTAGGAATTGACCGGTTAGCCATGTTGCTCACTGACTCAACTTCCATTCGAGATGTGATTGCGTTTCCAAAAACCCAAACAGCATCTTGTCTTTTAACAAATGCGCCTTCGCCAACAGGCAATGCGCAATTAAATGAATTGGGAATAAGAGTTGCGCCAACAGTTACTACAAAATAACTCAAAATTAAGCACCACAAGTTTCAAATGCTTGTGGTGCTTGCCCCTGCTTTTGTTTTTGGTTCTTAATTTTTTTAGTATTAAAATTTTTTCGGCACCAGTTCAAGAAAGTAATGCCACGCTAGTAGAGTACCTAGCTCAGGAAAAAACACATTTGACCATTGCTATAAATGAAATTAAGCAAAGGAGTGTGCCTAAAAATGAGCAAGAATATAAAGAGAAAATGTGGCAAATTAAAACCTTCCTTTCAATGAATAAAGCTAAAATTGAAAGTTTAAACGGTTTTTTTGATAACCAGAAAAAAGAAGAAACTGACTTAAATGAACAACTAAAGCATTTGCAACAAATGCCTCTTGCCAATGGGGAAGCTACTATCCAAGAAAAAGTAGGAAAAATCGAAACCCTGTTAACTGTTAATAAAAAAACTACCGAATTAATTGTAGAAACGCTGGATTTGGCCAAGCAATATCAATTATTTTTGAATGACTCATTAAATGAACTGGAATTATGGAAAGGTAATTTTGATTTAGAAGAAAAACTGAATTTAATAAAGTCTACGAAAAATAAATTGAATAGTGATTTGAATGCACTTTACGAGAATGTGGTATCCAGTCAAAATCTAAAACGTCCAAAATTAACCGTTAATGAGCAAATTCAATATGAAGCGAATTTGTTCATTAACAATCAAAAAATCGCTCTTATTCATCAAAAGCTGAATCTTCTCGGGTTACAAAAGAAAGTGATTAAGACCAATATAGCACTTTTAAATAATTCAGATACTAAAACGCTGCAAACTGTAATTGATACGTTCAGGGAAGTGATTAATCAATATTCCAGTATAGAGAGTTCATTACAGAACATACAGTCTTCTCTGGCCAACGAATTAAATCTTTTTAACGATGCGGAACTACGAAAATCGATCGACTCACTACAGGTTGAGGTAAAAACAAATCTAAAAGCAGTTACTGATGAAAAGTTATTGTTATCAAAGAACCTAGAAGATTATCAAAATCAGCTCAAAAAGCAAATTTCAATGAGACAAAGTTTAAGTGAGTACAATATTGACAGTTGGACCGTAATTCTTAAGAAGCTAATTGAAATCCCCAATTTATTTTACAAGTATATAAAAACATTGACCTTAAAAGTTTATGACAGTTATACCTGGCTTGATACTTTTCCAGTCATTATTTTTTGGGCAGTACTAACTTTTATTCTGGGGTTGTCTTATATTTTAAACCAATTTCTAAAGACATTGGTCAGAGATAAAGAACGATCTCGATTTACTGGATATCTTTATGATGGAACACTGGTTTTAGTGCAAAGAAACATTCCTCACCTATGTTTCTTTACTATGCTATGGTTTGTTTTATATTTTACTAGCATCTCTTTTGCAAATTATCAATTATTGATTAATTTAATTCTTGTATGGCTTACTTTTAGAATTCTAATTTTGATAGCTCGATTAGTCTTATTGGAAAGTATTTCAGACGCTTCAGGCCAGGATGTTAAATTATATTATCGGCTGAAGTGGTTGTTGCTCTTTGGAGGGTGGACAACTGCATTGATGGCATTTAGTCATCTCTTGCCTTTATCAGTGTTATTACAAGATATATTTAACCGATTATTTATGTTGTTTATGTTGACCGTTTCTTTGGTAACTTGGAAAAGCAAAGACGTGATCCCGTATCTGATTAGGCCGCTATTAAAATCAAAAAAAAGGTATTTTAAAAATGCTATTTCTCTTTTAGTCATTTTAGTTCCGATTACTTTATTTACTACAGCGATCATAGGTTTAATAGGTTTTGTCAATTTAGCCTGGACTATGAGTCGCTATCAAGGTTATATTCTCTTGGTTTTGGTAGGATACATTCTTGTTCGAGGGCTGGTTTTTGATGCTTTGGAACTTTTTTCTGAATGGATGATTTCCTCTTTAAAAAATGGTTGGTTATGGATAGAAGTTTTCCTAAAGCCAATAGATAAAATATTACGCATTACTTTATTTTTAACAAGCGTATTGATTTTATTTCAGCTATTTGGGTGGTACTCTGATTCACTCGTTGTACTCAGCTTAGAAAAAATCATCCAATACAGCATTCTGAATATCACCGGTATACACATTACTGTCGCAAGTATAATTGAGTTTTTTATTCTGCTTGCAGGTTTGGTTTGGGCAGCAAAATGGACACGTGAATTTTGTTTCCGTTGGCTATACAAGAATACTAAAGATGTGGGCATACGTCATAGTTTATCCGTATTCACGCAATACGCTGTCATATTACTGGGTAGTTTTATAACCCTTCATGTATTGGGTCTTGATTTTAGCGGTATGTCTATGATCCTTGGTGGACTTGCTGTTGGTATGGGTTTTGGGTTAAGAGATTTTGCTAGTAATATTGTTGGTGGCATTATGCTATTGATTGAAAGGCCTGTAAGAGAAGGGGACTTAATTACCATCGGAGAATACGAGGGGCAAGTTGCTCATATTGGTATTCGCTCCATGCGTGTCGCTTCATGGGATAATACACAAGTTTTAATTCCTAATGCGGAAACGTTCAATAAACCCTTTACAAACTGGACTCACCAAGATGGGATTATTCGTACAGTGATTCCAATAAAAGTAAGCCGATCAGATGATCCAGTTATGATCCAACAACTGATACTGGATGTATTAGCTATTATCCCTGAAATTGTTCCTGAGCCCCCTGCGCAAGTGTTTTTAAAGAAAATTGATACGGCTTTAATAGAATTTGAAGCGCGATACTTTATTAATATACAAAACCATAACCGTGTTGAAGTCAGATCCAAAGTTTTATTTGCAATAACTGCTCAATTTAAAGCCGCAGGAATTCAGCCGCCTATCGAACCTATTAGTATTGAGTTAAAAGAGAGCTCCAGTGATTTCAATCTTAAAAAGCAAACCACCGAAGAATGAACAAGAATTGTTGAGTCGCTGCCAACTGATTGAGGGGTTGAGTTTTGCGCAATTAGCCAATGAGTTGAATATAATTATTTCTTCAAATCCAACTCAAAGAAAAGGATGGGGTGGACAGGCACTGGAATTGGCTTTGGGTGCTGATGCAAAAAATGAATCACTGCCTGATTTCAAACAATTGGGTATTGAATTAAAAACTATACCTATTAGTAAAACAGGCAAACCAGCCGAATCCACGTTTATTGTTTCTATTCCATTGCTCTCAATCCATCAACAAAATTGGCAATCTTCACAATGTTATGCCAAATTAAAACGAGTATTATGGATTCCAATAGAAGGAGATGCTGGTATCCCTTTCCCGCAAAGACGGATTGGTCGTGGATTTTTATGGTCTCCTAATAAGTACCATGCATCTATCCTTGAAGAGGACTGGAATTATTTGACCAATCAAATCATTATGGGGCAGTTAGAAACACTCGATGCAAGATCAGGGGAGTATTTACAAATAAGGCCAAAGGCGGCAAATGGAAAGTCTTTATGTTATGGATATGACTCGGAGGGAAATCGCATCAAAACTTTACCAAGAGGGTTTTATTTGCGTTCACATTTCACAGCACTAATTTTGCAGCAGTCTTTTTTTAATTATTTATTTCCTATTCATTCTTTCTAAAGATATACATCAATTATAAGATTAAGGTATCATGCTGCAATTTTTAATATTGGAGAATTCAATGAAAATTGCAGGTAAAATTGAGCTAATCAGAACACCTGGCCGAACCGATAAGTTTGTAAAAAAAACAACTTCCAACTGATTATTTCTTGGCACTTAAAATTACTCAAATCGATGGTGAACCAGTCTCAACCCTAGCAAGCGTTTTTGAAACTTTAAAACCAAGTTTCCCATCAATTAAAGTTGGTGATGAGGAGGCGAGTAATTTGTTTGAGAAATATAAACTGGCTGAGGGAATGACCGATGTGTGCCACCTTTCTCTTGCTTATTTTGGTGATTTTCGTGTAGGACGAGACACTGCTAATGAGCTTGATCAAGAAAAAATTGATATAGCCTATGAAGAATTACATGATAAAGAATTTTCTTTTGAAATTAATACTTGCCCTTTCCAAGTCGTTTCCACTAGTAAAGAATATAAACACATCACTACATCTGCTGACTTAGCATACGCACCAGTTGTTGGAATGGGTAGGGATACTATTCTTAATCTTTTGCCAAGCCAAAGTACCCAAGATGCAATTACGAAAATGCTTGCCTGTGCTTTTGGAGAAGGGTTTAAAATTTGCAACTCTCGGCAAGAAGTAGTACCTTTTCATATAACTATTGCTCAAACTGATAAGTTAAATGCTGTTTTAGCAAAAGCTAACGAGAATTCAGCGGAAATTGAAGAAGTTCATTCATTAATTGTTTAATGATTCGAATTTTCAACCATGCTGTTTTTTTAAGAATATAGTAGCGTTCACGGGGTGTGTAATTTTTAAAAATTATCGTCATTGCGAACAGAGTGTAATAATCAGTGTGGATTTCTGGCGAAGCATGGTTCTGGGTTGCTTCGCCAAGGCTTGAGTGACGGAATTTACATACCTTGTGAATACTCAACTATGAATATCAATATTGTTCCTCATTTTCTGGTTGTCGCCATAATGGGAGATAATCACCTTACTTGTAGCATTGAAGCTTGCTCCGGTTCTAATTCAAAACGTTTTGTTACTTTTCTGGTTTTTTTGATATTTGATAAGGACCATTCCAGATTATGGTAGGGTGAGGACAGCTCTGTTTTATCCTTTGCAGTTTTTCTATTACTGTCTAGAACATTATGCGACAAGTGACAAGGAGGATGCTTTGATTTCTGTGTATATTCCACAGTGTTGCAATTGGAAGGATTTTTTTTATTACTGGTTAAAATCAAAGAGCTTACAGCAATTGTAAGAATGGAAATAGCCACCAATAGACCAATAATTATTCCTACAGGTAGAGTAGGAGCAATAAAAGCTACGCTAGCTGCTGTTCCGGCTGAAAATAAGAAAGGAGTAATGATTATTCCTGCAATAATAGCTATGGCAGCACTAATACCAATACTGCAAAGAATAATATTTCTCCGCATATTTGATTTAGGTGATTCATGTGTATTGTCAATTTTGGGTATCCAATGATCAAACACTTGGCTATTGGGCTCAATAGAAGATTTTTTTAATCGAAATAGTTGTATTTTTTTATTAACTGGAAATTGTAAATCGCTAAATACCCTCTTTTTATTAGATTTAATAGCATTTACAATGATTGCTTCAGTTGGAATAGGGCCTAAATGAGCATACGTCAGAATTTCTTTTTGCCAGGCTTTATCAATTTCTTCTTGATTCTTTTTGTATTCCTTATTGAACTGTACTAATAAACTACTTATCACCTCAAAGTGGACACTATCGAGAATAAAGCGGTCTAAAACTGTAATTTGATTATCGCGCTGGTCAAAATTATCAAAATCACCAAAGAAGTGTCTGATTCGGTTTTCATTATGAGATCCAACAAAATCATAGATTCTTTTATGATTATTAGTAAAAAGACCATTAATTATCTCATCAGATAACTCCTTTTTATCGTATCTTGCTTGAATGCATTCTTTCAGCTTTTTAATACTGGATATTCTGTCTAAAAAAAGCCGTTTATATTCTTTATCAAGCAGTTCCTTATTCGAGAAGATAGTTTTCATTTTGAGAACCCTTCAGGATTGGTATATTCATTATATTTTTTGGTTAGTCACTATTAATAAAAGGACGACTATTATTTGACATTCTATAGCTTGAGCTTGCCTTCTTCCTGCTAACAGAATGTCAATATGCTCTATCTTGATTTATTTTGAGCAGCCCCTGCTAGCATCCCGGGTAAGGCAGTTTGTAACATATTTTTAACTGAATCGACAGGTTGTGTGAGTTTGGCCTTCAATAAATCTCTAAAATCAGGATTAGTAGCGAAATATTTAATTGCTTGCTCAAAACCAGCAAAAACACCTAAATCAAGTTCTCTGGTTTCTACTTGCACTTTTAAGTTTTTAACTCGTTGTAATTGATCCTGATTTGGTTTGATGGTAGATGCCGAAAAAAGGGAAAAGGGTGCTGACACTAAATAATACCCTATAGACAAAGTATTGGATATTATTCCTCCTTGTGTTTCTTCTGTGCTTACTTCTTTTGGCCATGCCGTCATGAATTCCGTAGAACACAAAGGTGCCATTAACTTAATCATGCGTTGAATATCAGGACATAACAGCTTATCCATGTTATCTAATTCAGCAGAATAATTATCTTTACCATTCTTTAAACACCAATTATAAAGCACCTGCATTTCTGTTAATTGTTCATGAAAATCGGTCATACTGAATGACTGAAGAATATAGCCGGTGGCGCCTAAATAAAGGCAGGCAGCAAGGAGATGGTTTGCGAATTCGGGAATTGGTAAAAGCATTCCTACTATCCAAGAGCCGCCCCAAGCTGTTAATGCCGTACTCATTGATTGATAAAGGTACATTTGATTCACGCTTAGCTCAAATTGCTTAATGTATTTCTCCAGGGTTTGCATGTGCTCTTTATTATTCAAATTGAAGGGAGATGATGTTAGAACTCTCAAGGCTTCTTTTCTTTTGACTCTTTCAACTCCGATTTCAGCCATGCCAGCTGCATTTACCTTACCCACAATTCTCTCCTTGAAATAAAAAATTTCATTTTATACTATAAATTTAAAAAATAATGAATTAGATTTTGGCTAAGAGTTCAATTAATTTAACTTAATGAGTGGAGTGATGTGCAGTAGGACTAATTTACTAGATAACGACCAATTGTGTGCCTGCAATGTTTTTCCGCATAGATGCAGCTAATATTCGAGCGTTACACGCTAATAATTCTCATGCTTTTGAGGCCTTGAGGTGTTATCTCAACGATACCAGCTCTCTTGGGGTTTGGAATAAAAATCAAGAGTATCAATATAATTATAAGAATATTAATTATCGTTTCTGCTTCACCCATTCCTTAGTCAGACAGCCCAGAAAATCAGATAAAGAAAAATATAAATTTGAAGTTTTTGATCCCGAACAAAAACCGGTAGGGAAAGGAGGGTATGGTATTGTCTACCCAATTATAGGCAGCATTCGTCTAGAAGCAGATCCTGCTATAAAAAAAAATAAGAAAAATAAACTCGTTAAGATACAGAGTCATACTGAGCTAGATCGAAGTTATGCTGTGGTTCAGGAATATAAAGGTCTTTTACAGGCTGGCCATATTGCCGTTAAACCCCCTGTATTTATTACAGATAAAAGGAATAAATTGAGCTACCTGATTATGGAAAAAGTAGATGGTATTGTTTTAGAGGAAGTTCTGAATCCTGTTAAGCGACTCAATCTGCTTGAAGAGATTCCTGAATTCAATTTTTTTCATCGAATCGAACTCACCTTTGCTATTTTGAAAGCAATTCAGGAACAAATAACAAACAAGCACTTGATTCACAGAGATATTAAGCCTGATAATATTATAGTAGATTTAAACAAGTCGCCTCCTGTAGCCAAGGTCATTGATTTTGGGTTTGTGCTGAGAGAACCTGAACAGGATTACCGCCGCTGTGGAACGAGAGCTTATAGAGCTCCCGAGACTTTTATCGTTAAACCAACCTATTCAACAAAGGCAGATGTTTGGTCGACAGGGCGCCTATTAAGCTATTTATGGGGAGATGAATACAGCAACTATTACATATCTCGGGACAAGACTGTAGATTTTGTAATTAAAAAATCATCCAATGAGTTGCTATTTTCTTATCCAGAATTGGAATTATATTTAACTGAAGAAGATAAAAATAAAATAAGGGTTTGTTTAAGAAAAATGCTACTAGTTGACCCTGATGAACGAGGAACTATTGACGAAGCTATTGAGCAATTCTCTCAAATTAATTTTGAAAAATATAAAAAATTAACACAATCTGCTTTAAATGAAAATGATATTAGATTGAGAAGACAACTCAACTCAATTCATCTGCATTTAATTTCTTTACAAGGAAAAGAAAAAGAGTTGCGCCAAAAAAGCTGCTTCGAGGCAGCTGATGCAATGAACCGGTTAGTGAACAAGCTATCCAACTACACTAATTATCTTGAAAAAAATCCATCTCTTTTTTTAATAAAACGCTATAAGGATTGTTGTACCAGAGAAATTGATTTAGCTAATTCGACATTGAGAAATCATCGCAATACTTTGTGGTTGATAGCTGAATTGTCAACAGCAATTGCCTTGTTAGGTGTTGGATATTTGGTTGCTCTGGGAATAAATTATTGCGCTACCGGTCGTTTAGGTTTGTTTTCCCAAACGAAATCTGAGAAATTGCTAGATGAAGTAACGAACTCAATTTTAGTGATGGGTTAGTTTTTAGAGGGATTTTAGGGCTTCTGCGGGCAGATCATTTATTTGTGCAATTACTGGGACCTTCTTTTTCTTGGCTTTTTTAATATAGTCGAGATTATAGAAATTGGTCTTTGTGCGGTATATTTTTTAAGATTGTTATTAAGAGGAGCATCGCGTCGAAGCAATCTTGGGATCTGGATTGCTTCTTGTTTAACTCTTACCGAATAAAAGTAATCTATTCCTTTTTATGATTTTATGTAGAACAATATTATTGAATTGAAACTGTATGCTATACTTTGGGCATATAAAGAGAGGCTAAGGATATGGCTACAAAAATTTCAGAAATGATTGTTCAAGAAGATATTCCCGCTATTACAATAAATGAAGAGGGAATAATAACCCAGATTAATGAAAGATTTCAGAAGGTATATGGTTGGGAAAAACAAAATCTTATAGGAAACCCTCTTTTCATTATCATACCGGAAGAATTCCATACAGCCCACGATATAGGTTTTTCCCGATTCTTAAAAACAGAGAAGCCCACTTTGCTGGGTAAACCTTTAGCGCTATCTATTCGGCACGCCACCGGTGGGACATTGCCTGCTGAACATACCATTTATGGTGAAAAAAATGAGGGCAAATGGATATTTGGTGCACTAATCAAACCAATGGATTAACAAAATGTCTGAACTAAACAGCCAACAAATAAGTCATCTGCGTAACACCATTACAAAAATGGAGCTTATTTTTAACGCCATTGATGAAGCTGTGATCTGGGTTAACAGAAAAGGCAATATTCAGTGGTGCAATAAGGTTTTTGATGAGCTGATTGGCAAGCCTCATATTACTTTATTAGGTAAAAATATCATTGAGATATTCGATCTTATGAAGATTTATCCATCAGATCCAACTTATGGCAATGAGCAATTATTTAATCTCTATATGGATGGCTGGACAGAGTTTGAGTTTTACCTGGTTGACCAGGAAGAAAAGTTTTTCCGAATCGCTGTTAGGAGTTTTGACCAGGAAGAGGAAGAAAAATCCTATCTTATTATTATTCGTAATATTACAGAACAAAGAAGAGCACAGAAACAACTGGAGCATCTGGCGCATTATGATCTTTTAACCAATTTACCCAACCGCCGTCAATTTGAAACCCATTTTGAGCACGAACTGGCGAGATCACAGCGTCACAATCGTCAGTTTGCTGTTTTATTTATTGATGTTAATAATTTTAAAATAATTAATGATACATATGGACATAAAGTTGGCGATTTATTTTTAATCAGATTAGCTGAGCGGTTAACGAATTCTATTCGGAACGAGGATTTTGCGGCACGAATTGGTGGGGATGAGTTTGTTGTTATTATTTCTGAAATTGAGAACTATCATAGTGCAGAAATAGCTACCCAGAAAATTTATAAAGCATTAAATACGACTTATAGTTTATCTGGAAATAAAATTGCAGGCAGTGTCAGCATAGGCATAGCCTGTGTTCCCAAAGACGGTAAAATAATCGATGACATTATTCGTGTGGCTGATCTGAGAATGTATGAAACAAAGAAAGCTAACAATAATTCTCCCCCCAATACAGATTAGGCTTTATAACTAGCTTGATCTGTTTATAAGTAATCGTTCCGGCGATACAGCGTAAACAGTTGCGTTAATAAGACCATTTAAGTTAGCACACCATATAAATGCAGGTGTTTAAATTAATACCTGCATTTAGTCTATCTTAATTAGAGAAAAAGAGCTATCAGGGATGTAGGTAATACCAAAACCCATGTGAGAGTAGGAGTATACCTAAGATCATTGCTACTATTGAAATAATATAATATCCCCACCCTTTATAGGCCTTTTGCGAGCATTTAACCATAAACTCAGGAAACGCGAGCCATAATATTGATTTAATTAAAATAAGCCATGCGATTATAGTGATCAATATTTCTGATTCAGGTACCCATATATTATGAAGAAGTACCAAAGAAATTCCAATAATCAATCCCATGCTTCCTGCAGTTACAATTGCAGCACTCCCTTCTTTCAGATGAGTGAGTAATTCTCGATAATAGGTGGCTCGTGAAAGCATTATAATCCCCACAATAAGCAAATAAAGTCCTATAGCTTGTCCTAAAAATATGGAGTGTATTGATTCTTGCATAATGTGGCTCCTTGTAATCTTGATCCCTATATTAAGTATAGTATATACAGTTTTTATTTATTAATGGCCTCCACAAGCCCTGACAAGAACGCATGTTGATCGCAATTCGAACACTAATTTCCCATTCATAATCGTCCAGTCACCTTTGTCACCACAGCACATTTAGTCAATAATAGACCATGTAGATTTCTGCTATGTGGCTGTCCTAACCGTTTTGAATAAATAGGGATGACAAGGTTTGATAAAACCAGCTTTGATTCGTTCACACCCACCAAGCCAACCAAGCGTTCAAGTAGCTTCTGATTCGTGGGATAGAAAATCTATCAATCCCCATAAGCCTAGCTTATTCTCGTGTTTTCGAATTCATGATTTCAGAAAATGACTAATAAGAGGGAAAAGTAATACATTGAAGAGACCCATTAAAATCATGACCAAGCCAGCAATAGCTCCTTCGTTATACCCTATTTTATGAGCCTGTGCAGTCCCTGCTGCGTGGGCTCCAGCACCAAAAAGTGCTCCTCTACTGAGTGAGGAATGAAACGACTGGCGTGTTAGTATTATTTCTCCAATAATAGCTCCTAATATTCCTGTAATAATCACAAACACAGCAGTCAGCTCAGGGATGCCACCAATACTGCGCGAGGCTTCAAGCGCAAATGGTGTGCTGATAGAGCGAGGTAATAAGCTTAAGCGTATATTTTCATCAAGGCCACAAGGAACGCTAATGTCCAGCTGGATAATATTGCAGTGATACTTCCTGCAATCACTCCAATCAAAAGTATTTGCCAATGCTGGCGAATGAGCGCGCGTTTCTCATAAATGGGAATGGCGAAGGCTACAGTAACTGGTCCGATCAATAGTACTAGCCATTTAGTTCCACTAAAATAGTCTTGATAACTTACATGTAATAAAAGAACAAGACTAGAAAGAAGTATTGGTGCTAAAGTAAGCGGCATTAGCCACCAAAATGCCCATCGCTCATATAATTTTTTGATAATAAAATACGTGCCTATTGTGATAAATGACCAGAAAAATGCTCGTATCATCGGTTCAGAAAGAATGTGGCTTAGCATGGTCTGTTCTCCAATGATAGCAATAGTCTACAACGATTGCGGTGACTAACATTACAGCGGTGGTACTGATTGAAATAACAAAAAGGATTTTTAGGCCTAAAAGTCCAATAAATTCATGGTGCTCAAGGATTGCAAGTACAGCTGGAATAAAAAAAAGCAGCATATCTGCGAAGAGTAGTTCGGCGCCACGTCTTATATTGTCTAGCTTTAAGCGTTTGGTTGCTAAAAGTAGTAATACAATCCCTAAGCCAAAGATTCCGCCGGATATTGGTAATCTAGCCAGGTTAACTAATATTTCACTAGCTAACCAAAATAGACAAACTAAACCAGCTTGGAGCAGTGAGCTTTGTTGAAGTTTTATTGCCATATATCTGGTCACGATGATTATTAATTCTTCAATTAAGTTTACACCTTCATTCAAGATGAATAAAATGAATTTATTGACTAATAATCTTTCCAATATGGAATAATTATGGAATTTAAATTGCTTAATACTTTCGTTGAAGTTGTACGACAAGGTAGTTTTTCCAAAGCAGCTGAAACTCTTTTTTCTACACAGTCCACTGTGAGTAAAGCAATAAAGCAGCTTGAGGAGGAGCTAGGTGTCCCTCTAATTGAGCGGTTTAAAAAGCGTAATATACCGACGATAGCGGGCGAAATTATTTATCGTCGAGGTATTAAATTGCTTGCTGAGCGAGAAGATCTTCTTAAAGAACTTGATGAAATCCGCGGCTTGAAGCAAGGACGACTACGTTTGGGTATTTCTCCAGTGGGAAGTAGCACTCTGTTTGCCCCACTGTTTGTTCGTTATAATCAACGCTATCCAGGTATTGAAGTGGAGCTTATTGAACATGGAAGTGACAAGCTTGCAGAATGTTTGCGATCAGGAGATATTGATTTCGCAGGAACTTTACTACCCATTACGGAAGAATTTGATTGCGAACTAGTCCGCTCGGAACCTTTAGTCGCACTATTGGCATCTAACCATTCACTAGCAGCCAGGAGTTCAATTTCTTTACAAGATATCAAAGAGATACCTTTCATCCTTTTTGGCAGTGGTTTTGCTTTACATCGAATGATACTGGATGCTTGTCATCGGGCTGGTTTTGAGCCCAAGATAGTTGCTCAAAGTAGTCAGATTGATTTTATGTTGGAACTTGTTTCAGCAGGGCTTGGTGTTACTTTCTTGCCACGAATGGTTGCTACTCAAAGACAAAGTACTCAAATCCATTCGATTTTACTTGATGAAAGCGAGCTACAGTGGAATATGGCTATGACTTGGCGTAAAAATTCCTATCTTTCCGAGGCGGCGAAGGCATGGTTAGCTTTGGTACGTGAAGTACATGCAAAAGCAGTATAAATAAATCTCCATATTAATTATATGAGAGGCAAGGATATGTTATGAGCAGGAGGAGGGAGGAGCAACCTGTTCACTTATAAAAAATTCTCTTAGATACCCTGGCAGGTATTCAGTAAAATCTTTAGTAAATTGAGCTATTTCTTTGGGATTAGTGGCTAGCTTTTCTTTTAGGAAACTGATAATAACAGCTTGTTCTTCTCCTTCAACAGAAAGAATTTTACCAATTAATTCTTTTTCTTTTGGCGTCACTTTTGGAAAGTCTCGGAAAAATCGATAAGAAGGAATAGAGGGAAATCGTATGGAAAAAAGTGAGTTTAAAACCAGCTCATTTATTTTTGTATGATAAGCTTTGACAGTTGGATGATCTGTAAAAAATAATTCTTTTGTTAACATGCGTATAGCATCTGGGTGATGTAATAGCATTTCCACTAATTTAGGGCGATGTTTTGAGAGTTTGAAAAAAAGACTAGGTTTGTCAGGATCAAACGCAGCACCTTCATCCAAGCTTTTATAGCAAGGAGTAGTGAATAGTAATTTTAACATTTGTTGCCAAACACGCTTATCCATTTCATGTTCTAGAAATTCAAGCCAATATTTGTCTAATTCATCGCCACTTTGGCGGCAAATAGCACCACAGCGCATGATTTCACTTAAGGCATTTAACTTTTCTTCTGGCGTAAATTGGGCAATATCCGTTATTTCTAAAATCCTTAAGCAGCTATATAAACTGAGCATTGTCTCTTGCAATTGTTCCTCCTGCTCAGTAGCTTTTGCGTAAGTATTGGCAGTTTGATTTTTCAAGATAGGAGTACCATATATATCATAGATGTCTTCTTCAGATAGAGCTAAATTATGTAAATATTCAATAATATAGCTGGCAGGTAGAGAGATGGGGAGTTCGGGGTGTTGTGTTTTCAAATTGAAGTAGAACCAAACTTTTTTAATAGGGTTCATTTTGATTAAGGAATCTATATGAGAATCAAAATAGGCTAACATTTTATTTTTTTTCTCAATGGTTTTAGCCTGATTTAAGTAAAAAAACAAATGATCGCCGAGACTTTTTTGGGTTAACACATATCTTTGTTCATCTGGTTTTTCCACATTGGCGTAGTATTCCATGTTGTGTTTTAAATGATCAATGAATTGTGTAAAACGTTCCAAAGGATTGCTTTGTAAAAAATTATCGAGAAAATTAGGGAAGAGGACGGATAAATTTTTGCTCTTTTCAAAATCTTTTTGTAGAGCTTGGACTTCAGCAAGTAAATTATCTTTATTCTTTTTATAGAATTCAACTAAAGCTTGAACAGGTACACCCTTCTTGCCGGCTATTTCAAACCATTCTTCCAATGTTTTATATTTTTGAGAGGCTGCCCTCAAAGCGTCGTAAAATTTTCTTTTCCAAGGCATAGTTTGATAAAATGCTATCTTTGATAAAGACAATGCCTCCGAAAAGCTCTGATCGCCGGTTAGTAGATTAACGGGCTCTGAAGCTTCCACCAGTGCTCTCATTGAGTCTTTATGTAATGGAAAAGGATTAATAATTCGAATTAGTTTATCAGACTTGTCTTTTTGATTTTCAAAATCTTCTTGAGATATTTCGCTTACAGCTAAGTTATCACCTTTACGCTGATACATTAGATAAAGAGGAGAATGAGGTCCTGTGGGTAAATAAGATATTAGAATATGATTGAAAGTTTCTAAATCTTTAATAAACTCATCGCTAAGCAAAATATTTGCTTTGCTTTCTGAGTTGCCTTCAGGAGTATCTCTAGGTTGCAAGGGAAGAATAATATCTATTTCCCGTTTAGAGGAGCTATTAATTGCGAAAGCTATGTACTTGATCGGTGTGGCTCCTGTATAAGATTTAAAGAGTTTATTAAAATATCCAAAGTACAACTCCTTGCTTTCTGAGAGCAAATCACCAGGCAGTTTTGCATAATCTTCTGGATGGATTTTTGCCGGTTCGCTAAATTTTTCAATATAAATACCCAAATTACCTTCACCAATACCAGTGCTAAGGAAAAAAGTTCCTGGAATTATCGGAATATACTTTCTTTGTGAGAGTTGAAATCGCATATCATAATCGTATTCAGCGATTGATATTACTGGTTTCATGGAATCAGAAAGCAGTTCGGCTACATTTTCTACAATAAAATGTGGAGTCGGGTAGCTAATAATTAGCTCTGCCTCACTAATTATTTCTTTCAGCCTAGTCATACCTTCCGAGGTATCAATTCCGTTAATAAGTTCATATGACATACCTTGCGCAAACAGATTTCTGACTGGCTCTTCATCAGATTTTTTAACATTCACCACAACCTTAATAACTAAATTCCTATAATATCCAGCGAATTTCTCCATTAAAATTTGCTGCAATTTAGCAGCCGCACTGGGATCACCTAACGTTTTTTGTGGTGCGTGGGTAAGAATAATAATATCTGGCATTCTGTTATTAAATAATTTAGTTTGCTCGTTTTTTAAGTGTAGCAAATTATTTTACTTTGAATAGCTTCTTGCGAAACTCTCTGCCTTGAGAGAAGTGCGAGGAGAAATGGAGCATAGAAACTCAGCATAACGTTAGTACATGAAGATTCGAGCACCGTATCGAGAAAGCAATTCTTCATGGCAAGCATAGTTCTTCTCGCCTGAACTACCGCTCTCTCAATGCCGACTGCTTTGCTTTAATAATAGGTTTTAGAATATATTGAAGCACTGTTTTTTGACCTGTAAGAATATCAACTGTCGCTTGCATGCCAGGAATAATTGGTAAAGGTTTCTTCTCTGTTCCTAAATGGTTTTTGTCTGTCCGTACTTTCACGATATAATAACTCTCTTCTTCTCCCTTTCTATTTTTTTCTTCATCCACAATCGCATCAGCACTAATTTGTTCTACTACACCATCCAACCCTCCATAGATAGAAAAGTCATAAGCTGTAATTTTAACCATCGCTTTTTGTCCAGGATGAATAAATCCAATATCGGCAGGGCGTATTTTTGCTTCAATCAATAAGGTATCATCAAGTGGTACAATTTCCATCAAATCACTACCAGGTTGAACTACTCCACCAATCGTTTTATCTTAATTTGTTTTACGATGCCGTAAACAGGTGAACGAACAGTTGTCCGTGTCAATCGATCTTTATCAGCTTTATTTGCTTCAATTAATGCAAACATTTCGCCTCTTGCTTTATTTAACCTATCTAATTCTTCTGACTTGAATTTATCGATGTTGCCTTTAATTTCACTTACAGTTCTTTCCAGACGAATGACCTCCACTTCTGAAACAGATCCTCCTTTTAATAGAGGGCGAGTTAAATCGAGTTCTTTTTGTGCTAATTTTAAAGAGGTTTCTAATTGATTTAATTCTCTCAATCGGGATTCATAGAGCGATACTTGATCTTGTACTAAGTTAGGGTAGGCTGTGGAAAGTTTTTCTGGGAACACTGGTTTTGTTCCACTAATTTGCGCATTGAGTCGTATAATTTCAATTTCTAGTGCATCTATTTTTTTCTCTGCCTCCCCATAGCTCGACATGAAACGGGTGTTATCAATTTGCATTAAAATTTGATCTTTTTTAACTATTTCTCCTTCTTTGACAAAAATTTTCTGAACAATACCACCTTCAAGATTCTGTATAACTTGTACTTCGCTAGAAGGAATTACTTTTCCTTCTCCGGTGGTGACTTCATCCAGGGTTGCATAATTAGCCCAGATAATTGCAATAATAATAAAGAGTAAAGAAGTCCATAAAATCACATGGGCAAAAAACTTGGAACTATGGGTTTTTTTCATACTATGGTTTCCTCACTGCTACCCCAGTTCTAAGGGCATTTAAAACGGCTTCTTTGTTACCATCAGCAATTACTTTACCGTTTTCTAAAACAATAATGCGATTTACTAACTCAAGCATTGAAATTTTATGGGTTACTAAAATTAAAGTATGATCATTAGATAAATATTCGTTAAGACGTTTTTTAATTTGTTTTTCATTATTATCATCCATCGCTGAAGTTGGTTCATCTAATAAAAGAATGTTAGGACTCATTATTAAGGCACGTGCAAGTGCCACAGATTGTCTTTGACCTCCCGACAATTCAGCACCTTTTTCACCTACTTGCCGATCGAATCCTTTGGGATGATTATTAGTGAAATTCGTTACTCCAGCTATTTCAGCCGCTTTCAAGAGAGTAGAATCATTTACAAATGGTGCACCAACACAAATATTATCGCGTATACTGCCATAAAATAATACAACATCCTGAGGAACATAGCCTATTTGTTGCCGTAAATCATCAGGATTAATTTGCTTATAATCAGTACCATCTAATAGAATAGTTCCCTCTGTCGGTAGGTATAGTTTTAATATTAGCTTACCCAAAGTCGATTTCCCAGAGCCGACTCGTCCTATAATAGCTACTCGTTCACCTACATTAATTTTAAAATTAAGATTTTGCAATACGTTAATTTCCTCATCCATGTAATGGAAGGAAACTTGCTTAAACTCCACTTCGCCCTTTAAAGCAGGTCTGTGAAGATAGCGCACATCTTCTGTTATATCTGTTTCGAGTTGCATCACTTTATTCAATGAATTCAAAGCGTTCACTGATTGAAAATAGCGGGTAAATAATGTGGATACTTGTGCCATAGGAGCCAATGCTCTTCCAGTTAATATCGTGCAAGCGATTAATCCCCCTGTAGTTAATTCACCCTCCGAAATCATATAGACCCCAGCAATGACCATAGCAATAGTAGCAAGTTGCTGAGCCAAATTAGTTATACTAATGCTTGTATTGGCAACAAAATGTAATTGCATTGAGTTCTTTGATGCTTCGTTTATTATCCTTTCCCATCGTGATTGCAGCACTGATTCCGCACCTGTTGTTTTAACGGTTTCTATCGTAGCTAAGGACTCAAACAAGGTTGCCTGTTTTTCAGCAGAATATTGATAGGATTTTCTGGTGAGTTGAATCAGAGGCCATTGTAAAAGAAGTCCAATTAAAAAAATGACAGGAAGCACTAAAAAGGGTATCCAAAATAGACTTCCACCAATCAAGTAAACAACAAAGAGAAAAATAAATACAAAAGGAAGATCAACAAGAACTGTCATAGTAGTGGATGTGATGAAATCTCTAAATATTTCGAATGACTGCACAGTATTAGCCAAAGAACCCACAGAGCGGGGTCTTGTTGTCATGCTTAAACCAAGTACTTGCTGAAATATAGCGGCTGAAAGTTCTTTGTCACTGTGTTTATTTGCTACATCAATAAAATAAGAACGTAAGCTTTTAAGCAGCATATCAAAGACAAATACCAAAACAACACCGCTCGCTAACACCCACATTGTTTCAATAGCATGATTTGGAACGACACGGTCATACACATTCATAGTAAATAATGGAATGACCAATGCAAAAATATTAACAAGAAGTGATGCTACTAAAACTTCCGAGTACAGGGGCCATGATTTAATAATAACTTTCCAAAACCAATTTTTTTGTTCTTTAGCAAGTGTTTCTTGAGATCTGGTGGTATGTTTAAATTGTTGTTCAACAAATATAACCTGCTCACTCAATTCATTAATAATTTGACTTATGTCAATCTGTACGTCAGGTTGCTTTGGATCAAGGATTATCCTTTTTCCATCATCATCGTGAATAAGAAGCACGGCTTCATTATTTTTTTTGATTAATACCACTGGTATATTAGCATCATCGATTTGTTCTAATTTTAATGTTCTTACCTCAGCATCTAAAGAAGCTCTGGCTGCAGCTCGGGGAAATATATCGATACTTAACTGATTATTAACCAGAGGCAACCGTGCGATAAGCGAAGGAGGGGAGAAAGGATTTTGGTAGTATCTCGTTAATAAAACTAAACATGCCAAAAGCGAGTCATTTTTAGCTACTTCACTCAAATCAATATGAGACCATGATCTTGTTCGTAGGGTAGTCATATATTTTTAATTTTTCTTATCGTTTTGTTTTAAGTATATCCAAGATACTTCAAAATGCTAGGCTTAAAGTATCCTTGGATATATTTAAATAAAAAATATTAGACTTCTTTCAACACTCTACTGTTATGGAGAATTGCTTTGTCGATATGGTGCTCGAATTTCATGTACTAACGTGTACACGACGGATCCGAGCTCTGATTCTTCTAGCACCCTATCTATGGCAGCGAGCTTTGATAAAATTCTGTTACATTAAACTGTAAATTTGGATTTTTTAAATGGTTTGAGAGACTCAGTTATTTGTTTGTAAAGTTCAGGCAACCACCGCGGCTGAGCAAATGATGAAGTGGATGGTTTTTGGTGTCTTAAATCATTAGGAGCAATGATAACTTGAATGTTTTTCAGGCCTACTCTTCTAGCTAAAACAAATAATTGGTCGATAGCAAGATCGCCTACAGCCAAGCAACCTACGGATAAATTTTTTCCATGTATAAAAATATTATTACCTAAATCTTTTCTACCGTCCATATAACCTTTTTGTCGATCAAAACTGTTAGGGTAGTTGATCATCATTGACAAGTGCATGCTGCTAAAAGGATTGAAATTAACTAGTTTATAGATACCCTCAGGGATTTGCTTATCATTTTCGCGTAATTTGGGACCTAAACGCCCACTAAAACCAGTTAATGGGTAATCATGTATATGTGTCCATGACTCGTTTGGATTTTTTGCCCATAACTCCACTTTCCTTTCTGCTTTAAAAGCCAATAAGGCAATTTCTTTGGGAGGGTAGGAAACCCCTGCCTTTGAGAAATAGGAAATCAATTGTGGCTCTACTCTAAGGCCATAGCGTTTTATGGCCTTATCCACAGCATTATCCCAATTAAGTTTAGGAGCCATTGCAAATAAATTAAAACAATAAAGCATAAACAATATTGTAATAAGACGTTTCATATACGTACTAAACTGGTAATTTCTACACATAGTATCAAATAATAAACTCTAGAACAATTTGCTAAAATACAGATAATTGCCGATTTAACTCTTTTTCTGTTGCAACAATAACATTTGTTTTTTACTAGGCACTGATAATTGAGAGGCAATGAAATCTGGCTTATAGATAAACGGCCAATTGAGGCATCAGGCCATAATAATTGGGGCAAAGATAATACACTGCGCCATCTATTCCCACTTTATAGAATATATATCTGTAATTACAGTAATCAGGTTTGTCTAGAAGAGCGACCTGCATTACTGGTGTACCTCTCAATCTATTTTCAATAAAATAGGCATTTACCCATAGATTAATAATTACTAATAAACTTCCTATAACAATAAATGCCTGGAATAGGCTGCTTACAAATTTAAATACCATGTTATCCTTACTGAGATGCCATAGAACATAGCTTAAGGACAAACATAAAATAAATAAATTGACTGTATATATTGCTGCATTCGGGTAATTAAAATAACTCCCAAGAATCTCGCCTCCAGAAGTTTGGTAGTGAATTACTAGCGAAATAAGGCTTATCCATAATGCAGAAATAACATAATAAATTGCCTTTCGCTTTATTCCAATAATTAAAAGAACTAAAGCAATTAATGGAAAGAGACAGTGAATAACTTTAGCCAAGATATACATTGATTCTATCCCTGTTATTTAATAATTTATAGGTTATAAAAATGTATATATAGTTATATCAGTAATTTATCTGTGTTACTAGCCGAGCTGATGATAAATAAATTAGAGGAGGGAGTAATTATTTATTTTTTATCAGCAGAATGAATGGAGATGTTGGAAAAGCAGTAGTTTTTATCAAATAATTAGGTAACTTGATTCGTCTAAGCGAAAAATCATTAAGCGCAGGGATCAAATAAGACAATGGATTTAAAACTGGTAAAGAATAAGTACCAGCTTTCTGATGCTGTTTTAAGTTGAATATATTCTGATGAACAGAACCAATCCATAAAGTATTTTTTGAATCGGATATTTGATAATTGGATTCCCAAACAAGCAAATCTAAAACCAAATTAGATTGTTTATCCTGATAAGTCATAATCAATCCAGGTCTTTTATTTTCAAACAACTGCGTTAATAAAGGGAGTTTTACATTATTTGGTGCGTTATTAATTCGCATTAGTAGTCTGGTAAAAAACGTTTTATCGCTGTGTTCCTGCCATCCAGATTCCTCCAGTTTACTTTTTAATAAGCCTAAATCGCCAACGTATTGGATGTTCAATAGACTAATTCGCTTTCCAATCCTACTTAATCTGTATAAAGGTAAAATGGGTTCTTGTTGTTCCCACCAATGCTTTTCAGCTAAGGTCAATTTTTTTTGATGGAATAAATGGGCTTGGGTCAGTTCTTTAAAGTTTATCGCAGTCGAAATGACAGAAATAAAAGCAATAACAGCAAATAATGACGCCAGCATCGCGAGTGGATGGCCAATCTTTGCAAGTGTATCACTTGATTTTCTATATATTATGCAATGAATCAAACAAACTTCCGTTCCTAACAAATAAGCCGCCAGGATATCTGAAAACCAAAAATCACCTAAATAGACATTAGCAAATCCACTTAACCCTAACACAATTAATATAATTGTCTTAAAACTGCTCGTTATTAAAGAATATTTGCTATGTATATAGAACAAGATAAAGCCATAAATGGCAGTGGCAATTGAGATGTTAATAGAGGGGAAAGAGCTTTTTGGGAAAATAACAAATAATTCTTCAGGCCTAGGACTATTAATTAATTTTGTCAACAATAAAGCTATCAGACCACTGAACAACATTATACTAGTTAAGTAAATAATGGCTCTGTAATTTTTATGATAAACAAACCAGAGACAAGAGGTGAACAGGAGGCCAATTAAGGTTAATAGACTTGTTAATTGCGAACAGGCAATAAAAAAGGCTTCTAACAAAGAACTATGGAAGCTTTGCATGAAAAAATATATTGGAACATTAATATAATTAAGTAATTCATCCTGAATCGTTAACACCATAAGAATTAAAAAACATGCGAAAGTGACCAGGCTAGCAAAAAATAAGCCCACAGTAGGGTAATGATTTTCCTCGTGGGAGGGGGTAATGAGAAAATATAACTTAGATAACCAGGGCCTATCTTTGATTTTTAACCAAGTACAGTGTAAATTTTTTTTCAAAAAAATATTTAATTTAATAAAAAGCCATTTGAGAGTTAGGCTTGACAGCCAAATAATAGCAAGAACGACTAAAATCAATATAAATAACTTTGTAGCCCCTTCTGCTGATAACTCATGTCCAGCGGCACCAATTAATACCCCAGGCATTACATATAAAATAGACCAGCCTATTGCAGAAATTATGTTTGCAACTAGAAATCTCCATTGTTTCATATGCATTATTCCAGCGATGACTGGAATAATTGAACGTAACGGACCAATAAATCGACCAATTAAGACACTTTTCCCACCATGGCTTGCAAAAAACTCTTTGCCATATTTCAATAAACCCGGATATTTGTTAAAAGGCCAAATTTCTATTAAGCGATCACTATAGAAATATCCTAAAAAATAACTCAGACTATCACCACAAATAGCACCTAAAGTAGCGGAAATCAGGGTCAAGTCAATCCGTAAGATTCCGGAACCAGCTAGTATGCCTATCGCTGTCATAGTGACAGAGCCAGGTATGATACTCCCAATAACCGCTAACGACTCACTTAAAGCAATGAGGAAAGTTATGAATAATGACCAATGTGGGTTTGCTTGCAGCCAGCTAGTAAGTGGTTGTACATAATCTGCTAACAAATTCATAATGTCCTATTATTTATTTAAATTGACTCAAAAAATAGTGTACAAAATGCTGACTTACTTCCTCTAGCTTAATATTAGGATGAAAATGGCTTATCTGTGTCATTTCCATTTTAGTAAAACCACAAGGGTTGATACCTAAAAAAGGGCTTAAGTCCATGTCTACATTTAATGCTATCCCATGATAGGTACATCCATTTTTAACCTAAGCCTATGGATGCAATTTTTTTCTCACCAATATATACTCCAGGTGCACCATTCTGTATGTTTGCTTTAATTTTATAATGCTCCAGAACAGAAATTAACACTTGTTCTAATCTTGCTACTAATGTTCTTATGCCTAAATTTCTTCTACGTATATCCATTAAGACATAGGCTACTAATTGACCCGGTCCATGATAGGTGACTTGCCCCCCACGATCAGATTGTACAACCTTAATGGACTTACTGTTGAGAATATGTTCTGGTTTTCCTGCTTGGCCTTGGGTATACACAGGATAATGTTCTAACAGCCATAGCTCATCACAAGTATTACTATCGCGGTTTTCAGTAAATTCCTTCATCCGTTTCCATACTTCAGTGTATTCTTGTATGCCTAAACTATGAATTATCATCATAAAACCATTTTAACGTCAGGATGCCGAGTCAATTCTTGGTACAATGCATCTAGTACTGCTTGATTTTCTGCATATACTGTAACGGTGATAGCTAAGTAATTGTTTTTTTGACTCATTTTATGAGTTAAATGTTCATTTTCAAAAGCAGGAAAATGACTAATAACAATTTGTTTGATTTCATCTATAAATAATTCTGAATTAGCCCCAATAATTTTTATAGGAAAATGACAAGGGAATTCAATTAAGGTAGTTTTTGTCATAATTCAACTTATTAATTGCTGATAGGAATCGCTAATTGTTCGCCAATATTCACCATTAACGAATGCGATATTCATTATAATAAATATCCTATGAACTAAACCATCGCTTAAATGCTAAACGTATCGAATCTTTAGTCCTTGTATAAAACCCACCAGCTTCTATCGTTTGAAGTGCATAAAGAGGTTTAGTAGATACAACGTTATTATCAAATTGCACAACTAAATCACCAATCTTATCACCTTTCTTAATTGGAGCTTGCAAGTAAGAAGGAATTTTAGTTGAGATATTGAGTCTTTGATATTGCCTGCGGGTACCGTAATAAATTGATCCTCTGTTAAACCAACAGTAATCTTATCTGCAGCACCTTTATAAAGAGGTAATTCAGCAATGGATTGCCCTGCCTTATATAATTGATGGGTTTCAAAAAAACGAAATCCATAATTTAGCAATTTTTCACTATCATCGGCACGAATAGATTCACTTGGTTCGCCTAAAACTACGGCTAATAAGCGCATATTATTACGTTTTGCAGAGGATACAAGACAATACCCTGCATCATTGGTATGACCAGTTTTTATGCCATCAACTTGGCTATCTCTCCACAATAAACGGTTTCGATTAGGTTGGCGTATTCCATTATAAGTAAACCATTTTTGTTTATACCATTCATAATATTGAGGAAAATCTAATATTAAAGACCGGCCTAGGATAGCTAGATCTTTGGCTGTTGTGTACAAATTAGGATCAGGCAATCCTGTGCTGTCTGTAAAGTGGCTATTCTTCATGCCCAAGTTTTGAGCTTGTTGGTTCATGATATCTGTAAAGGCATTTTCTGTTCCGCCAAGATGCTCTGCCATTGCAACACAGGCATCATTACCGGAGTCAACTATTATGCCTTTCAGGAGGTCTTCAACAGAGACTAGTTCGCCTTCTTTTATAAACATACGTGAACCACCTGTTTTCCAGGCATCACGGCTTACTCTGACTTTGTCTGTTAAATGAATTTGTTCATTCTGTAATGCATTAGAAATAACATACAAAGTCATCATTTTTGTTAAACTAGCTGGTGGCAGTTTTTCCTCACTGTTTTTTTCCGCTATTATTTTTCCACTATTAACGTCAATAAGAATATAAGCCTTTGCATTAAGTGCAGGAGCGGCAGGAGTTGTAAAAGGTTTAGTTGTTACTGTTGGAGAAGGTCTCTGTAAATCAGAGATAGGAGACTCTTCAGCCATTGAATTAGTAGTTTGCACAAACAAAGTAATAAAAAATAATAGCGTCAATAGGAAAGACGTTGCTCTTGTCATGATGTTACCTGATGTAGTTGCAAAATAAAGTTATCTTATCACAGCCTTTTGCACGCGAACAAATAGCATATTAAAAAATTGATATTTTTTTGGAGTTATTATTACTATTTGTGTGTATTAAATTTCAAAGTCTTGCCAGATGAAACAGGATACTTTAATGTCAATTTTTAATCATGCTTCGAAAAGTCCATTTTTTTGGTAATATTAGTTCACTAACAATAATAAAAAACACTACAAAATATGCGTAACATACTGATTATATTATCAATTTTTCTTGCAAGTTGCCAAACCACCCAGAATAAACCTGCCATTGCAATTAAAAAAACTTATTCTGCTTCAAATAAAAATTCAATTTATGATCGATACAAAAACAAAACTAATCGCTATACAATTGCACAAGATAGCGCTCCCAAGCGCCCTAAAAAGGTTAATTTTAAAGAGCCTGTACCGACAAAAGAACCATTAAGTAGATATGGCAATCCCGCTGAATATTACGTTGATGGACGAACCTATGAGGTCATGAGAAATTCCAGTGGATACAAAACTCGAGGAATTGCCTCTTGGTATGGAACAAAATTCCATAAGCAACGAACCTCAAGTGGTGAGCCTTATAACATGTATGTCATGACAGCTGCTCATAAAACCTTACCTTTACCTACTTACATAAAGGTAAGAAACCTTGAAAATGGTAAAGAAGCTATAGTAAAAGTGAATGATCGAGGGCCATTCCATGGTGATCGAGTCATAGATCTGTCCTATGCTGCGGCTTTAAAATTAGGGATTTTTCCTAAAGGAACGGCGCATGTTGAAATAGAAACCTTAATGGGGCCCGCGGGGCAAGCCCATTACTATTTACAAGCAGGCGCATTTTCAACAGAGTTCTCTGCAAAACGTTTAAAAGAGAAATTAGTTCATATTACTCCATCGCCAGTGTTCATTGAACATTATAAAGAGCATTATGTTGTTCGAGTAGGACCATTTGGGAATAAACAAATGGCGGATAGCCTTAAAGTAAAACTAGCCAACAATGGAATAAAGGGATCTTTCTCAGTACTGATTTAGCCGTGAGTAGTTTTTAAAGAATAATCATCCTAATATTCAATATTTAATGGCTAATTAATAGATTAATAGATAAAATTGATTTTATAATTCAATTTTACTCCCCCAAAATTATGAGGTATTCGGTCGATGCATGATGGCTCTGTATTTTATACCATATTTTTAATATTTGCTGGAGCTGCATTTTTTTCCACTTTGGTTTTGTATACGAGACAGTCCCTTCTGGTTGCGTATATACTCCTTGGTGCTATATTCGGCCCATGGGGACTAAAGCTTGTATCAGATGTCTCCGTCATCACACAAATAGGTGATATTGGAATAGTATTCTTATTGTTTTTATTAGGTTTGCATTTACAGCCGCAAAATTTGATACATATGTTAAAAAAGGTAACCTGGATTGCAATAGTCAGCTCTATTCTATTTGCTGCGCTTGCTTACGGGATAGGAATATGGTTCGGCCTCACTCAGACAGAATCTTTGATATTGGGTGGAGCCATGATGTTTTCCAGTACAATTATCGGATTAAAATTGCTGCCGACTACGATCCTGCACCATCAACACACTGGTGAGGTGATGATTAGTGTGCTCTTAATGCAAGACGTTATTGCAATTGTACTCCTCATACTGATTAACAGCGCTCATCAAGATGGCAATCTATCAATTAATGACTTCATATTCGTTATTATTGCATTACCTGTATTATGCCTGTTTTCCTTTGTACTTGAGCGGTACCTCCTGATTAAGTTGCTAGCTCGTTTTGATAGAACACAAGAATATGTTTTTTTACTCTCGATTGGATGGTGCTTAGGTATATCAGTTTTAGCACAAAAAATAGGATTATCCGAAGATATTGGTGCTTTTATAGCAGGTGTAGCTTTAGCCTCCAGCCCCATTTCATTATTTATTGCAGAAAGCTTAAAACCGCTAAGAGACTTTTTCCTTGTCATGTTTTTCTTTTCAATCGGGGCTACATTTAATTTTGAATTTGGAGCTCAAGTAGTAATACCTGCTGTCATCTTAGCGACTTTGATACTTATCATTAAGCCATTATTGTTCTATGTTCTCCTTGTACGATCAGGCGAAAAGAAACAGGTAGCTAAGGAAGTAGGAATACGTTTAGGGCAGGGAAGCGAATTTTCTTTACTCGTTGCAAGTATCGGTTTGAGCACTAAATTGATTTCAGAAGTCGCCTCTAATTTAATTCAGGCAACCACCATTTTAACTTTTATCGTTTCATCGTACCTTGTTGTATTAAAATATCCAACACCTATAGCTTTATCTGAAAAAATGCGTAAGGATTAATAGAATGAAATTATTGGTAATAGTATTGTGCTTGCTCAGTGAGCGGTTTTTAATCCATTCAATTTCTTATCAGCGATTTTTCTGGTTTAATGACTATTATCTATTTTTAAAGAAAACCATTGATAGAAACCAGTATTTTGCTAATCCATGGTTAGAATTAGCGGCTACCGTATTACCTATTATTCTTCTTGTATCACTTATTTATTTTTCTTTCGAAAGTATTTTTTTTGGTTTATTCGGGTTAGTTTTTAATCTTTTTGTTTTTTACTATTGCTTAGGGCCTCAGAATGCTTTTTATCCGATTATTGTAAAAAGCAATGATCAATCTGAAGTAGACTCTATTGGGGAATATTTTGCAGAAGTCAATAGCCAATTATTTGCAGTGATATTCTGGTATATCATTGCTGGGCCTATTGCTGTCTTAACTTATAGATTAACTACTTTATGTAAAGGTCTTAATTCGATTAATCCACAGGCCATACAAGTTGCTGAAATTCTTGAATGGATTCCAGCTAGAATAACGGCATTGCTTTTTTTATTAGTAGGAAATTTTCAACGCGGATTCAATTTATTCATTCACTACGCATTCGCTCACCCCAATTTGAATGATGAAATATTGAGTGAATGTGGATTGCAAGCTGTTCGTATCAATGATACCGATGAAGTACCTATGGTTGTTGCTGAAAACCTTGTAGAGCATGCCACTATAGTATTATTAGTTTTTATTGCATTATTTACATTAGTAGCCTGGCTGTAATGCTCTATTTCATATTAAATCAATATAGGACTTGGTTATGAACATTGTATTTCGCTTGTGTTTTTGCTTTGTAATAATAGGGCTTTCTGCTTGTACTACACTAAAGAACAAAATTACTCATCACAAAAGTTTGAATCAATGTCAGCAAATTTGTCTAGAACATTTAGAATACTGTAAACAAAATTGCACCAATAACTGTCGAAATTGTTCTTCTTCGGCAACTATTTCCGCCCAAAAAAATTATCTGAAATATCTTCATGAGATTGAAGTACGAGGGGGGTACATTACTCGTGGGTTGCAATCTTACCGTGATCCACTACAATGCCGCAAAGTAACTTGTAACTGTGCGGCTGATTTTAATGTATGTAATCAAGGTTGCACTGGCGTAATCCAAAAAAGATTGCTGCCAGTACCATACTGTTCTTAAAAATTATCGATTGTTGGGGAACTTTTTCATGGCAAATGAAACCAATTTAGATCTGGATCCAATAGAAACACGCGAATGGCTGGATGCCCTACAAGCCGTATTGATTAATGATGGTACTGATCGTGCCTCATTTCTTCTGCAGCAGCTCTTAAACAAGGCAAATGCTGAAGGGGTTAAATTAACAAGCTCAATTAACACTCCTTATAGAAATACTATAAAGCCCTATGAAGAGAAACAAATGCCTCCTGATGAAGGGATAGGAAAACGGATAAATGCTTTGATTCGTTGGAATGCTGTTGCTATGGTTCTTAGAGCGGGAAAATATGCAGCTGAGCTTGGCGGACATATTGCTTCCTATGCTTCTGCTTCTACATTATATGAAACTGGGTTTAATTATTTTTTTAAAGGCCCCCAAGGCCAAAATGGTGGAGATTTACTTTACATCCAGGGGCATTCTGCTCCAGGTATTTATGCCAGAGCATTTTTAGAAGGCAGATTAACTGAACAACAACTTGAAAAATTTAGACAAGAAGTAGAAGTCAATGGTTTATCTTCTTACCCTCACCCTTGGCTGATGAATGATTTTTGGCAGTTCCCCACTGTCTCCATGGGACTAGGGCCTTTGCAGGCTATCTATCAAGCTCGTTTTCTCAAGTACCTGGAAAATAGAGGGCTAGTCAAGGCAGAAGGTCGCAAGGTATGGGCTTTTTTAGGTGATGGTGAAATGGACGAACCTGAATCAGTAGGTGCCCTTAGCATTGCAGCAAGAGAAAAACTGGATAATCTTATTTTTGTAGTGAATTGCAATTTGCAAAGACTTGATGGGCCTGTACGTGGTAACGGTAAAATAATCCAGGAGCTTGAAGGGTTATTTCGTGGTGCTGGATGGAATGTCATCAAAGTCATATGGGGCGGACGTTGGGATCCCTTATTAGCTCGTGATAAGGAAGGGTGGCTGCAAAAAAGGATGGAAGAATGTCTGGATGGAGATTATCAATCTTATAAGGCCAATGACGGATCTTATGTAAGACAACACTTCTTTAATCAATATCCTGAGTTAAAGAAAATGGTCGAGAATATGTCCGATGAGGAAATCTGGCGCTTGAATCGTGGGGGCCATGATCCACAAAAAGTATATGCTGCTTATGCAAAAGCTGTCGAACATAAAGGAACACCCACAGTCATTCTTGCTAAAACCATTAAAGGCTATGGAATGGGAGCAGCAGGAGAGGGTCAAAATATTACTCATCAACAAAAAAAGATGACTATAGAGCAACTAAAAGCGTTCCGTGATCGTTTTAGTATTCCAATTAGTGACGATAAAATTGCTGATATTCCTTTTTATAAACCCGATGATGATAGTCCAGAGATCAAGTATATAAAAAAACAAAGGGAAGCTTTAGGTGGTTATTTACCTCATCGTTCTACTAAAGTAGACCCCTTAACCATACCCAATTTGGAAGAATTTTCTTCAGTTACCAAAGGATTAGGAGATCGAGAAATCTCAACTACTATGGCTTTTGTGCGAATTCTTTCAATCCTGCTTAAAAATAAGGAGATCAGTTCCAGAATAGTGCCCATAGTGCCAGATGAATGCAGAACATTTGGTATGGAGGGACTTTTTAGACAAATCGGAATATATTCTCCTGTAGGACAACTCTATACCCCGGTAGATCGTGAACAAGTAATGTATTATCGTGAAGCAGTTGATGGACAAATTCTCGAAGAAGGCATCAATGAAGCTGGAGCATTTTGTTCTTGGATTGCTGCAGCTACTTCCTATAGTTCTAATAAACTGGCGATGATTCCATTCTATATTTATTACTCTATGTTCGGTTTCCAACGGATAGGTGATTTGGCATGGGCTGCTGGGGATATGCAGGCCAGAGGCTTTTTGTTGGGAGGGACAGCAGGGCGTACAACATTAGCTGGCGAAGGGTTGCAGCATCAGGATGGGCATAGCCATATTCTTGCATCAACTATACCCAATTGCATTTCCTACGATCCTACTTATGCTTATGAACTAGCGGTTATTATCCAAAACGGTTTACATCGTATGTATGAGAAACAGGAAAATGTGTTCTATTACATCACGGTTATGAATGAAAATTACACTCATCCAGATATGCCTAAAGGAGTAGAAGAGGGAATTATCAAAGGCATGTATCTCTTAAAAGAACATAAGAAAAAATCAAAAACTCACGTTCAATTAATGGGTTGTGGAACTATTTTGCGCGAGGTTATAAAGGCTTCTCAGATTCTGGAAGAGGATTTTTCCATAACTTCGGATATCTGGAGTGTAACCAGTTTCAATGAATTACGTAGAGATGGCTTAGCAGTTGAGCGGTACAATAATATGCATCCTAAAAATAAAGCCAAAGAAAGCTATGTTACCTCCCAGTTGAAAGGACGCAGTGGCCCAGTGATAGCAGCGACGGATTATATGCGTATTTATGCTGATCAAATAAGATCTTTAGTACCTAATCGTTATGTCACATTAGGGACAGATGGCTATGGCAGAAGTGATACCCGTGAGCAATTGCGTCATTTCTTTGAAGTTGATGCAAAATTTATTGTTTTATCTGCACTAAATGCGCTTGTAGCTGAGGGAGTATTAGACAAATCAAAAGTGATTGATGCTATGAAACGGTACGATATAAATCCGGACAAATTAGATCCAGTGACCCATTAGTTAAACAAACAATTAAAGCAAAATATGGTTTCAGTTTAACTGAACGCTGAGGAAAAATATGACAAAAGAAAGTGAAATTAAAATTCCTGATATTGGTGGTGCTACTCAAGTTGATGTAATCGAGGTTTTAGTTAAGGAAGGGGATTCCATTGAAGTCGATACTCCCTTGGTTACCCTTGAATCTGAAAAAGCCAGTATGGATATTCCTTCCCCAATTGCTGGTACAGTAGAACAGATTCTTGTCAAAGTCGGTGACAAAGTATCTGAAGGTGATCTGATTATTAAAGCAAAATCAGATAACGATGAAAATACAAAAGAATCAGTGGAGCATAAACCTGTATCAGAAAAAAAGCCCTTACTAAAGAGCCAGGAAGAACAACCTGGCGAATCAAAAAAGGCAACATCAACAAATGAAACAAAGGACATTGAGGTATCAATTCCAGATATTGGTGGCGCTACCAATGTTGATGTCATAGATATTTTAGTCAAACCAGGTATGGAAATAGGGAAGGATCAGGCCTTAATTACCTTGGAAGGCGATAAAGCGACTATGGATATCCCTGCGCCCTATGCAGGTATAGTAAAAGAACTGAAAATAAAATTAGGGGATAAAGTATCTCAAGGTACTCCTATTTTAATTTTAGAAACAACAACAGAGTCGGGAAAAACCGAGAATAAAAAAGCCCCGGAAAAACCTGTCGAAGATCAAGCAGCAGAAGAATCGAAAGAAAAACTAAAATCTGAACAATTAACAACAAGTACTCTAGAAACAACAGAATCAGCAAGTGTTGTGATAGCAGCCGGTCCTGCAGTGAGACGAATGGCAAGAGAACTTGGTGTTGATTTATCCCAGGTTCAGGGGAGTGGGCGTAAGTCACGTATTACAAAAGAAGATCTTCAAGAGTATGTCAAAAAACGTCTAAGTGAAAAACCAGCAGCTGGGGGATTTAACCTGCCAACAAATCCTGTAATTGATTTTAGTAAATTTGGTGCTATTGAAACCAAACCATTAAATAAAATTAAAAAGCTTACAGGAGTGAACGTTCATCGCTCATGGGTAACTATTCCTCATGTTACTCAATTTGATGAAGCAGATATTACTGATTTGGAAGCTTTTAGAAAATCAGAATCTGAAAAAGTGAAGAATCAAGACTATAAATTAACCCTATTAGCTTTCGTTTGCAGTGTGGTCAGTAAAGCACTTCAGGTTTACCCACAGTTTAACTCATCATTAGATGTAACTGGAGATAATTTAATTTATAAGAAATATTGTAATATAGGTATAGCAGTAGACACTCCTAATGGCCTTGTAGTGCCTGTTATAAAAAATGTTGACAAATTAACTGTCGTTGATATTGCAAAGGAGATGTCTAGGTTAAGTACGAAAGCCCGTGAAAAAGGATTAACCCCTGCTGATATGTCAGGTGGTTGTTTTACAATTTCTAGCTTGGGTGGAATAGGTGGAACGGCATTTACTCCCATTGTGAATAGTCCCGAAGTGGCTATTTTAGGTTTGTCGAAGTCAATAATAAAACCCGTTTATGATAATAGAGAATTCAAGCCTAGATTAATGTTACCACTCTCTCTGTCTTATGATCACAGAGTAATTGATGGCGCTGAAGCCGCTCGATTTACCCGTTTCCTCTGTGATTGCTTAAGTGATATTAGAAGAGTTTTACTCTGAGAGTAATAGAAGCTCTCTACTTTGCTAGGTAACAAATAGATTGTAGGTTTGGTCATTGACCCAACAGAGAATATTGGATGGACTGCTGATGTTGGCTCAATAATCCTCAACCCGCAGGTTAAAAACATAATTTTTAAAAACGAGGCTTCAAATGGCTAATAAAATTAAAACTGAAGTAGTGGTACTAGGTAGTGGTCCTGGCGGCTATACAGCGGCTTTTAGAGCTGCTGATTTAGATAAAAAAGTGGTTCTAGTTGAACGCTTTGATTCACTTGGCGGTGTCTGTTTAAATGTTGGTTGTATCCCATCGAAAGCTCTATTGCATATTGCTAAAGTAGTAGATGAAGCTCACGAGATGTCTGATCAAGGTGTTTCGTTTGGTAAACCTAAATTGGATAGCACAAAATTAGTGGCCTGGAAAAACTCAGTGATTGCGAAGCTAACAGGTGGCCTAAAGGCTCTCGCTAAGCAAAGGAAAGTAGAAGTAGTAACAGGAACAGGTAAGTTTACAGGGGCCCACCAAATGGTTGTTGAAACGAAAGAAGGGCCTGTAGAAATTGAATTTGATAATGCCATCATTGCTGTAGGCTCAGAATCCATCAAGCTGCCATTCATACCAGAAGACAAGCGAATATTTAGTTCTACTGGCGCATTAGAACTGGCTGATATCAAAGGTGATTTACTCGTATTAGGTGGAGGTATTATTGGTCTGGAAATGGCAACGGTTTACTCTTCACTAGGAGTCAATGTAACAGTTGTTGAATTTATGGATCAATTAATTCCAAGTGCTGATACCGACTTAGTCAACATACTACAAAAACGAATGGCTAAAAAAGGTGTTAAATTTTTGTTAAAAACCAAGGTAACTGCTGTTGAAGCTAAAAAGGACGGTATTTATGTTTCTATGGAAGGAGAACATCCTACCGATAAGCCACTTTGCTTCCAGCAAGTGCTTGTTGCAGTAGGAAGAAAACCAAACGGCGGAACAATTGATGCAGAGAAGGCTGGGGTCAAAGTAGATGAGCGTGGTTTTATTCCAGTTGATAAGCAATTAAGAACAAATGTTTCTCATATCTTTGCTATTGGTGACGTGAACGGTCAACCTATGCTTGCCCACAAAGCTATTCCTGAGGGCAAAGTGGCTGCTGAAGTCATAGCAGGGAAAAAACATTATTTTGAGCCTAAATGCATCGCGAGCGTTGCTTACACAGATCCCGAATTAGCTTGGGCAGGCTTAACTGAAAAAGAAGCCAAAGCAAAAGGAATAAACTATGAAAAAGCAACATTCCCATGGGCTGCTAGCGGCCGTGCCCTTAGTATGGACGAGAAGAAGGAATGACTAAATTACTATTCTGTCCTGAGACTAATCGCATTTTGGGTGCCGGTATTGTTGGCGTGAATGCTGGTGATCTGATCTCTGAAGCGGCTTTGGCAATTGAAATGTGCTGTGATGTCGAAGATATTGCTCTTACTATTCATCCTCACCCAACACTTTCGGAAACTATTGCTCAATCAGCAGAAGCTTTTGAGGGTACGATTACCGATCTCTATTTACCCAAAAAAAAGAAAAAATAGTTTAGAATAGCCATAGCTGTTGACCTTTATTCTTGAGCACTAACCACGGAGCATGGTGTTTACGATGAAATGTCAACAGTTTTGTATAACCAGCTCATAACAAATAGATTGGGTTCCAAACCAAGGAAAAATATTTTATGTATATAATTAAAATATAGAGATGGTGGAGAATCATCTATCACTTTAATATGAGTTGTGTATTTACTAATATTTAATTCATTATCAATGATTTTATATGCTAAGCAATCGTTTCCCGGGAGTGTTGAATGATATTAAACATTCGTAGAATGAAAGATAGTGATATTGAAAATGTTTATTCTATTGAATCTAATGTTCACATCGCCCCATGGAGTAAAGATATACTAAGGGATTGCGTTCTTGTTGGTTACGATTGCAGGGTTCTTGAAATAAATAATGGTGATAGCGCAATCCTTGCTGGATACATTATCTCCAGAATAAGTAATAATTGTTGTCATATTTTAAATTTATGCATTGCCAAGCCATTGCAATCAAAAGGTTTAGGAAGAAAATTATTACAAACACTTTTATATTCCCTATCCCAATATACCCAGACTGAATCTGTGATTTTAGAAGTTAGACCAAGCAATAGTGCTGCATTGCATCTTTATGAGACGATGGGATTTGAAAGGATAGAAATTAAAAAAAATTATTATAAAGATAAAAGCAGTGTAGAAGACGCTATTCTCTTAAAAAAAATACTCCATCACTAAGATTGGGAATAGCTATTAACTATTTTTAGCAACATCATAAATAATCATCTTTGAATGAATATTGTGTAGGTGACGAGACCACATTGCAGTGCTCTCGTCCCATGATCGCATTTCACTCCAGAAAGTAAAAATTGAGTTTATGTCGAACTTTTCCCTCTTTTCCAGAAAAGAAAAGCCTGAAACTCAACAGCTTCCTGATTCATTAAATCAACTGCAAAATTAGAAAAGGAACTAATGTTGTCCTAAAATCGGGGCTATGTACACACACTAGGCTGATCCCCTTCATAAGATTGGCATTCATGAGAAAAAGAGAGAGTGGAACTAGAGTCCACTCTACAAGTGCCACTTAATAAACAATGTCAATACAAGAATGGAATCTTTCATTTGTATCCTGGTTTCTACCCCATTCTGCATATATCACATGGCGGCCGGAACGTTCTGGTACCTGACATGTCATATGAAATTTATTATTTATTTTATCTGCCCAAATAGTGTTTTTATCTTGTGGCGGGTTGTTGTCATCCCATGTGAATTCACAAAACGGTTCTGTTTCTAAATCGCTCCATTGTAATGGTTGATTTTCCTTAAATTGATAATCTGCCTTAGTAATCCAATAGCGAAAATGTTCTGTGTCACTAAAATGAGGGCCATAAGATATATCCCAAACAAACTCTTGTTCTCCTGAGGTTATTTTGTTGGTCGGCCAATTGATTGCAGCATCCCAAGGCGTTGCTCCACCCTTAAAGGCTTCACTATCATATCCACAGACATGTTGTGGTAAATTGTTATTTTGATAATAACCGCGAGTATGGCTTAAGACACTCATAAATTGGTAAACATCAAGATTATAAGTTCCGTCTTGTTTTGTCAAAATTGGACGACATGCTTCATAGGGCAATGTGTTACCTGGTTCTATATGATGCGGCTGAGTGACTTTACCGCAAAAATATTCTCGGGAACCTGGTTTTTCGATAAGGCCATGACTCTGAGCCGGCAATTGAAATAATATTAAAAAACACCCGACCACCCGCGAAATGATTCTATTAAAAAACATATTAATTCTCCTAATGAAGCAAATTTTTCCGAATTGTATCATAATGACCAATAAATAAACACTTAAATTAGTTCTTGTTTTAAACATTAAAAATAAGCAGTTAGTTGTTTTGAGCAGCTATGATTAAGCAAATAGGTAGAGATGTCATTTTTTATGACTGCATATAGGATAGATTATAGGGTCTTCTGACAATTGTTCCCTGGCGCCTATGCAAATAAGTCTCTAGGGAGCATCGCCATATACCCTAAAAATTTTTTGAAAAAACTTAAGTCAAGACTGTTTTTTCATTTTTTCTTTGCTATTATAGACGAAATTCCTCAAGAGTCCTCTTTATCCCATGTGTGGATAACTTTTTTATTTATCTTTTAATTATATATATCTAAATTCTATTAATATTTACCTTGCCCTGTGTTTATAAGGATAATGAGACTTTTCTTGTTTCGCTTGGAGTAGATGGTTATCCACAAAATCTGTGGATAACCTTGTGTATAGTATTGTGAATTCCTTGAATTAAAGAACAAATTAAAGTTGTCTCCATAGTAACCAAAAATTGATAGGACCTTGAGTTGATGTATGATGAACAAATCATAGAAAGAATAATTTAGGTCAGGTGGAAGATCTTAGAATTTTTTAAAGGAATTGAATTGAAGACTCTTGTTATAACGGGAATAAGCAGAGGAATAGGCTTTGAAATAGCCAAAACCTTTCTAGATAAAGGTTGGTTTGTCATTGGTACTTCAACAACAGGCTTTTCTCCTATTACCCATGAGCATTTGAAAGTATATAGGCTAAATCTAGCTAGCCCAGAACAAATTAATGACTTTGTGAAAAAACTACCTAAAATTGATGTATTAATTAATAATGCCGCAGTACTGCTAGAAGACTGGAATGAAGAAAAAATTGATATCTCCCAACTAAGGGAAACTTTTTCCATTAATCTATTTGGAACGGTTGAGTTGACAGAAAAATGTCTTTCTAAATTAAATAATAGAGCACAAATAGTTAACATATCATCAGGGTGGGGGGCATTCAGTTCTAATAATTCGCCATTTCAACCTCATTATAAAATGTCAAAAGCCAGTTTGAACATGTATACCAAATTACTTGCTGAAAGATTACCCCAAATTACTGTTTCTAGTTTTGATCCTGGTTGGGTTAAAACAGACATGGGAACAAAAAATGCTCCTAAACTTCCGGCAGAAACAGCGCAAGAAATTTATGAATTAATCACTAAGGAAAAGAAAAGTGGCTATTTTTGGCATGAGGGAAAAGTAAGGGATTGGTAGGAGATTAATTTTAAGTTATTCTGGAACTATGAAATAATAGAGCTCTTGCCTAATCTATAGATTTTGAATTAGTGCAAGCGGAGTTTACATGAAGTAAATGAGCACAGGAGAAATGCTTGCAACGAAGCAATAATACAAAAGATGCAGGTTAGGCAAGAGCTCTAATGAAACTCAATTGAAACTGACATCAAAGGAGTGAATATCAAGTGAATTTTAAGGCTACAAAATTGATATGGATGATAATAGGCTTTATAAGTTTGCTTTCAACGGTAACC